>NZ_JALQDC010000004.1:0-370771 GCF_023631445.1 Caballeronia sp. GAWG1-5s-s | reverse complement strand
CCCCCCCCCCCCCCCCCCCCCCCCCCCCCCCCCCCCCCCCCCCCCCCCCCCCCCCCCCCCCCCCCCCCCCCCCCCACGGCTCTTCGGGTAGTTCAGCGTGGTGAGGCATGGCTGCGCTCTCCAGAACATGTACATCAGCGGCGGACACCGACCGCGCGCGCGGTCGTGCGCGGGTCGCCGCAGGAAGCCGGATGAAGCGCGTAAGCGAAGCGGGCGTGACCCCTTACGCTGCGCGCGTCATTCGAAATGAATAATCAAACTGAAAAAGCGTGCGGCCGATCTCGACGGCGTTGCCCCGAGCGTGGCTCATCGGGAAGCGGAGAACCGGCCGTACCGCCTGCAACGATGTAAGGCTTGCCGCAGGCCGGCAAAATCTGCCAATCGTCAGCAGCCACGGTGTTGCGCGACGCGCGCTGCCGGCCGCAAGCCGCACTGCGCATGACGCTGCCGCACGTGACCGCGCGAATACCGAATACTACCGTAGCATCGAGCAGGCCAGCCGACCGCAATCGCCATTCCTCAGATCAGCGAGGCTTCGCTTGGTTGCCTTGCGCACAGACGGAAGCGGCGAATGCATGAAGCGCCGCTCATTCTAGCGTTTTCGGCGACTGGCGATGACGAGCGCGATACCGCCGAGAATCGCCACCGAACTGACGACGAGCCGGACCGTAAGCGCCTCGCCTAGCAGCGCGACGCCGCCCGCTGCCGCAAGGACCGGCACGCTCAGTTGCACGGTCGCGGCGGTCGCGGGTTCGAGCTTCTTCAGCGCCGCATACCAGATGATGTATCCGAGTCCCGACGTCAGCGCGCCCGAGGCCAGCGCATAGCCGAACCCGGCGGCGTCGAACGTCGCGTGCCGGTAAGCGAGCGCGAAAACCGCCGCCGCGATCGGGAACGCACGCAGAAAATTGCCGGCGGTCGCGGCGGTCGGATCAGCGAGACCGCGGCCTCTTAGCGAATACACGCCCCAGCCGACGCCCGCCACGAGCATCAGCGCCGATGACAACGGCTGCGGCGCGGCCAGTCCCGGCAGCACGAGCCAGACAAGGCCGGCGAGCGCGAGCGTCAGGCCGAGCCATTGACGCGCGGTGAGGTGTTCGCCCCGAAAGAGACCGTAGCCGATCATCGTCGCCTGCACCGCGCCGAAGAGCAGCAGCGCGCCTGCGCCGGCCGACAGCGCGACATAGGCATAGGAGAAGGCGGCCGCATAGAGCGTGAGCATCGCGGCCGACGCCCAGCTTCCGGCGCGCCGCGCATCGCCGCCGCGCGCCGCGAGTATCAGCCACAGCACGAGCGCCGCCGACGCGATGCGCACGAACGTGAACGTCGCGGCATCGATGCTCGTGCCCTTCAGCGCCAGGCGACACAGCAGCGAATTGCCGGCGAACGCGAGCATCGCGAGCGCGGCGAGCGTGGCGGTGCGCGCCGGCGACGACGCATCGGGATAGGCTTCGTCCATCGAAAGTCCCGGTGATGGCAACGCGCCGAATGTATCCCAACCGTGCCGCGCGGACATCGCGCGGTGTGTCAGTCGGCGTGTCAGTCGGTGCGAAAGGCGGGCGGCTTGTCCGGCTGTGGCAAGCCGAAACGCTCGAACTCCGAGATGACCTGCGCGCCGAAGAGCAGCAGCGTCGCAAGCGCTTCGAGGCTGAACAGCACGACGATCGACGTCGTGAGCGACCCGTACACCACGCTCACCTGCGAAAGCGTCGCGAAGTACCAGACGAGCACGTGGCGCGTGATCTCCCAGAGCAGGGCGGCGGTGATGCTGCCGAGCAGCGCGAGCCTGAACGACGGCCGCCCCACCGGCATCACGAGATAGATGGACGTCAGCACGAACACCTCGCCCGCCACGCCGAGCAGATAGAGCAGCACCCGCGACGCGCCCTTGAGCGACACGTCGAAGCCGAGCAGGGTGACGCTGTTATCGCCCATCGCCTGAAGGCCGTTCGACACCAGCGTGACGATCAGCATGCCCACGCCGAGAAACAGGATGTAGCAGTACGGCAGCAGCGCGGACCAGAGAAAGTGGCGCCGTCGAATGGCGACGCGGTGCACGAAGATGACCGACATCGCGTTCTCCAGCACGGTGAAGGCGAGCGAACTGAAGAAGATCATCGTGACGAGAAGCAGCCAGCCGATCACCGCGCGATGCGTCAGAAAATTGGCGAGCTCGCGCACGATGGCGCGCGCCTGTCCCGGCACCAGCCATTCCAGCAGATGCGCGAGCGTGTCCAGCAACTCCTGCTGACCGACGAACTTCGACAGCACGATCACGATGAGAATCAGGAGCGGCACGATGGAAAGCAGCGCGTAATACGCCACCGCGCCGGCGAGCAGCATGCCCTGATTGGCGCGGAACGCCTTCACGGTCCGCGTGAGAAACCCGAGCGGATGGCGCGCGACGCTTTTGATCTGTGGCCCGAGCACGGGGCCGAGAATCTTCGACATGGAACCTCCGCGGCGCGTGTGCGGCCCTCGCACGATGGCCAGCCCCATGTTCAGGGCGACGGGACGACAAGCCGCCAAGCAACTTGCACGCCCGAAGCGATGTCTATCCCGCGCGATGCGCTTTCGTGCGGCGTGCGGCGGCTTGCTGCGCGGCTTCTTCGAACGCGATGTCGAGCAGCGCATCGACGTCCTGTGCCGGCAGATCGGCCGCGTCGATGCGGCGCAACCGGCAGATGAGCGCAAGGGCTTCGGCGGCAGCGGCGAAGGCGAGATTCACATCGCGGGCGGGAAGGCGTTTTTTTCTCATGCCCCGCATATCGGCAAGCGCGCCGTTTTACTTTAATCTCTCTGTAACGGCGGGCGCGCGCCCGTCGTGGCCGGGCCCGCGCGCTTTTCCCCGGATCTGGCGATTCGCATCTCCATCGCGGCTTCATTTGTCGGCCGTTTGCGTTGCAGGCAACGCTACTCAACGTTGCTCAACGCGGCTCGACGCTTTGAACAGAGGGGACGATCATGCCAGCTTCGCACGTTGCGAATACCTCCGCTCTCGGTCCGGGCGCCGATGTCGACGTCGCCGACGCCGACGAGCGTCTCTACAACCACGACCTCGCGCCCGTGCCGCGCGCGCGGCGCACATGGACCGGCTACAGCATCTTCGCGATGTGGATGTCGGACGTGCACAGCGTCGGCGGCTACACCTTCGCGGCGAGCCTCTTTCTGCTCGGGCTCTCGGGCTGGCAGGTCCTGCTTGCGATGACCATCGGCATTCTGGTGGTCTACGTGCTGATGAACTGGGTCGGCAAGCCGAGCCTGGTGCACGGCATTCCATTCCCCGTGATGGCGCGCGTCTCGATGGGCGTGATGGGCGCGAACCTCGCCGCGCTGATTCGCGGCGTCGTGGGCATTGTCTGGTATGGCGTGCAGACGTACTTCGCGTCGAAGGCGGTGGCCACGCTGCTCTTGCTCTTCGTGCCGTCGGCCGTGGCGTTGCGCGATTCGAGCTTTCTGCGGCTCGACATGCTCGGCTGGGTCAGCTTTCTCTTCATGTGGCTGCTGCAACTCGTGATCTTTCAGCGTGGCATGGAGATCATCCGCAAGTTCATCGACTTTTGCGGGCCGGCTGTGTACGTCGTGATGTTCTTTCTGATGGGATGGATTCTGTATCGCGCGGGGCTCGGGAGCCTGAATCTCACGCTCTCCGGCAAGGTGCTGCCGGGCGACGAGCAATTGCACGCGATGGTGAACGCCATTCTGCTCGTCGTTAGCTATTTCGCCGCGCTGCTGCTGAATTTCGGCGACTTTTCGCGCTTTGCGAAAAGCGAGCGACAGATGAAGATCGGCAATTTCCTGGGCCTGCCGTTCAACTTCATTGCGTTCGCCATCATCACCGTGATCGTCACGGCGGGCAGCGAGAAAGTATTCGGCGCGATGATCATGGACCCGGTCGAGATCGTCTCGCGCATCGACAACAAGCTCGCGGTGGCGGTCGGCAGCATTACGTTCGTGATCGCGACGATGGGCATCAATATCGTCGCGAACTTCGTATCGCCGGCCTACGACATCGCCAATCTGTTCCCGAAGCACGTGGACTTCAAGAAGGGCGGGCTGATCGCGTCGGTGCTCGCGGTGGTCGTGTGTCCGTGGATCTTCGTCGATAGTCCGAAGGCGATCACGATTTTCGTGTCGGTGTTCGGCGCGGTCCTCGCGCCGCTCTATGGCGTGATGATCGCCGACTATTACCTCGTGAAGCGTCAACACGTGAACGCCGCCGAGCTGTACACCATGCAGCCCGGCTCGCGCTTTTACTACGACGGCGGCTGGAACAAGGTCGGGCTCGCGGCGCTGATCGTGTCCGGCGTGATCTCGGTCGGCTGGGAACTCTCGACGCAACTGCTCAAGGTGCTGCCACCGAACAACCTCGGCTGGCTGATCGGCGCGGTGGCGGGGGCGTTGCTTTATATCGTCTTCATGCGCGTTGCTCGGCGTACTTGACCGGAACGGCGCGTTCGCGCGACGACGCGGGCAAGGTGCTGCGAGCGGACGACGCGGATGTTGCCGTGCTGCACATGCCGATGGGAAGATGCCGAGTGCTTGCGCGATGCAACTCCATGTGCGCGAAGCCATTGCCGTATCCGCACGGCCGCACGGTCTGCTGCCGGCGTCGCAGCACGCGATGCGCTCTCACGGCCATCTCGCGCTCTCGCTGGCCGAAAGCGAGGCTCGTCGCACGCCTCGGCGGGCATCGCTGAGCCCGGGTCAGCGGCCCACAGCGATGGCCAGTCTTCGGCCCAGCGAGCCGCTCGACATTTGCATGCTGAGCGTGGAGCTCGCCACGTCGGACATCGCATACTTCCGTCGTCGCAGCCGTGGCTTTCACACGAATTCACTTCAGCCAGCGGCGGACATCCTGTTCCCAGTCGGGTTGTCCGCAATTCGGCGGATTCTCCGGGCCGAGCACGGTGATGTAGCCCTGCGTTTTCATGCACGCTTCATATGCGCGAACCTGCGCGCATCGGCCGGGGCCCGCGTTGCGCGACGAGGCTTTGCAGGTGTCCATCGCGCGGTCCATGCCGCTGAAGTCGGCGTTGACGGATTCGCTGGCAGGCGGCGGATTCGCGTTCGCGGAGAATTCGACGGGGCCGGGGCAGGCGGCCAGCGCGAGCAGAACCAGGGTGACGAGCGTGCGTGCGATGCGATATGCCATCGTGTCGTTTCCTCGCGTGAATGATGCCGTGGATGTTACGCGCAGTTTGGCGCTGCGGAGCATCGCGAGTCTGAGACGATCGAGCAGCCGAACAAGACGTTGCGACATTTGCGCCGCCGGCCCTCGCCACTAAGCTTTCTCCAACGACGAAGAACGCAACCGCGCGCTTCGGACATGCGAAAAGGAGAAGGCAATGGACAAGAACCAACCTGCAACCCGTCCCGGCCCGATGCCGGTGGCGTTCTTCGGCATCGCGGTGGGCACGCTGGCGCTGGCGGGCGCATGGCGCGCGGCGGCTCGCGTGTGGCATGTCCCGCATGGCGTGCCGGATCTGCTGACGGCGGGCGCGCTCGTCGTATGGATCGCGCTTCTGGTCGCTTATGGCCGGAAGTGGCTGACCGAGCGCGAGGAGGCCATCGCGGAGATGCGGCATCCGGTGCAGTCGTCGTTTGCGGCGCTCGTCCCGGTATCGACGATGCTCGCCGCGCAAGCGGTTCAGGCCGTTTCGCGCGAACTCGCGGTGGGGCTCTTCTTCGTAGGCGTTGCGAGCCAACTCGCGCTCGGGGCGTTCCTGCACGGGCGCTTCTGGCAAGGCGGCCGCAAACCCGAACTTACGACACCGGCGATGTATCTGCCGACTGTCGCGCCGAGCTTCGTCGCAGGCACGGCAGCCGCGGCCTTCGGCTGGACGCAGCTCGGCGCGTTGTTCTTCGGCGCGGGCGTGTTCTCGTGGCTCGCGATCGAATCGATTCTGCTTCATCGCGCCGCCGTGCACGAGCCGCTCGCCGATGCGCTGCGCCCGACGCTCGGCATTCAGCTCGCGCCGCCGGTGGTGGGAGGCGTGTCGTATCTCGCGATCACGCACGGGGTGCCGGATGTCTTCGCGTACATGCTGCTCGGTTACGGACTCTATCAGGCTTTGATCTTGACGCGCCTCGTGCCGTGGATTCGTCAGCGCGCGTTCGCGCCTTCGTACTGGGCGTTCAGCTTCGGCGTGGCCGCGTTGCCGACGATGGCCATCCGCATGCTTGAGCGCGGGGCGCAGGGTCCGGTGGAATGGATCGCGGTGGCTTCGTTTATCGTGGCTAACGTGGTGATCGCGGGGTTGGTTGCGGGGACGGTGCGGGCGGCTTTGCAGGGGCGGCTGGTGCCGGTGGTTCCGGCAGTGCCGGTGCAGGCGACGCAGGCGTGACGCGGGCGAGGCGGCGGGCGGGGCGGCGGGCGTCGGCGGTGGGTTGGTGGGGGGCTTCTTTGTCGGGAGTGAGTTGTTTGAAGTGGGGGACGGCGAAGGTCAAAGGCATGCTTAATGCCGAATGCAGAATGCCAAAGGCCAAGCGCGAGAAGCCAGAGCCGTTGTGCGCACCGGTAAACGCCGCCCGCTACGCTCGCCTCGCGCACCCTCAAGCCATAGGCTCGGTCGCGGGTTGGCGCCGGCCGTCTCCGTTGAAGCGAACTGATCGAATAGGGGCGGCATACGCCGAAGGGCGAAGGTCAATGGCATGTGGAATGCCGCTTGAGGAATGCCGAATGCCAAACGCCAAAGGCGAGAAGCCAGAACCCGTTTGGGGGCAACAGTAATCGACGCCCGCTGAGTCCGCGTTTGTGCACCCTCAACCCATAGGCGTCAGTGCCGGGGTGATGTCGGAACTCGGCGTTGGGAGCGAACCCCCAACAAGGGGCGATGGTCCTCAATGGGTAAGGCAAAGGCACGCAGAATGGCGAATGATGAACGGCGAATGGTGGATGCAAAACGCCAAACGCCAAAGGCGAGAAGCCAGACCCGTTCCTAGGGCAAACTGCAAACGCCGCGGCCACGCCCAACTTCATGCACCCTCAACCCATAGTTTTCAGTGGCGCGGTGATGCCGGGAGTCTGCGTTGCAAGTGACTGATCTAAGACGGGGCGGCGAACGCCAAAGGGCAAGAAGGTCAAAGCCACGTGGGACGAGATGCCGCATGCCGAATGCAAAACCCAAACGCGAGAAGCCAGACCCGAGAAGCCAGACCCGAGAGGCCAGACCCGAGAAGCCAGACCCGAGAAGCCAGACCCGAGAGGCCAGACCCGAGAGGCCAGACCCGTTCAGGGCAACCAGCAAATGCCACCCGCCACGCCCAGCTTCCCGAACGGTCAACCCGTCGGCTTCGGTGATGGGATGACGTGGGCCGTCTGCTTTTAGGAGAAGTTGTTCAAGTGGGGCCGGCAAGTGCCGAAGGGCAAAGGTCAAAGGCACGCGGAATGCCGAGTGCGAAATGCCAAACGCCAAACGCCAAACGCCAAACGCCAAACGCCAAACGCCAAACGCCAAACGCCAAACGCCAAACGCCAAACGCCAAAGGCGAGGCGCCAGACCCCATTCAGGGCAACCAGCAAACGCCGCCCACTGCGCCAGCTTCGCGCACCCTCAACCCATCGGCTTCGGTGGCGGGTGACGTCGGCCGGCTGCGTTGGAAGTCAAGGTTGTTCGAAGAGGGACGGCGAACGCCAAAGGACAACGTCAAAGGCAAGCGGAATGCCGAATGCAGAATGCCAAAAGCGAGACCGGTCGAACGCAACGAACAAAGCCCCGCCGACCACCCCGAGAACTTCCCGCCCCCTCACCCCATCTGCTCCGCCAGCGTCCCTTCGACGAATTCCTTCAAAAACGCCACCCACGTCTTGATCTTCGCATCGAGATATTGCCGCGACGCATACATCGCGTAGATCGTCATGGTTTGCAGTTCCCACTCGGGAAGCACGCGCACGAGTTCTCCGCTTCTAATGGACGGCAGCGCGGACAGCGCCGGCAGCGGCGCAATGCCGAAACCATCCGCGACCGCGAAGGCGAGCGCATCCGCCGAATTGACCCGCAGGCGCCCCGGCGGAAGATCCACCTCGGCTCGTCCGCGCGGGCCCTCGAACGCCCAGCGATCGACCGGAAAAAACGTGGTGACGAGTTGCAGGCAAGCATGCTTCGACAGATCGTCGATATCGCGCGGGACGCCCGCCCGCTCCAGATAACGCGGCGACGCGCAGAGCACGCTCGGCATCGAGCAGATGCGGGTCGAGACGAGCGCCGAGTCCGGCAGCGCCGATGTCGTCACCTGCACGAAGACGTCGTAGCCTTCGTCGAGCATGTCGGGCACGTTCTGCGACAACGTCAACTCCACGCGAACTTGCGGATGCGCCTCCAGATACCGCGTGAGCGCGGGCACCACATAGTGATGCCCGAACGTAATCGGCGCATGCATGCGCAGCACGCCGCTCGGCAGCACGCGGGCATCGCCGGCTTCGGCTTCGGACAGATCGACTAGCTCGATCACTTCCTTGCATCGCGCGAGATAGCGGTTACCGGCATCCGTCAGCGCGACGCGCCGCGTCGTGCGATTCAGAAGCCGCGTGCGCAAGTGCGTCTCGAGATCGGTGATGGCCCGCGATGCCTGCGCCGTCGTGATGTCCAACTGTTGTGCCGCCGCCGTGAAGCTCGACGCTTCCGCCACGCGCGCAAAAATCCGCATGCTTCGCAACAGGTCCATTCGCTCGCAACCTTTTTTGACGAAGCCCGCACTATCCCACCGGGCGCCCGACCGCGCAACCGCTTGCGGCGACATCGCCGATACGCTCGCGACGGGCGATACGGCGCAAGCCGACCGTTCGTTTCAACGTTCACATCTGTTACAGGCGTTGTAACGCAAGGCCCGACGCGCCCGCCTAACATGCGGTCATGGCCGTGCTGCGGCCGTCAGGCAGAGGACAACATGAACGTCAAAACAATTATCGGACTGGGAATCGCCGCATGCGCCGCGCTCGCGTGCGAGGCGGCATTCGCGGGCGTGAGCATCGGGGTCAATCTGGGCGTCCCGGTCGCGCCGGTCTATGCCGCGCCTGCGCCGGTGTACGCCGCGCCGCAACCCGTGTACGCGCCGCCGCCGCCCGTCTACGTCGAGCAACCCGCGCCGCCGCCCGTCGTGTATGAGCCCGCGCCGCCGCCCGTCGTGTACCAGCCCGCGCCCGTGATGGTCGCGCCCGCGCCGGCTATCGTCGTCGGCTGGCACGGCGATCGTTACTGGGACGGCTACCGTTATTGGGACCGTCGCGACTGGTACGCGCATCACGGCGTCTATGGCCATCGCCATTGGTGAGACCGGACGTCGGGGAGCGCACATCATGAATAGGCACATGAACACCAAGCCGGGCCGGCGCGTGTCGCGTCTGGCGATCGTCTCCGCGACGCTCGCGCTCGCGGCGGCATTGAGCGGCTGCGTCTATGCGCCGCCGTATGCCTATGCGCCCGCGCCGGCTTATGGCTATGCGCCCGCATACGGCTACGGTTATGCGCCGGCGTACTACGCGCCGTCGGTATCGGTCGGCGTTGGCTTCGGCGGATACGGACACTGGCACGGCCGCTAAGCTCCGCGAGCCGGAGAGGCGTGGAAACGCGACGAATATCGGTCGGCGTCGGGTTCGGCGGATATCGACACTGGCACGGCCGCTAAACTCCGGTGAGCCGGAGAAGCGTGGAACGCGATGAATATCGGTCGGCGTTGGCTTCGGCGGATACGGGCACTGGCACGGCCGCTAAGCTCCGCGAGCCGAAGAGGCGTGAAAACGCGATGAATATCGGTCGGCGTCGGGTTCGGCGGAATGAACACTGGCACGGCCGCTAATCCCGGCGAGCGGAAGAGGCGTGGAAACGCGACGAATATCGGTCGGCGTCGGCTTCGGCGGATATGGACACTGGCACGGCCGCTAAACTCCGGTGAGCCGGAGAGGCGTGGAACGCGATGAATATCGGTCGGCGTCGGCTTCGGCGGATACGGGCACTGGCACGGCCGCTGATCTCCGCGAGCCGGCGACGCGTGACAACGCGGTTAATAGGTGTCGGCGTCGGGTTCGGCGGAATGAGCACTGGCACGGCCGCTAATCTCCGCGAGCCGACGAAGCGCGAAAACACGCTGAACCGCGCCTAACGACAGGAACAGCCGTTGCTGCGATGCTCCCGATTCCACGGAGAAACGCATATGGCCGAGCACACCGAAACCGAGCAGGCGGCCGACGCCCGCTGCGAGTCGTTCATGCTCGCGGCGAACGGCTGGGTGCCGAACAACGCGCGCTTGCCGGTACTCGTCTGGCACGGCGCGATCGATCCTCAGGACCGCGACTGCGGCAGCCGCTTCGAGGCGCTCTTCGCGCAGAACGGCTGGCCGCCGCAATGGCGCGACAGCGTCTTCGACTATCACCATTTCCATTCGACGGCGCATGAGGCGCTCGGCGTGGCGTCAGGCGAAGCTGAACTGATCATCGGCGGACCGAACGGGCGCGTGATCCCCCTGCGCGCAGGCGATGCCCTGATTCTGCCTGCCGGCACGGGGCACTGCTTGCTGACGAGCGGACGCCGCTTTCAGGTGATCGGCGCGTACCCCCCGGACCAGCAGTGGGACATTCGCCGCGACGCGCTCTCCGACGACGAGCGGCGCGCGATGGAAGCCCTGCCGTTCCCGAAAAGCGATCCGGTCGGCGGAGAAGGCGGACCGCTCACGCGCTTGTGGCGATAAGCGGCGTACTGCGCACTACGTTCACTGCTTGGCGCACGCCGCGCGGCGTTCGCGCACGAGCGGCACGCGCTTGACGACGCCCGTCGCGAGCGCGGTGCCGGCCAGCACGACGGCGCAAGCCGCGGCCATGCCCGCCGACACGCGCTCGGCCAGAAAGAGCGCGCCCCACAGAATCCCGAATATCGGAATCACGAACGTGACGGTGATCGCCCGCGCGGGTCCGGCGACCGCGATCAGGTGAAAGAACACCATGTAAGCCACGCCCGTGCACGCGACGCCGAGGCCGAGCACCGCGCCCCACGCGCTGAGCGACACCGCGCCCGCGGGCCACGCGACGAGCGCGAACGGGATGAGCACGAGCGTCGCTGCGCTCATCGTGCCGGCTGCCACGGTCAGCGAATCGACACCGGTCAGATACCGCTTCGTGTAACTGGCGGCGATGCCATAGCAGAGCGTCGCGGCCAGCGCGGCGAGGGCCGCTAGCGCCGTCGTCATCGGCGCGATCGCGGGTGTCGTGGCGTCGTGAACGAACATCTGATCCCACACGAGCGCCATCACGCCCGCGAAACCGATGCCCAGTCCCGCCACGCGCAGGCGGCTCAAACGATCGCCGAGCCACAGGTAGGCGACGAGCGCGCCCCAGAGCGGCGTCGTCGCGTTGATCACGGAGGTGACGCCCGCGGTCAACGTCAATTCCGCATAGGCGAAGAGACAAAACGGCGCGGCGGAGTTGAAGACGCCGACCACGAAAAGCGGCCACGCGCGCTTGCGCATGGTCGCGAACGCCTCGCGCGGCGAGCCCCGCAGCATCAACACGATAACGAGAAAGGCAGCGCCGATGCCCACGCGCAGCGCCATCAGCGGCGCGACGCCGAGATCGGTCACCCCCACGCGAATGAAGAGAAATGAGCCGCCCCACAGCGCGGCGAGCAAAAGCAACTGAGCTAGATTGACGGGATTCATGACAGGCTTCGCGTAAAGAAAGGATGAAGCCATCGTAGCGGCGCGCAATCGCGCGATGCTTCGCTGCGGCCTGAAACGAAAGATGCGCGAGCCGAGGGCTTCGTCCGATGGAGGAGCATCGTAGGCGCGCGGCCGGGCGTCGGCAAACGAGCAATTCTCACCGGTATGTGAAAGAAATTGCGATTCATGCGGACGCGCTCCGGCGTCGGGCTTATGCCGTGCGGACGAGTGGCGCGCGTCTGTCGTCGGTGCGACTCTTGCTGGCAGGACGAAGAACGGCTCACGCATGACATCAACGACGCGAAAGGAGAGCGCCATGGAGAACGTCAACGTCAACGCAAATGCCAACGCCAGCGGCAACGCGAATGCAAAAGGGAACGCCGCGACATCGTCGGGCGAACCCGCTGTGTCGCGCAAGGCCGTGGAGCGCGCGATGGACGCCGCACTCGGGCCCGGCATGGAGCAGAGCGGCGAGGGCAACGCGGCGGCGCACGCGCCCGGCGCTGCGCAACAGCCCGCGCGTAATGCTCCGTATCCCGCGCCCTATCATGCGCACGGCAGCGTGCTGGAGGGCGGCGACAGTCCGGCCGTGCTTGCGCAGCCGGCGTCGGCTTCCTCGCAAGGGCAGGGCAGTCCGTTGCGTCCGGAGCGGCTGTCGGCGGGCCGCCGGGCGCAGCGCGTCATCTCGGGGGCGCAGGATGTCGCCGTGGCGCGCTATCGGCTCGTCACGGAAGGCACCGACGACTTCGTGCACGATAACCCGTGGAAGTCCATCGCGATGGCGGCGATAGGCCGCCTGATCGTCGGGCTGCTGATCGCGCGCTGATGCCGCATGGGGCGCGGCGGGCCTCGTCTTGCTTCGCAGCGATGGACGGCGCGGTGCGCATCGCCGCGCCGGACCGCTATGAATGGTTCGACGAGCGAAGCGCGCGCAAGCGGCTAACTATGGACGTCACGCAAGGCGGTCGTGCCGATGCACGATGAAAGCCGCGCCGCGTACTCATTGCGCATTCCGAATCGAAGGCAGGCGTTGGTCTAGCGCTCGTGCTTGCGACGCGCGGCTTCGAAACCGCGAGAAATCGGCGATGCTGGGGCAGCTGACAGCTCGCGTCGTCGCGGCGGCAGCTGGCGCTCTCCGTGAAAACGCGCATCGGCACGCGCACTGATTGCGCATTCCAAATCAAAGGTAGGTGTTTGTCTGACGCTCATGCTTGCCATGCGCGCCTCGAAACCGCGTGACCTGGCGATGCTGCGGCTGCGTTCGGGCCCACGTCGTCCCGGCGGCCGCAGGCGCTTCTCGTGGGCACGCGCATCGGCACGCATACTGATTGCGCATTCCGAAGCGATCGCAGGCGTTTGTCTCGCGCTCACGCTTGCCATGCGCGGTTTCGCAATCACGCGAATCGGCGGTGGTGCTGCTGTCAGGCTCGTGGTGTTCTGGCGGTGGCAGGCGCATTTCGTCGACACGCGCATCTGCGGGACGGGCCGGCAGCGCCAGGCGACGAATGGCATCGACATGCGCTTGAGCACTTCCGGTGGGAACTACAGCGCGAGGAACGTGTGGCAGGGTAGGAGCCGCTGCTGATCGGCGCTAGCCACGAACGAAGGCACCGAACCGCGCGACGCGTTGCGAGAAGTGGGCTACGACGGATCTATCGCGATCCTTCGCTGGTGAGTAATGGACCCGTCGCCGCACTTCTCGGATGCCGAAGCATTTCGGCAAGCGACGTCGGCGCCGTAGCGTCGACGCTGCCGTCGATTGAATCAAACCGACCGGCGGCGTCGATATATGAATGTTCAGGCCGTCTTCTTGAAGTCGTTGGTTTCGAGTTCCACCGACTGACCGCCATTGCGCTCGAGCGCCCGGCGCGCCGCTTCCTCGATCTGCAGACGTCCGCCTTCGAACGCGCTCAAGATGGCGTGCGACGAGGTTCCGCTATTGCCGAAGTGGTCGTTGAGCGCGTCGAGAGACACGCTGCACCAGACTTCGCGGCCGTCCACCGACGCTTCGAATGCGACACGCGCTGCCGCTACCACATGACGCCGCCCGCTGAACTCTATCGTCATCCTGATCACCTCCTGTTATTCGTTTGAGTTAAACGTTGGGAAAAAAGGAAAACTGGAAAGGCTTGATACACGCTGACCGTCACGCTCGGGACGAACTGGCCGAATGCCGGCATGCCGCCGGTGCCGCTTTCATCATACGCCGCGCGGCGCGTTCGCAGGGAAGTGCAACGCGTATGCCTGGCTGCGCGTCGGAAACGGCGCGCGCATCGGCGAGGACCGTTTCAGCAGCAGAGGCAGCCGCCGCGATGCCGCATGCCGTAACTGCCGACGTCGTCGTTCTGGGCCTGCGAGCTGCCGCCGCTGCTCCCGACAGACGGCGCGCCGACGGTCACGCGCACGGCCGTCGCGCCGCATGTGGGGCAGGCGGCGGGGTCGTCGCGTTCGGAGATGCGGCGGACTGCTTCGAATGCGCCGCATTCGGAGCATGCGTAGTCGTAGACAGGCATGGCGTCTCGTAAAGGAATTGAGAAGGGAAAGTGTAGCAAGCCAGCATCAGAAGGGCAGCAATAGCTATTCCGGAAGCGCGAGCGGCTCTCGGCTGGGTGGCATCGCCATTGCTATCGAAGGGGAGCTATCACCGCCAAAGGAGGCATCAATGAAACGCAATGCAGTTCTGCTCACCGCGCTGGCATCGGCGCTATTTGCCGCCGCGCCGGCAGTCACGCTCGCGCAGACGCAGGCGGCCAGCACCACGATGGCCAACGACTTGCCCTCGCCTGACAAGGAATTCGTGCAGGCCGCGTCGAAGTCCAGTTCCACGGAAATCGACGCCAGCAAGCTCGCCACCAAGCAATCGCAAGACAAGGATGTGAAGAGCTTCGCGCATCACATGATGGTCGATCACACGAAGCTCACGATGCAGCTGAAGATGGCCGCGCCGCACGGCATCGCCGTGCCGAAGGACAATTCGGACACGGCCGTGCTCGATTCGCTGAAAGGGCTGAAGGGCAAGGAGTTCGACACCGCCTATATCCAGAAGGTCGGCGTGCAAGGCCACCAGGAAGCGGTCGAAGCCTTCAAGAAGGAAGCCGAAGGCGGCCAGAACGCGGACTTGAAGAAGGCCGCGCAGAAGGCATTGCCGACCATCGAGCAACACCTGAAGATGGCGCAGGACCTCGCCTCGAAGAAGGGCGTGCAGTAAGCGTAAGCATCGAAACGGCGGGCGCGGCGTTCGGCGCCGCGCCGCCTTTCCTTGCTTCCCTCTGCTCCTGTCAGCGCGAGCCGCTGTGCAGGAGCCGCTCGCGTGCTTGCGGAATCGACTCGAACGCGCCGGCGTACTCATCGAATACGGACACCTCGCCCTGTCCGATGTCATAGACCCAGCCCTGCACCTGTAGCTTGCCGAGCGCGAGCCGTCCCGCCACCGCCGGGTGCGTGCGCAGATGCGTAAGCTGGAGGCGGATGTTTTCTTCGACCATCGCCTGCACGACGCGGCTTTCGTCGAGTTTCCTCGTCATCACGACACTGCGCGCCGCTTCCGCGTTGCGCAGCCACGCGTGGACCGTCGGCATTTCATCGGCAATGGTGGCGCCGGACGCGAGGCCCTTCATGGCGCCGCAATCCGAGTGGCCGCAGATGACGATCTGGCGCACGTTCAGCGCCAGCACCGCGAATTCCACCACGGCGGACACGCCTCCGAGCATTTCCCCATAAGCCGGCACGATATTGCCGATGTTGCGGCACACGAAAAGCTCGCCCGGGTGCGTCTGGGTAATCATCTCGGGCGACACGCGCGAGTCGGCGCACGTGATGAACAACGTATGCGGAGCCTGCTGATGAGCGAGGCTCTTGAAAAGCGCCTCGCGGTCGGGAAAGACGAACCGGCTGAAGTCTTCGGCGCCCTGCAGCAGATACAGCAGGTCGGGGTTATCGGAGCCTTTGCGCTCTTCGTTCATCGTCAATTTGTCGGACATGGGACCTCTACGTTTCACAGACCGGCGCGCGTCACGCGCCGCAACCGAGAGCTTGCGGGGTTTTGAGATGATCTGCAAGCGTGAGGCATTGTCGCGCTGAATGATGCAGTCGGCAGGAAACCGTTTTCTCTCTGCAGAAGAGCGGTGAAAGCTGCCTGGAAGCGTCGAGCTCGCCACTACGAGGCGTTCGTCACGGCCGCGCCGAAGCGCGACGCGCGATCATGCACCATCCGGGGTCGCAACGCGAGTCACGCCCGACGCTGCCACGGATGCCGACTCATCCGCTCAGAGCGCGTCGAGCCCGGTGACGGTCTCGACAGGAAACACGGCGTCCGACGGCGTGGCCAACTCGTGCCGGCGCAAGCGGTTGACCGCCGACAGTCCCAGCGACAAGCCCGGGTCCAGATAGTGAATGACGAGGCTGCGGCGTTCCCCTGCGAGCACATCCAGATTGCAATGCTGCATCAGGAATCCGTTGAAGACGTACACGTCGCCCGCGAAGCCCCGAATGCGAGAGCACAGGCCGCGTTCGAGATGCCGCTCGGTGCGCGCGGCGCGAAGCTGGAACGGCAGGCCGCGCTCGCCCCACTGCATGCTCTTGCGCAAGAGGTTGTGACGGCGTCGCGGAATCTCGCGTGTTCGCGGATAGACGACGAGATCGCCGCTCTTGTCCTTATCGCTCGCTGTCTTCAGCACGATCACGAGCGTGAGCACTTGCGAGTCGAAGTGTCGGCAATGGCTGCCCGCCGTCGTCGTGCTGCTTCCGATGCGCAGACCGAACCACGGTCCGACCGTCGCGGTGACCTGCATCGTCGACCTGAGCCAGTCGGATGCGGCGCGCACGGCCTCGTTTTCGAGTTCCTTGAAGGCGGGAATGTCGCGCAAGGTATGCACCACATCCTGCGCGCTGCCGAAAAAACTGCTCGTGGTCGTGCGTGGCTTCATAGGCCGCATCCAGCATGCGGTTGATAGCGGAAAGCGTAGCCTGCGGCACGACGGATTCGAATACCGCAATGCTGCCCTTCGATGCCTGCGTCAACGCGGCACGGTCTTGTGCGTTCATATGCGCTCCCGAAGATGACGTGGAAAAGACGGCGATTCGTTGCGGGCGCGAGAGTCATCGGAGGCCGCGTGGCGCGTGCCTCGAAGCGAGAAGCATGACGTTGCCGCTGACGTGTGCGGCATTGCAGGCGTGCGTGCTGGTCTGACTCATGGCGAGCCTCTTTGATCTTTTCGATTCGTTCGATACCGCGACCCCGCGCGTCCGGCCCCGACCGCCTCCCGGCGCGCATTCCTGTCCGGCTTGATTCGTACGTAATCCTACGCGTTTCGATTCGTGCCGATATGGCTCTAATGTACGACGTCACGCGCGTTCGCGACACATGACGACCACGAGGACAAACCCGTAGCGACGCCACAATAAGCCGGCTTATGTTCGGTAACGATCGCAAGGAACGTTCGGGTGCAGACATCAGCGCCTGCGTGTGGCGGCTTATGAGCGCAAGCCGACATAGCAAACGTGAGCGCGGAGCATCGACCGGAACGAGCGTGCGTAGGCGCACGGAGGGGCCTCGACGGCGGCGGTAAGTTTTCGGCAACGGGGGCGGGCCTGGCCGGGTCCGTCGCGCTGGAAGCACAGCGCATACAACAAGAGGCGATCGGCGGCGACATGGGCGACATGCGCGACCGGCGATCCCCGGCGACATGCGACGGTGAAACAATGGAAAGGGCATCGCTCGAAGACAAACTGTGGGTCGCGACGTTTCTCGCCGCCGTGGCAAGCGACGTGCTCTCGGGCGTCATGCGCTATTACACGTCGATGGCCGGCGTGCCTCAGGCCGCGTATCTTCCGAAAGTCGTCATGGTCGCGTGGGTGTTGTTCACGCTCATCAAGCGCCCGAAGGCGAGCCACGCGCTCATTGGGCTCTACATGCTCGCGCAGTCGTGCGTATCGCTCTCGCATGGCGTCGTGCCGCAAGCCGTCGCGTTCTGGGTGTGGACGGTGACGCCGATGCTCTTTGCGCTCACGGCGCCGCGCGGCGCGCTCGCGCTGCTCAACGCGCGTACCGCGACAACCGGCTTTGTCGTGCTCGCCGCGCTGTGCGGCATCGGCATTCTCGCCAACACGTTCATGACGCTGCCGTGGGTGGGCGTGAGCGTATCGGTCGGCGGGCACAACGTGCGCGCCGCGGTGTCTTCCTATGTCGGTATCGCATCGCGGCTGTCGGGCTTCGGCCGCGATAGCGCGTCGACGGGGCTCATGGCCGGTCTGCTCACTACGTGGCTTCTCATGCGGACCGACAATCGCTGGTTGCAGTGCGCGTTGCTCGCGGCAGCGGGCGCGGCCATTCACGCCACCACCAACAAGACGGCGCCCGTGGCGCTCGCGCTTGTCGTCGGTGCGCACTGCCTTTTCTCCACGATGACGATGAAACGCGCCTGCCTGTGGGCGACGGCCTTCGCCATCGGCTTTCCGCTCGCGTCGTTCATCGCGGCCTCGGCGTTCAATCTCTCCGGCACGGGCTACATGACGCTCGCATCCTTCCAGGATCGCATGTTCAATACATGGCCGATCCTGATAGAAGGACTCCTGAAGAACAACCGCATATGGCTCGGACTCGGACCAGGTGGCTTCGGCTCGGCATCCACCTATTACGAAAGCGCGTTCGGGTTCAATGTGGCCTATGCGGACAACACGGTGCTGTATGCGCTCGCGAGCTTCGGCATGCTGGGCGCAGTAGCGCTTATCGGCTTTTTCGTGCGCGTGTTGCTGAGAGCGCAACCCGAGGACAGACCGTCGTGGGCAATGCTTCTTTATCTGCTCTTCGCCTGCGCCACGACCGATATCTGTGAATCGATCGGCTGCCTGCTATTCCTCGGCATCACGCTCGCTTATCTGCGTGAGAGCGGGCTCGCTGTGGAGCCGCGCGTGTGGCGCATGCCGGTGCCGTTGTCCGCGATGCAATGGCGCGCCCGCATGCCGGCGATGCATGCGATGCATGCGATGCCGTCGGTCAAGAGCGAGCCGATGCTCGAATCGGCGCGCGACGGACTGCGGAGCCTTTGACATGATCCGCGCGAAAAGCATCGCCCGGCACATCGCGGTAGCGGGCGTCGTGGCCGCCTGCATCACGATGCTGCCCGCATCCGCCACGACCGATGTAGCGCTCGACGGCTCGCCGGTGTCGCTCGAGCGCGCTTATGTCGCGTTGCCGTCGTTTGCCGCGTCGCGGGCGAACACGGGCGTCGCCATTCATCAGATCGGCGATACGCAACTGCTCGACGCGGTGAAGGACGTCGGCTTCTCGTTCGTGCGCACCGACCTCTTCTGGGAAGCGGTGCAAGCGCCGGACGGCTGGCACTTCGGTGAGTTCGACGGTCTCGTGAACAACCTGAAGGCGCGCGGTCTCGGCGCGCTTTTCATCCTCGGCTACAAGCATTACGCGTACAGCCCGGACCAGCCGCCGACGTCCGCGCCGCAGCTCGCCGCGTTTCAGACGTACACGTATCAGGCGGCATACCGCTATCGCAATGCGCCGGTACGCTTCGAAGTGTGGAACGAAGAAGATCATAAGGACTACTGGTTAGTCACTCCCTCGGCGACCGCGTATCGCGCGTTGCTTCAGACTGCGGTGAAAGCGGCACGGGCCGCGAATCCCAACGTGGTGATTGCGACTGGTGGCGTGCAGCAGGTCGATCGCGACTTCATACGCGCGGTGGGCGATATCAGCGCGACGCAAACCGGGCCGGACGCCGTGAGCGTTCATCCGTACCGGCAGCAAGAACCGGAGACCGTGCTCGGGGATTATCGTGCGTTGCGCGAGGACCTCTCGACGTATGCAAGGCGTCCGCAAGTGTGGGCCACCGAATGGTCATACCCGAGCGTCGGCTATCACTATGTAGTTGATATCGGCAATGGTCACGCGAGCGAAGCGCGCGCGAGACAGGCGAACTATGCGGTGCGCTTGCTGTTGATGAACTGGATCGCGCAAGTGGGACTGACCTCCTACTACGACATGCGCAACGACGGCAATGATCCGAAGGAGATGGAACATAACTTCGGTCTGCTGGATGCGCAGAACGGAAAGCTCCCGGCGTATCGAGCGGTGAAGCATCTGTTCGCGTTCACGGCGGATGCGAAGAACGCGCGGTATTTCATCGACGAGAAGGAGCAATACATCGTGCTCAAGTTCGACGACGCGCAGGCAACGAAATATGTGGTCTGGTGCTACGGCGCCGGCAACGTGGTGAATCTGGATGTGTCGCGTCTGCCTGCGGGCGCGCGGATCACGGATCTGTTTGGCGTCGCGCGAGCCGGGCAGAAGGTGCTCGCCGTGACGGAAGCGCAAGGGCCGGTCTTCGTGACGGTTTCCTCGTAGTGGTTCGCTGTACGTATCAGCAGGCACATGCGAGGGAATGTGCCTGCGTGGAAATGCACTGACGTCCTGGGTCTTTTACTTTTCTTAGGGATATAACATGCTTTCATATAATATGCGCCCGGCCATGACGCCAGTTCCGCAACGCGGCGACGGTCTCGTCGACTTATGGCGCAGCGTGGTGCGCCATAAGACCTTGTTGGGCGCAGTCACCGGCACATGCTGCGCGGCCGGTGTGCTGTATGTGCTGCTCGCCACGCCGCAATATCGCGCTGAAGCGCTGTTGCGCGTGCAAAGCAAGGCCGGCACGTCGATCAGCGCGCTCTCCGACGTATCTGGCTCGATGGCCGCCGACGCCTCCGCGAACGACGAGAGCGACGTGCTCACGTCGCGTTCCGTGGTGAGCGCGGCTATCGCGCAGACGGGCGCGGAGACCGTCGTCGAGACGAAGAGCCACTTTCCTTTGATCGGTAGCTATCTCGCGTCGCGCCACGCGAGCGACAACGAGCTTGCGCCATCGCTCTTCGGCCTCGATGACTATGCTTGGGGCGGCGAGCGCCTGAAGCCCGGCGTGTTCACCGTTCCTGAGTCCACTTACAAGGCGAAGTTCCGCGTGGTCGCGGGACCAGCGGGACGATGGACGCTCTACGACAAGGACGACAGGCAACTCGCGCAAGGGCGCGTCGGCGAGACAGTGCCGTTTCAGGTCAGTACGCCGGAAGGGCAGGCGCCCGGCGAACTGCGCATCGACACGCTGCGCGCGCGCCCGGGCATCAGCTTCGAACTGCGCAAGTACTCGCAGCAGATGACGTTCGACAACGTGATTGCGCGGCTGCGCACATCGATTCCGCCGCGCGAATCGTCGTTGCGCGACCCGTCGCTGATCCACCTGAGCTATCAGGCGGAATCGCCGCTGCTCGCGCAGGCCATGGTCAACGCGATCATCAAGACGTATCAGCAGCGCGACGTCGAACGCCGTGCCGCGCAGGCGCAGACGAGCCTCGACTTCCTGAAGCAGCGCCTGCCCGCGTTGAAGCAGGATCTCGAAACGGCCGAGCGACGCCTCAATGCATTCCGCACGCAAACGGGCACGGTCGACATGGCGCAGCAGAACGCCGCGCTCATCACGCGCATGAGCCGGCTGGAAGAGCAGCAGACGACGCTGCAACTCGCCCTCGATGCCGCGCAGCATCGCTACAAGCCCGACAACGAGAACTATCAGAGCGCGCTCACGCAGTTGAATCAGGTGAAGCGCGAGATTGCCGATACGTCGAAGATCGCGGCGAATCTGCCGACCGTGCAGCGGCAATACGTCGAGCTCGCGCGAGATGTCGCCGTCACGACGCAGCTTTACACGAGCGTGCTCACGAATGCGCAACAACTGGAAGTGGCGGCCGCGAGCACGCCGCCGGGCGTCGCGGTGGTGGATTGGGCCGTCGCGCCCGAGAAGCAGTCGTGGCCGCGCGCGTGGATCGTGCTGCTCGGCTCTGTCTTCGGCGGCCTCTTTATCAGCACCGTTTCGATCTATCTGATCGCGTTGAATCGGCGCGAACTTCGGAGTCCGGAAGAAATCGATCAGTTCTCGCAGTTGCCGCGTCTTGCGGTGATCGCGCGTTCGACGGCGCAACTGCGCCAGGACGTGCGCGCGCTAACGCACAACGCCGCGCCTGCGAAGCTGCTCGCCATGACGAGTCCGACCGACCCGAGCATCGAGGCGTTGCGCTCGTTGCGCAACAGCGTCCGCGCGATGCTGAGCGGCGCGCCGGTGCCGATGGTTCATGCGGGACTCGGCGGCGGACTCAACTCGCTGAACCCGATGAACGGGATGCCTTTCGGCACGACCACGACGATGATGAATCCGCGCTATGTCGCGAGCGCCGACGATCGTCACGGCAAGGTGATCCTCTTCACCGGCCCGACGCAGGGCGTGGGCAAGAGCTTCGTCTCCTCGAACTTCGCGTATCTGCTAGCGGAAACGCGTGCGTCGGTGTTGCTGATCGACGCGGACATGCGGCAGGGCCGTCTGCGCCATCTCGTCGATGGCCGCACCGGGCCCGGTCTCGCTGAAGTACTGGAAGGCTCCGCGCACGTGGATGAAGCGATCGTCTCGCTCGGCGGTGGTCTTTCGATGATGGACGCGGGCGCGTTCTATCCCGAGAATCCCGCGGAACTGCTCGGCCGTCCGGCGTTCCAGGAGACGCTGTCGATGCTGCGCGACATCTACGATTACGTCGTCATCGACTCGCCGCCGGTGCTTCCGGTCAGCGACGCGCTCTCCATCGCCATGCACGATTGCGATCTCGTGCTGCTGGTGTCGCGGGCGGACCGGACGGGCGCGCGGCAACTGGAAGAGACCTTGCGCCGCCTTGAAAACGTGGGCGCGAAAGTGGGCGGCCACGTGTTCAACGGCTTCGCGCCCGGCCGCTACGGCGCGCGCGAGGAGTACGGTTTCCGGGCAGTCGCGCGCTGAGCGCGGCTAGCGTGCGTCGGCATTGAGCAGTCGCTGCAACGCGCCGACCACGTCGCCCCAAGCGCCCAGCTCGCGCGCCCGGACGAGCCGCACGTTCGGGTACCAGGCCGTTGTGGCGCCTTCGCGCTCGTAGCGCCATTCGGCGACGTGGTTCAGAAAGAGATAGGTGCGCTTGCCGAGCGCGCCGGCGAAATGCGTGAGCCCGCCGTCGTTGCCGATGAACGCATCCAGCCGATCGATCAGCGCCGCCGACTGACCGAGCGTCATGTCGAGATCGAGCGTGGTAAAGCGGTCGAGATCGTTCGAGCGCGGGTCGTTCAGCCAGCGGCGGCGTTCGAAGCCGCGCTGCATGACGACCCAGTAGACGTCGCTCTGCGTATCGAACAGCGGGTCGAGGTCGGGCAGGGTGAGGCTGCGGCTCGCGAAGTTATTCGCCGATTCGCACGATGACCAGAACACGCCGACGCAGCGCCGGCCCCGCGCGCGATGCCAGATGCGGTCGACGACGGCATCGACGCTCGCGGAGGCCGCCGGTTCGATGTACCGGTGCGACGGCGCGTGGCCGAGCACCGGGAAAAGGGCGGTGAACAGCGTGAACGGGTCCGTCCACATTGCGCCGTCGCCCGTCGGTCGCGTGAAGCCGGCGGCTTCCATCGCCCGGACGTAGTCGGCGCGATCGGCTTCCGGCGTCGCCACGCGGAAGAGGTCGGTGTCGTAGTCCACGGCGACGCCCATCGCCTGCAACGCGCCGATGTAGCGCGCCCAGTTCACCAGATCGCCGAAACCCGACGCGATGAGTTGGACAGACAGGCGCGCGGGCAGGGCGCGCTGACCGGTCCAGTAACCTTCGCGGTTCACATGCGGGAAAAGCACGCGCCGCGCGTCGTCGGACGACCAGTACTGATGCATCGCCTCGACGCCATGCGCGATGCCGTGAAGCCGCATGCGGCTGCGCGCCTGGTGATGACCGAGCACGAAGGCGGAATGCTCGTCGATGCCGTCGGGTCTCAATTCCAGTACGCGATTGTCTTCACCGAGATAATGCCATCCGTACACGCGCCACAGAAAACCGGCGATTTCAGGCGTCGACGCTTTCTGCGCGAACGATTCGATTCCCGCGAGCGCGACTTCTTTCAGACCGAGATGTGCGGCGACGTCGCACATGCAGTGGACGTGAAAGGCGAAAGAATCGGACAGACGCGTGAGCATGAAACAAATATCGAGCGCCTGAAGAAATTGTCCCGCGCGCAGATGCACGATTGCGCGCCAATGCCAGTATTCGGCCGTGTTGCCATCCGCCGCTCGCCGTTCGTCGAGAAAGCGCGCGCATGACTCGACATCGCCGGCGTAGAGTTTCGGATAAAGGTCGTCGTATTGTTCGAGCATGCTGTCGTGTCGTGGGTGGTGCGCAAAACTGGGCTTGAGCCCAGACGGAAGCGCTAATTACGCGACTATGGCACGATGCCGGGGCAGGTTTCGCTGAGTGAACGAATCGTCGAAGAAATTTGACGATTCAGCGCGCGTGCTTTCAGTATAGGTCGTGGTTTTGGTTTGGGGAGCACGGGGGAAAGCGCGTTGGAGAAGCGCCGACTTCTCGCGCTAGAACGCGTAAAGCTCCGGCACTCGTTCGCTCAGCTTGCGCGCTCGATACAACATGCGGTGGGTCTTCGGCGACAATACGTTGACTTCTCCTTTCAGCAAGCGGCTCACCATCTGTACGACGTCCTGTAACTCGTCGGCTTTATTGGCGACGCTCGGTCGGTTCAAATGCGTCATTTTCTCCAGAATTTGCGGATCGGTCACCGTGGTATGCAGGAGAATGGAAACGTGAGAATGCCGATTAATGAAAGCAGTGAGCGAATCGATATTGCCGAGATCGAGATCGTGCTGCAAGAATGCGGGATCGAGAATAAGAATATTGATGTCGCTACGATTTAGGCGGTCCGTTAATTCGACTTTGCATGAGGATATTCCGACAACTACCGGAAGACTGCTTTCGCTTAGAAGCAATTTTAAGCCTTCCGCTATCATCGGTGTCGTGTCCGCGATAAGCACTCGATGTAAAGCCTTTCCTCGTTTCATCTTCAAGCCCCAAATCGATTGAAAGGTGCCACTGAGAAGGAGGATAACGCGGAACGCCTAGTTTCTCGAACGATTTTTATGCGCGTTTTTGCGAATGTCTTTTACTGAGCATTTTCTGATTAAATTCCGATGCCTTCGGGAAATACTCTCGGACGTCAAGCAATTGGTTCGGAACGGTTTGAAGTTGCTGAGACGAATTCGGCCGCGCCGATTATCGACGCGCACCATTGACGTGTTATCGCAGAGCAGTATCAGCGATCGTCCGGACGTGGAACGCCCGCCGGACTCGGGGGATCGCGCAAATCGGCGTCCGCTTGCGGCGGATGCGGCGGGTCTTCGGGCTGCGCCGGCCCGAGATCGGTCAGTCCCTCGGAGTCGATCGGGTTTTCGGGTGGTTTATTGGTTGAGCTGGTCGATGCGGACATGGTTGGCTCCGGTTGTCGAATACATCGACGCAACGAAGCAACGCGCATTCCGCGATCAGGCACTGTCGATGCTGATGGTCATCTCAACAAAGGAGACGATCATGAGTATTCCGCAGAACGAACCGGGCACCGATGTCGTCGATACGGACAAAGCGGCGCAGCCCGCGCCGAAGTCCGGCGATCAACCGGCCGATATGCCGCTGACCGAGGCAGACGACGGCAACACGCGCACACCAACTGCGCCAGCGCAGGAATAGCAACGTAGGATCGGCGATGGCATAAGCGGTCGCCGATCATCAATTAAACGGCTAACTAAAAATGTGCTAATTTATCTTATGTCAAATGACGTAGCCGTCGCCCAGCAATCAACCCATCTCCCGACTCCGCTTCAACAAAAACTCCCGCTCCCGTGCATTTCTCGCCAGCCCCGCCGCCCGCATGAACTCGTCCCGCGCCTCATCCACGCGACCAAGTCGCGCCAGCAAATCCGCGCGCACGCCGGGCAACCAGTGATAATTCTCCAACGCGGCCGCATCCCGTAACCGGTCGACGATGGCGAGCGCCGCCTCTGGCCCCGACGCCATGCTCACCGCGACCGCGCGGTTGAGCTCGACCACCGGCGTCGGCGCCACCTCCATCAGCGCATCGTAAAGCGCGACGATCATCGGCCAGTCGGTCTCGGCGGCGCTCAGCGCGCGCGCGTGGCATGCCGCCAGCTCCGCCTGCAATGCATACACGCCGCGCGCGCCGCCCAACGCCGCCGCGCGCCGCAGCGCCGCCAGACCGCGCTGAATCAGCAACGGATCCCAGCGGCTGCGATCCTGATCCGGCAACAGCACCGGGCGGCCGTCGCGGTCCACCCGCGCCTTCGTCCGCGATGCCTGAATCTCCATCAGCGCAACGAGGCCGTGCACCTCGCTCTCATGCGGCATCAGTTCGGCGAGAATGCGGCCGAGCCGCAGCGCGTCGTCGCAGAGCCCGGGCCGCATCCAGTCATCACCGGCTGTGGCCGAGTAACCTTCGTTGAAAATGAGATAGATCACTTCGAGCACCGATGCCAGCCGCGCCGCGCGCTCGCCGGCCTTCGGCACCTCGAACGGCACGCGCGCCGCCGACAGCGTGCGCTTCGCCCGCACGATGCGCTGCGCGATCGTCGGCTCCGGCGCAAGAAACGCCCGCGCGATTTCGTCCGTCGTGAGGCCGCCCGGAAGCCGCAGCGTCAGCGCGACGCGCGCATCCAGCGACAGCACCGGATGGCACGCCGTGAACACGAGCCGCAGCAGATCGTCGCCGATGTCGTCGTCGCGGGCGGCGTCGAGGGAATCGACGAAATCGGGCGTGATGTGTCGCTCCTGCGCATCCAGATCGCGGCCGAGTTCCTCGTGCTTGCGCGCGTGCAGCGCGTGCTGACGCAGACGGTCGAGCGCCCGGTTCTTCGCTGTCGTCATGAGCCACGCTCCCGGTTTCTCGGGCACGCCTTCGCGGCTCCAGTGCTCGAGCGCCGCGACGAACGCGTCCTGCGCCAGCTCTTCCGCGAGCGCGACGTCGTGCACGACGCGCGCCACGCTCGCAATCACCTTCGCCGATTCGATGCGCCACACCGCCTCGATGGTCCGCCGCGTCGCTGCTTCGCGTTCGTCCGACGACGCGCTCACGCTGCTTCCGGCTCCATATGCACCAGTTCCCAGGTATGGCCGTCGAGGTCCTCGAACGCGTGACCGTACATGGACCCGTGGTCCTGCGGCGCGCGCGGCGTGCGCCCGCCCGCAGCCACGGCCTTGGCGATGAGTTCGTCCACTTCCGCCCTGCTCTCGCAGGACAGGCACACGAGCGCCTCGACGCTTTCACGCGCATCGACGAGCGTCTTGTCGGTGAACGTCTTGAAGAACGCCTCGGTGAGCAGCATCGCGTAGATGTTCTCGCCGATGACGAGGCACGCGGCGGCGTCGTTCGTGAATGCCGGGTTGAAGTGAAAGCCGAGCGCCTTGAAGAACGTCATCGATTGCTGAAGGTCGCGAACCGCCAGGTTCACGAAGATCTGCTTGTGCATGGCGTGATGCTCCGTTTTCATGGGATGTCGTTTGAACGACGATCGAAGCACGCGGAAATCGACACCGCGTCACAGATAGCACGGCCCGAGCTTGCGGACCTCCACCGTGCACCATGCCGCCGCCGGGCACTCGCCGGCGATCGCCACCGCTTCGGCGTGCGTCTCGCAATCGAGCAGGAAGAAGCCGCCGATCATTTCCTTCGCTTCCGCAAACGGCCCGTCGATGACCCGCGCGTCGCCTTTTACCGTGGAAACGCGCGACGCGTCCGCGAGCGACGTCAGCGATTCGCACGCGCGCAAGACGCCGCGCGCCTTCAGTGTGTCGGCGAATTCGACCATCTGCCGATACGCCTCCCGCCCTTCCTCTGCCGTGCGCTGCGCGCGCTGACCGACGGGTTCCACGATGAGCAACAGAAAAGCCACGGCGGTCTCCTTTCGTGAAGTCATGTGCCGACAAAGTTAAACCGGCATCGCCTGAACAGCAACCTTCGGCCGCCACGCTCATTAGTCAGACGAAAAGACGTAATTGTCGTACGTTACAAGACGTTACGAGCTGTTACGTGCCATTGTCTGAATTATCCCGTAGTATTTGCCTCCGTCGGCCGGTAAGCGAATTGCCCAGAAGCAATTTATACCGCCCGGTGTCGCATGCCCTCAGTAGAGCGTCGCGGGGCGGTGGCCACCGCTGTACGTCCGCTCGTCCATCACGACGGCGCATTCGTTCGCTTCTTCGACATCCGGCCCGAAGCCGGGAGAGGCGAATACGTCGGTTCCCTGCCCGTCCCGAACCCGATGCCGAAGGCGTCGCCGGTCGCCTGCGCGCGTCCGGTCCATGCATATGAATCCATGAAGAAGAATACTTTCCTGCTTTCGACGCTCGTTCTCGCTCTCGCCGGTTGTGGCGGCAGCGACGACGCCTCCTCGCCCGCCTCCGTCACGAACGCGGCCAACGCAATGGCCGACGGCTCCACCGCGGCCGACCCGACTGCGGTCGCCAAGGCGGCGAGCGCCCAGTCGATGACTTGCGGCGCGCCCTCGGCAGCGGCGGCCTCGGGCGGCAGCGGACAGATCACGGCGGACACGCCGAGCAGCGACGGCTCGCGCATGTTCCCCGCCGGCACGAAGTTCCAGGTGGCGATCACGACGCGCCCCGGCTCCTCCGACACGCTCAAATGGAGCATCGCCGATGCGCTCGGCAAGACGGTCGCGAGCGGCAGCTTCCCGGCGCCCGCCGCGGCCACGAAGACCACGCTGACGTGCTCCTCGACGCTCGCTGGCTATTTCGCGGTCTCGGCGACGCTCGCCAATCACGGCGGACAGGTACAGACGGCCGGCACGCGCCCGAACGGCATCGCCACTTTCGGCGTGATTCCGGATCTCGGCGGCGTGATTCCCGCCGTCACGTACGCGAACCAGGAACAGCACCGCTTCGGCATGCAGGGCTTCAACGGCAACGGCACGATGCTCGCGGCGCTCGGCATCTCGTCGACGATCGACGACCGCCAGATGTCCGTGATGGAGCCGAACGGCCGCTTCGCGTTCAACCCGAACGCGAACAATCTCGACCCGTTCTATACGTCCGGCAAATTCATGCGCCTCGTCCGTCTGGACGGCATTCCCGGCGGCGCGAGCATGCACGGCCTGAGCCCCGACTACAGCTACATCCCGAACGACCTGAACTACTACGCGAACTACATGGGTCGCGTCGGACAGGAAACCGAGGCGATCCGCGCGCGCTACTACCCGACCATGTCGGCGAACTACTATCAGGTGACGTGGGAGCCGTACATCCAGTGGAAGGACACGGACGCGAACTTCGTCGCGCTCTACAAGGCGGCGTATCAGGGCCTGCATTCGAAGGACCCTCACGCGGTCGTCATGGGTCCGGCCGAGCCGTTCCCGTCGCTCACCACCGATCGCCTGAAGCGCCTCGCGCCGCTCGGCCTCGCGCAGTATCTCGACGGCATCGCGACGCACGGTTACTACGATGCGGGCACGTCGCCGTCGCATCCGCCGGAGCGTCATCACACGGACGCTAATGCCGCCGATGCCGCGAACTCGCTGCTCAACGAGATGCGCAACCTGCGCGCGGAAATGGCGAAGGACTACAAGCCGAACATGAAGCTCTTCGTGACCGAGACCGGCATCAGCTATGACATCGGCGCGAACTACGGTCCGAACTATCCGTCGCCGAACATTCTGTTCGCGCACGGCGCGGTCGTCGCGCGCGCGCACATCATCCTGCTCGGCGAAGGCGCGGATCAGACCTACGTGTTCTTCGGGCCGGACTTCCCCGGCGAGCCGGGCTACGGCACGTTCTTCGATCTGGATCATCCGCAGGCCGCGTTCGGCACGACGAACATCAGCCCGAAGCCGGCCGCGATGGAAGTCGCCGCGATGACTCGCGTGCTCGACGGCACCACCACGCTCGGTCCCGTGAACAACCTGCCCTCGGGCGTGTACGCCTACGCGTTCCAGCAACTCGGCAACGGCAAGGTCATCACCGCGCTCTGGACGCACAACAACGCGGTGTGGCCGGCGTCGAACGGCGCATTCAGCACGACCTACAGCACTGCCTACAAGCTCAATGTCGATGCAGCCGGCACGAGCGGCACGGTGAAGCTGATCGACGCGATGGGCAACGTGTCGAGCGCGCCGTACACGAACGGCGTGGTGACGCTCACGCTCACCGAGTCGCCGCAGTACGTCGTTTCGACCAACGCGGATGTCGCGAAGAAGAACGCGACGAAGCCGCAGGGTTACACCGGCATGTGAGCTCCGCGCCGTAAAAACGCGAACGCGCCCGCTATCTCGATATTGACAGCGCCGCGCGTTCGCACCGATACTGCGTTTCATGCACGCAATCCTTTCCCTCGCCATCGCCGCGATCAAAAACCCAGTGAACGCCATCATCGGCGGGTCATCGGGAGAACGCGTGCGCTAGCGAGACAGGCAAGCAAGTCGATTCCGAAGGCCCCGCCGCAAGACGGGGCCTTTTTGTTCGATGCGTGCCTGGCCTTCCGTCTTCGGCTCTAATCTGGAGAGCAAGATGGAAGAGCTATCGCAAGTGCTGGAAGGGCGTGGCGCGCGCCACGGCGTCGCTTCGGGCAAGCTGCATGCGTCGGGCGCGCGGGTGGTCGTGTATGTCGAGGTGTTGCCGCATCAGATGGTCTCGTGGCGGCTGGCGCGCGATGCCGAATTGCGCGCGGATGCCTCGATATGGCTCACGCGTCATGAGGACCCCTACGATTACTGGCTCAAGCCCGGCGATGTCGTGCGGCTTGCGCGCGGCGAGCGCGTGTGGCTGTCGTCGGAGTCGGAGGGCGCGGTCGAGGTGTCGCTGACTTCGTATCGCGCGCAGCACGTTCGGCCCGCGTGGGCGCGCATTCTTGCCCGCTTCGTGCCGCCCGCCGTGAACGCGCTCTGATGGCGGCCGCCCTCACGGGGCCGTGCAGCGGAAGCTCGCGGCCACATTCACTCGTCCCTTGCCGAGATAGCGCGGATAGCCGGGGTATCGGCAGATGGGACGCGTGCGTCCGTTGGTGGCCGGCGCGATGTCCGTGCCGATGAGCGTCTCCGGCGCGACGCCGTTCGTCACCCATTCGTCGAGCGCGCCGAGTTCGTCCCATGCGGGAATGAACACGCCGTTGCCGTGCTGGAAGCCGGGCACCATGTAGAGCCGCATGAACGAATCGACGGTCTCCTGACCATATCGCTCCACGAGTCCGCGATAGAACGCGATCGTCTGATTCGGGCTGATCACTTCGTCGGCGAGGCCGTGCATCGCGACCAGCTTGCCGCCGCGCGCGATGAACGCCGAGAAATCCGGGTTCATCGCGCCGACCGTATAGGCGAGCGTGACGAGCCGCTGCCGGTAGCGGCCGGGATTGTCGATATCGAACGAGAGTCCGCTGACCGCCGCATCGCGCGTGACGAAGTGGCGGATATACGCGTCGCCCTGCGCGAACAGATAGCCGTTCGCGGCGAAAGTCGGCGGGTTCACGAGCGTGGGCGAATCGCCGAGGCCGAGCATGCCGGAGAAGTCCACGCCCTGAAACACGTTGTAGCCGGGATAGGTGGCGACGCCATAGGCGAGCGGATAGCGCATCGAAAGACCATCGCGCAGCAGTTCCAGCGTGTCGAGTTGGGCATCGGAGAGGCAACTGTCGCGCAGCGAAGGACGCTGGCCGTTCGCGCAGCGCAACGACGCGATGATCTGCGGTTCCAGTTGCCGGCACGCTTCGACATTGCCGACGATGCCGTCCGCGAGACCGTCGAGCCGGTCGCATTCGTGGACCACCGTCTCGTACACGCGCCGTTGCTGCGCGAGCCCGACGAAGCCGCCCGGCTTAGCGTACGACGCCTGCCCCACTTTCACGCCGAGCAGCCGCACGCCCGAGAAGTTGATGGCGGGCGCGTTGGCGATCACGCCGTCGTAGTCGTTCGGGAACCGCTCGATGACGGTGAAGCCTTCGCGTCCGCCCGTCGAGCCGCCCGCGAAGTAGATCTTGTCGGGCAGGCGCCCGTAGCCCATTTCGATCAGCGCGAGCGCGACATCGCGCGTTTTCTTCAAATGCGCGAAGCCGAAGTTGACGATGGCTTCGTCGTTCACGGCGAAATCCGCGCGTCCCGAATTGCCGACGTGCCCCGAGTCCGAGCCGAAGGTCGCGTAGCCGCGCGCGAGCGGCGTCGAATCGGGCGCGAAGGGCATCGGCTCGGTGCCGGACACGAGCACGCCGTTGTAGCCGCCGCCGCCCATCTGCAGCGCGCGACCGTTCCAGTGGCTCGGCAGGTTCACTTCGAAGCGGATGTCCGGCGTCGTCTCCTGAATCGCGCGGATGATGCCCGTCACGCGGCAATACTCGCCGTTGCGATTGCCCGGCGCGGCCGCCTTGACCGCCGACGCCGTGACGATCAGCGCGCCGCGCGTCGGCAAGCCGATGATCGACGCGGGCACGGTCTTGCCGGCGAGGTCTTCGCAGTGCCGGGTCACGTACGCGGCGGCGTGCGCGCGCGAGAGCGGTATCAGCGCGAGCGCGGCGACGAGCAATGCCCGGCACGCGCGGCGCGAGGCATCGGCGAGGAAAAGACGGCGGAGATAAAGCACGGGCTGGAGTGGATACTTCAATGGCCGCTCAATATATAAGAAGCGTTTCTGGTTAGCCATTCGGGGCCGCCGCCCGGCGTTGCGGCGGCACGACGTGATTGATCCGCCCAAAGCACGCCGCATTCCCTACTCCCCGTCCCACTCCCCGCGCAAATCGCTCGTCTCCAGAAGCTGGAGCAGCGTCTCCGCCGGCCGGCTTAGATGCTTCGCGCCGAACGCGATGAACTCCACCTCGGGCAACTCCGGCAAGTCCGCGCGATTGACCGGCGGCGCGAGCCCGCGGCCCGCCAGAAAATGCGAGCGCACCGTGAGGCCGAGCCCGCCGCGCGCCGCCGCGATGCAGCCCGCGTGGCTGCTGCTCGTGCAGACCATTTGCCAGCGCGCGCCGCTCATCGCGAGCGAATCGAGCACGACGGCGCGCGTGACGCTCGGCTCGGCGACGAGAATCAGCGGCAGCGGCAGCGTCGTATCGACGACGGTCCCCGGCTTCGCGAGCCATTCCAGCCGCCCGCTGAAAAGCCGCGTGCCGCGCGCATCGCCGAGACGCCGCTTGCCGACGGCGAGATCCAGTTCGCCCGCGTCGAGCAGTTGATATAGCCGCCCGGTCATGCCGATCGTGATTTCCAGTTCCACGTCCGGATGCGTGTCGCGAAACGCGGCGAGCACGCTCGGCAGCGGACCGAGCGCGAGATCGTCCGATGAGCCGAGCCGCACCCGTCCGCGCAGTCGAGGCGAGCGGAACTGCGATTCGGCATGCGACATCGCTTCCAGAATGACGCGGGCGTGGACGAGCATCGCTTCGCCGTCGGCGGTCAGCGCGAGCGAGTGCGTGTCGCGCAGGAAAAGCCGCCGGCCCACGCTCTCCTCCAGGCGCCGGATATGCTCCGACACGCTGGATTGACGCAAGCCGAGTTGCCGCCCCGCTTCGGTGAAACTGTGCGACGCGGCCACCGTCGCGAAAGTGTTCAGCCAGAGCGGATTGAGCATGCGGCATTGTTATCGCCAAAGGCGATCACAGTCAATGCGGTTAGCGGTCTTCCCGATAACGCTCGCAGTCACTAAGATTTCACAGATGCGCTGAAAACGGTTCCAGCGCGACGCCAAGCTCCCTCCCTCATGACCAGACAGTCTTCGCACACGGCGCTTTTGTGGATCGTCGCCGTGGGCTTCTTCATGCAGGCGCTCGATACGACGATCGTCAACACGGCGCTGCCTTCCATCGCGCGGGACCTGCACGCCGCGCCGCTTGCGATGCAGTCGATCGTCGTCGCCTACACGCTCACGATGGCGCTCTTCACGCCGGCCTCCGGCTGGCTCGCCGACCGCTTCGGCACGCGGCGCGTGTACTTCGTGTCGATCAGCTTGTTCGTCGTCGGATCGCTCGCCTGCGCGGGCGCGCATTCGCTCAACCAGCTCGTCTTCGCGCGCGTGCTGCAAGGCATCGGCGGCTCGATGCTGCTGCCGATCGGCCGCCTCGCGGTGTTGCGTGCCGTCAGCGGCGAAGCGTATGTCTCCGCGCTGGCGATGATTTCCGTCGCCGGACAAGTCGGCCCGATTCTCGGCCCGACGCTCGGCGGATGGTTCGTCCAGTCGTTCACATGGCATTGGATCTTCCTCATCAACGTGCCGATCGGCGCGGCCGGCCTCTATGCGGTGCAGCGTTTCCTGCCCCACGACACGCTGCACGACGCGCCGCCCTTCGACTTCATCGGCTGCGGCTTGCTCTCGCTGTGCATGGTCGCGTTTTCGCTCGCGCTCGATCCCCCCGTCGAGACGCATCGCGGCGCGCTGTCGGCGGCGCTTTTCGCGCTCGCGGCGATATCCGCCTTCGCCTACATTCCGTATGCGCGTCACCGGCGCAACCCGCTCTTCAAGCTCGCGCTCTTTCGCGAGCCCAACTTCAGCGTCGGTCTGATCGGCAATCTGCTGTGCCGCATCGGTTCGAGCGCGGTGCCGTTTCTGCTGCCGCTCATGATGCAGCTGGAACTCGGCTATAGCCCGCTGCATTCCGGGCTCATGATGCTGCCCATCGCGATTGCGGGCACCGTCTCGAAGCGCTGGATCGCGCGGCTCGTCAAGCGCTATGGCTACGACACGTTCCTGTTGGTGAACACGGCGCTCGTCGGCGCGTCGATCGTCGCGTTCGCGGCTTTCTCGCCGTCACTGCCGCTCGCCGCCGAAATCGCGATTCTCGCGATCTTCGGCGCCTGCAACTCGATGCAGTTCGCCGCGATGAACAGCGTCACGCTCAAGGGCTTGTCGAAGCAGGACGCGGGCAGCGGCAACAGCCTGTTCTCGATGGTGCAGATGCTCGCCATCGGGCTCGGCGTGTCGATCGGCGGCTCGCTCGTGCAGGTCTTCGAAGGACACTTCGGATCGGCGTCGCTCGGCTTCAAACTGAGCTTCGTGTGCATGGGCGTGGTCACGCTGCTGTCGGGCGCGGTGTTTCGCCGGCTCGATTCCGCGCCGCGCACGTCCGCGCCGACGCCCGCCGCACGATAAGCAGGCGCGCACGGTACGGGCTATCCTGCCCGTTGCCGCACGCCTTCTTCCCTTCTTCTGGAGCGCAACCGTGCAATACCGCAAATTCGGCAGCACCGGACTCACCGTATCGCGTCTCACCCTGGGCACGATGACTTTCGGTCTGCAGACCGACGAGAACGTGTCGCGCAGCATCATGGATCGCGCGAGCGAGGCAGGCGTCAATTTCATCGATACCGCCGATGTGTATCCGCTCGGCGGCACGCAAAATATCGTCGGCCGCACGGAGGAGATCGTCGGGCGATGGCTTGCGGGCAAGCGCGACCAGTTCATCCTCGCGACCAAGGCCGTCGGCGTGATGGGACCGCTCGACTGGAACAAGGGCGCGTCGCGCAAGCACCTGCTCGATGCCATCGACGCGTCGCTCAGGCGCCTGAACACCGATTACGTCGATCTGTATCAACTGCATATGGACGACCGCGACACGCCGCTCGACGAAACGCTCGAGGCACTCGACGTGATCGTGCGGCACGGCAAGGCGCGTTATATCGGCGTGTCGAATTTTCTGGCGTACCGGCTCGCGCGGGCGCTCGGCCGCGCCGACGTGCTGCGTACCGCGCGCTTCGTCTCGGTGCAGCCGCGCTACAACCTGCTGTTCCGGCAGATCGAGCGCGAGTTGCTGCCGCTCGCAACCGAAGAAGGGCTCGCCGTGATTCCGTACAACCCGCTCGCGGGCGGACTGCTGACGGGCAAGCACAAGCACGGCGCGGCGCCTTCGGAGGGCCGCTTCACCGCGACCGTGGGCAAGGCGGGCGAGATGTATCAGGAGCGTTACTGGCACGAGCGCGAGTTCCAGACCATCGAGAAGCTGAAGGAAATCGTCGCGCCGACCGGGCGTTCTCTTGCGAGCACGTCGCTCGCGTGGGTGCTGGAGAATCCCGCGGTGACGTCGGCGATCATCGGCGCGAGCCGCCCGGAGCAGCTCGACGATACGCTCGCTGCCGTCGATCAGCCGCTCGATCCAGACGTCAAGGCGAAGCTCGACGATGCGACCGTCGAATACCGCTGGGGCGATGCATCGCGCTGAACGGCGCTGACCGGCATCGGTCGGCTCAAGCTACACGCGCTCGCCGCGCCGAGTAGACGCCTTCGAGCGAATAGAGCGCGAGCGCGGCCCAGATGGCGCCGTAACCGATCAGCTGATCGTGCCCGAACGCCTCCTGATAGATCGCCACGCCGATCAGCAGTTGCAGCGACGGCGTGATGTATTGAATGAGCCCGAGCATCGACAGCGGAATGCGCCGCGCGCCGGCGGCAAACAGCAGAAGCGGCACGGCCGTCACCGGTCCGGCCGCCGCGAGCAGCAGCTTCACGCCGATCGTCGCGTGCGCGAAGCCGCTTCCTCCGTGCGAGCCGAGCACGAAGAGATAGAGTAGCGCGGCCGGACACAGCAGCATGGTTTCGAGCGTCAGGCCTTCGAGCGCGCCGAGCGAGGCGGTCTTGCGCAGCAGGCCATAGCCGCCGAACGTGAGCGCAAGCGCGAAGCTGATCCAGGGCGGCGCGCCGTTGACCCATGTAAGCCACGCGACGCCCAGCGCGGCGACAATCACCGCGATCCACTGCACCGGCCGCAGGCGTTCGTGCAGGAACGCCATGCCGAACAGCACGTTGACGAGCGGATTGATGAAGTAACCGAGACTCGCCTCGACGATGCGCCCCGCGTTCACCGCCCAGATATAGATGCCCCAGTTCGCGGAGAGCAGCACCGCGCTCGCCGCGAAACGCGCGAGCAGCCGCTTGTCGCGCAGCACGGGCACGAGCCATTGCCATTGACGGCGCGCGGTCAGCACGATCAGCAGGAAGAGCATCGACCACGCCATGCGGTGCGCGAGCATTTCGATCGCGCCGATCGAATGCAGCGCCTTGAAGTAGATCGGGAAAAGACCCCAGATGGCAAAAGCCGCGAATGCGTAGACGACGCCTGGATTCATGGTTCGATGCGTGGCGCAGATGTAAGCCGTCCGGACGTGGCCGGAAGCCGTCTGCAAGAAATGGAAGCCGGATTTTAGTCGATGCGGACGACCGAACCGCGCATCTCACGAACGTCAGGCGAGCTTCGTGCTCGTAGCGTGCGTCAAAGCTCGCCGACAGAGCGTGCTAGCATGGCCCGCTAACCCTCGCCCTGCCCGCTTTTTTGCCTTCTCCCCTCGCCGCTCATGAACAACAACCAGTCCGTTCACCAGAACTTCTTTCATATCCTGCTGTTCGTCGTGACCGTCGCGCTCGGCTGGGTGCTGCTGCCGTTCTTCGGCGCGATCTTCTGGGGCGCGATACTCGCGCTGCTTTTTCAGCCGATGCAGCGCTGGCTCACCGTGCGCTTCGGCAAGCGCCGCAACCTCGCCGCCCTGACGACGCTCGCTGCCGCCATTCTCATCGTCATCATTCCGGTGTCGGTGGTCGCGGTGACGCTCGTGCAGGAAGTCGCGCTGGTCTATACGCGCATCAAGAGCGGCGATCTGAACTTCGGCATGTACTTTCAGCATGTGCTTCATGCGCTGCCGGCGTCCGTGCAGCAACTGCTCGGGCGTTACGGCCTCGACGACATCGGCGGCGTGCAAAGCAAGCTGATGGAAGGCGCCTCGCGCATCAGCCAGTTCGCGGCGGCGCAGGCGCTGCTCATCGGTCAGAACACGTTCCAGTTCATCGTGAGCTTCGGCGTGATGCTCTATCTCGTGTTTTTCCTGCTGCGCGATGGCGGCGAGATCGGGCGACGCATCCGCCGCGCGCTTCCGCTCGACCCGGCGCCGAAGCAGCATCTGATCGCGAAGTTCACGACCGTCGTGCGCGCGACGGTCAAGGGCAACATCGCGGTGGCTGCCGTGCAGGGCTTTCTAGGCGGGCTGATCTTCTGGATTCTCGGCATCAACGGCTCTTTGCTCTGGGGCGTGCTGATGGCGTTTCTGTCGCTCTTGCCGGCGGTGGGCGCGGCGCTCGTCTGGGCGCCGGCCGCGCTTTACTTTTTTATGACCGGCGAAATCTGGCGCGGGCTGGTGCTGGTGGCGTTCTGCGTGGTCGTGATCGGGCTCGTGGATAACGTGCTGCGCCCGATTCTCGTCGGCAAAGACACGAAGATGCCTGACTGGGTCGTGCTCATCTCGACGCTCGGCGGCATGGCGTTGTTCGGCATCAACGGCTTCGTGATCGGGCCGCTCGTGGCCGCGTTGTTCATGGCGAGCTGGGATATCTTTTCGCAGGATGAGGACCCGCAATAGCCAAGAAAAATGGCTCCGCGAAGGAGCCATTTCTCATTGCAAACTTTTCTCGATCAGCGCGAGTTCGGCGCGGTGTACCGGCAGTCGAAGCGCTTCCTCACCGTGCCGTTTTCATCGACGCTTTCCAGATACACGTCGAACTGCCACAAGCGCGCCATGTGCTTGAGCACTTCGTCGCTGTCGTTCGACAGATGGCGGTTGTCGGTCATGAAGTGACGCAGCGTGAGACTGCGGTCGCCGCGCGTGTTCACCGAATAAACCTGAATGTTCGGCTCGCGATGATGAATGTCGTACTGTCGCGACAGCGCTTGCCGCACATAGCGATAGCCGCTTTCGTCGTGAATGGCCGAGACTTCGAGCGCGTCGCGCATGTCGTCGTCGAGAATTGAGAAAAGGCGCATCTCGCGGATCAAATGCGGAGACAGATACTGCGCGATAAAGCTCTCGTCCTTGAAGTTGCGCATCGCGTAGTGCAGCGATTCGAGCCAGTCGCTGCCTGCGAGATCGGGGAACCACTCGCGGTCTTCGTCCGTCGGGTTCTCGCAGATGCGGCGAATGTCGCTCATCATCGAAAAGCCGAGCGCATACGGGTTGATGCCGCTGTAATACGGCTTCGTCACCGGCGGCTGATAGACCACGTTCGAATGCGAGTGCAGGAACTCCATCATGAAGCCGTCTTCTAGCCGGCCTTCGTTGTAGAGCGTGTTCAGCAGCGTGTAGTGCCAGAACGTGGCCCAGCCTTCGTTCATGACCTGCGTCTGCCGCTGCGGATAGAAATACTGTCCGACCTTGCGCACGATGCGAATGACTTCGCGCTCCCAAGGTTCCAGGAGCGGCGCGTTCTTCTCCGCGAAATACAGCAGGTTCTCCTGCGGCTCCGGCGGATAGCGGCTTTCGATTTCCTCGGCGGACGGCGCCTTTTTGTTCGGCAGCGTGCGCCACAGTTCATTCACCTGCGATTGCAGATACGCCTCGCGCTCGCGGCGCATCGCGGCTTCTTTCGCAAGCGACAGCTTTTGCGGGCGCTTGTAGCGGTCCACGCCGTAGTTCATCAGCGCGTGGCACGAGTCGAGCAGTTCCTCGACGCGATCCAACCCGTGACGCTCCTCGCATTCCGCGATGTAATTCTTCGCGTACACGAGGTAATCGATGATCGCGTGCGCGTCCGTCCACAGCCGGAACAGATAGTTGCCCTTGAAAAAGGAGTTGTGCCCGTAAGCGGCATGCGCGATGACGAGCGCCTGCATCGTCATCGTGTTCTCTTCCATCAGATACGCGATGCACGGGTTCGAGTTGATGACGATCTCATACGCGAGGCCCATCTGCCCGCGCCGGTAGCTCTTTTCCGTCGAGAGAAAGTGCTTGCCGAACGACCAGTGCCGATAGTTCACCGGCATGCCGACGGACGCGTACGCATCCATCATCTGCTCGGCGCTGATGATTTCGAGCTGGATCGGGTACACGTCGAGCCCGTAGCGATTCGCGACGCGCGAGATTTCGGCGTCGTACTCCTCGATCAGCTCGACGCTCCAGTCCGATGGGCATGGCAGCGGCCGCCGTTTTTCTGCAACGTTCATGCTTACCTCGTGCGTCGTGGCGGACGCATTGCGTTGCCCCGCTTCCGGTCCGAGTTTCGACGGCGCACGATCGTCCGTGCCGTCGAGATGATATCCACGCGTTTCGTTGTTCACGTGCCTCGTCGTCATGCGGCCGCCTGTTGTTTTTCGAAGAGTTCGCGGAACACCGGATAAATGTCCGAGGCCGAATCGACCTTCTTCATCGCCAGTTCAGGCGCGCCGGCCGCAAGTTGAGCATACTCCAACCACAGGTTCTGCTCTTCTGGCGCGACTTGAATATACGCAAAATACCGCACCTTCGGCAGGATGTCCTCCGCGAGCAGCTTGCGGCACTTCGGAGAATCGTCGGTCCAGTTGTCGCCGTCCGATGCCTGTGCGCCGTAAATGTTCCATTCAGTCGGCGAGTAGCGCTCGTCCATGATCTTCTTCATGAGTTCGAGCGCGCTCGACACCACCGTGCCGCCGCTTTCCGTCGAATGAAAGAACGTGTCTTCATCGACTTCTTCGGCGCGCGTATGGTGACGGATGAACACGACCTCGATCTTCTCGTAGTTCCGCTGCAGGAAGAGATACAGCAGGATGAAGAAACGCTTCGAGAGATCCTTGCGCTGCTCGTCCATGGAACCGGACACGTCCATCAGGCAGAACATCACCGCCTTGCTGGAAGGCGTGGGCTGCTTGACGCGGTTGATGTAGCGCAGATCGAACGGATCGATGAACGGAATGCGCGTGATCCGTCCCTGCATGATGACGATATCCGCTTCCAGCCGCGCGATGTCGTCCGGATTGCCGTCCTCTTCTTTCAGTTGTTCGAGCTGGCGTTCCATCTCGCGCAATTGCGCCGACAGCGGCCACCCTAGCGCGATGCGCCGGCCGAGCGCGCTGCGCAGCGAACGCACCACGTCGATGTTGTTCGGCGTGCCTTCCGCCGCCCAGCCCGCGCGCACGTTCTTCCACGTCGGCACGGCGAGCAGCTGCGTCTTGACGAGGCGCGGCAGTTCGAGATCGTCGAAGAAGTACTGCATGAATTCTTCGCGCGACAGCTCGAAGACGAAATCGTCCTGGCCTTCGCCCTCGTTGCTCGCGCTCTTGCCGCCGCCGCCCGAGCCGCCTTGTGGGCGCGGGATCTTGTCGCCGCGCACGTAATCGGCGTTGCCCGGATGCACGTATTCACGCTTGCCGCCCGGGCCATGCCGGAACGACGGCTCCGCGATGTCCTTCTTCGGAATCGTGATGCTCTGCGTGCTTTGAATGTCTTTGATGCTGCGATCGCGCACCGCGTCGGAAACGGCGCGGCGAATGTAGTTCTTGACGCGTCGCAGGAAGCGTTCGCGGTTCGCGATGCTCTTGTTCTTGCCGGCTAACCTGCGGTCGATGATTTGGTGCAGCACATCCAGTCTCCCGCAAAAATGGCGAGTGTGCGAGGCGCCGCATGGTTGCGCCGCAAGCCGGCGCCTCTCGCTCGCAATCTGCCCGCTTGGCCATCCGGATGCAAGCATCGAACCCGGACGGCGCGGACCTGCACTGCTTTACTGCTACTCGACTACGTTGCGGCGTGTGCTTAAGACGACTTGCGCACGCGCAGATACCAGTCGCAAAGCAAACGCACCTGCTTCGGCGTATAACCCTTCGCGACCATGCGATTCACGAAGTCCTCGTGCTTGCGCTGCTCTTCGGCCGATCCCTTCGCATTGAAGGAGATGACCGGCAACAGTTCCTCCGTATTCGAGAACATCTTCTTCTCGATGACGACGCGCAGCTTCTCGTAGCTGATCCACGCGGGATTCTTGCCGCCGTTGTTCGCGCGCGCGCGCAGCACGAAATTCACGATCTCGTTGCGGAAGTCCTTCGGGTTGCTGATGCCCGCGGGCTTCTCGATCTTCTCCAACTCCGCGTTCAGCGCGGCGCGGTCGAAGCTCTCGCCGGTGTCGTGATCGCGGAACTCCTGATCCTGAATCCAGAAGTCCGCATACGTCACATAGCGATCGAAGATGTTTTGTCCATACTCCGAATACGATTCCAGATAAGCCGTCTGAATCTCCTTCCCGATGAACTCGGCGTAGCGCGAAGCCAGTACGTCCTTGATGAACGACAGGTACTTCTGCTCCGTTTCCGGCGGGAACTGCTCGCGCTCGATCTGCTGTTCGAGCACGTACATGAGATGCACCGGGTTGGCTGCGACCTCGGTTGAATCGAAGTTGAACACGCGCGACAGGATCTTGAACGCGAAACGCGTGGACACGCCCGTCATGCCTTCGTCGACGCCCGCGAAATCGCGATACTCCTGATACGACTTCGCTTTGGGATCGGTGTCCTTCAGGTTCTCGCCGTCATAGACCTGCATCTTCGAGAAGAGGCTCGAATTCTCCGGCTCGTGCAGGCGCGTGAGCACGGCCATCTGCGCCATCATCTTGAGCGTGCCGGGCGCGCATACCGCTTCGGCAAGCGAAGAATTGCGCAAGAGCTTCTCGTAGATCTTCACCTCTTCGCTATAGCGCAGGCAGTACGGCACCTTCACCACGAAGATACGATCGAGCAGCGCCTCGTTGTTCTTGTTGTTGCGGAAAGCCTTCCATTCCGATTCGTTCGAGTGCGCGAGAATCACGCCGTCGAACGGAATGGCGCCGAATCCTTCCGTGCCCTTGAAGTTGCCTTCCTGCGTGGCGGTCAGAAGCGGATGCAGCACCTTGATCGGCGCCTTGAACATTTCGACGAATTCGAGCAAGCCCTGATTCGCAAGGCACAGGCCGCCGGAATAGCTGTAAGCATCGGCGTCATCCTGCGAGTACGTTTCGAGCTTGCGAATGTCCACCTTGCCGACGAGCGAGGAGATGTCCTGATTGTTCTCGTCGCCCGGTTCCGTCTTCGCGATGCCGATTTGCCGAAGGATCGAAGGATAGCGGCGCACGACGCGAAACTTGCGGATATCGCCGTTGTATTCGTGCAGGCGCTTTACAGCCCACGGCGAAAGAATGCTCTTCAGGTAACGGCGCGGAATGCCGTACTGTTCCTCGAGCACGGGACCGTCTTCGTCGTAATCGAAAAGACCGAGCGGCGATTCGTTTACGGGCGAGCCCTTGAGCGCATAGAACGGTACGCGCTCCATGAGTTGCTTGAGCCGTTCTGCAATGGACGACTTGCCGCCGCCCACCGGACCGAGCAGATACAGGATCTGCTTTTTCTCTTCGAGACCCTGCGCGGCGTGCCTGAAATACGACACGACGTTCTCGATCACTTCCTCCATTCCGTAGAACTCGCGGAACGCCGGATACACCTTGATGACCTTGTTTGCAAACACACGCGATAAACGCGGGTCGAGGCGAGTGTCGACCATTTCCGGTTCCCCGATGGCCGTCAGCATGCGTTCGCCCGCTGTTGCATATGTGGCAGGATCTTCCTTGCAGAGCGCGAGATACTCTTCGAGCGAGAATTCCTCCTCGCGCGTTTTTTCGAAGCGGGTCGCGAAACTGCTGTAGATATCCATGCTACCTCCTCGCCGAAGTCAGAAAGCCTTGGTCGTCTCAACGCGCGTTATCGAAACGACATCGCTTGAATTCATCCTAAACCCTTTCGAATTTTTTTTCACGCACTTGCTTGGTTGATTTGCTTAGAAGCTGCTCGGAACAATCACTAGCTTGGTAGGTTATTTTCGTTCACCTACAATCCTCAGTCCCAAGATGCTCATCGTATCTGCTTCAAGCATCGGCGCGCATGAGTGCAGCCTGCGCTGCATCTGCGCTTCGGCATGTACGCTGCGCCGCGCCTGCTTCGTCGGTACACCGCGACCTTCCGCCAAAGCATGTTCGCGAGCGCATGTCGTCACGTCAGCACGAGTTCCAGTTCCCCGATGCGATCAATCGAGCCATGCACCATGGCCGGTCCTTCCACGCGATAAGCGCCTGTGTATGAGCCCGTGGTGATGGTCCAGAAAGGCTCGACCGTTAAACCCATGCGCGAACAATGGTTGACGAGCCAGGGCAGCAATTCGCGAGGATCGCCCGCCGGATTGCCGAGGGTAGCTGGAGCAATCCCCACGCCATCGAGCGTGAGTTCAAGGCGCGGCGCAAGAAAATCGAAGCCCGGCGCGACGACCTCGTAAGGTTCCATGCCGCTCGTGATGAGCGCGCCGTTGTTCTGCGCATCGGCAAGCTGCGCGAGCGGATCGAGATTGGGCCACTGCGCGAAACGGCTATCGACCACTTCGAGCGCGACTGCAATGCCGCCGATCGCCGCGAGCACTTCCGCGCGCGTGTAAGGATCGTTCTTCGGGGGCAACGCATACGCGAAGCGAAAGGCAATCTCCAGTTCCACGAGCACGCGAAAGAAGCCTTCGAAAGGAAGGCGCGCGGGCGAAACGTAGACACATTCGGCATCGATAGGCGCGCCCGCCGCGAGCGCATCCGGGGCGCGCGCGCCGATCTTCCATGCGCCGATGCGCGCGTGGCTGTCGCGCAGGACTTCGTGCTGGATGGCGTAAGCGGTTGGCGCGTCGGCGGGGAGATCGCGCGGTTCCAGCGTGTCGATCAGTCGATGCTGACGCCGGGCCGCGACGAGCTTGGCGGCAAGTGTCGATCCGGTCATGTCGATCCCCTCGTGTGAATGGACGCGCAGTGTCGTCAGTGTACGGGTTACCGGACCGGAGGTGCTTCACGTTGCCCGCTTGCTGCGATGTCCTGCGTACGCGCACTCCGGGCAACGGCATCAAAACGTCAGAACGTCTCCCAGTCGCCGCCCGCCGTCGACAGCGCAGCGGGTTTCGCGCTCGCCGCAGGCCTCACGCTCGCCGCGGGCTTAACAGCCGCCGCAGGCGGCGCGACGCGCTTCGGCTTCGTGGATACGGTCGCCGGCACTTGCAAGGAAGCAGCAGCAAGCCCCGCGCCTTCGGCCACCTGAAACACTGCGACCGCCTGACGCAGGCGCGCGGCCTGATCTTCGAGCGACTGCGCGGCCGCCGCCGCTTCTTCCACGAGCGCCGCGTTCTGCTGCGTGACTTCGTCCATCTGCGTGACGGCGCGCGACACCTGCTCGATGCCTGTCGACTGCTCCGCCGATGCCGCCGCGATCTCGCCCATGATGTCGGTCACGCGTTGCACTGCGCCGATGATCTCGTTCATCGTGCGGCCCGCTTCGTCGACGAGCGTGGTGCCCGACTGCACGCGCGCGACCGAAGTGTCGATCAACTCCTTGATTTCCTTGGCCGCCGTCGACGAACGCTGCGCGAGATTGCGCACTTCGCCTGCCACGACCGCGAAGCCGCGCCCTTCTTCGCCCGCGCGCGCCGCTTCGACGGCCGCGTTGAGCGCGAGGATGTTGGTCTGGAACGCGATGCCCTCGATGATCGTGATGATGTCGGCGATCTTGGCCGAGCTGCGGCTGATCTCGCCCATCGTATCGACCACTTGCGTGACGACGGCGCTGCCTTTGCCCGCGATCTCAGACGCGTTGGCGGCGAGCGTGCTGGCCTGACGCGCGTTATCCGCGTTCTGGCGCACCGTGCTCGTCAGTTCCTCCATGCTCGACGCCGTTTCCTGCAACGCGGACGCCTGTTCCTCCGTGCGCGACGAGAGATCGGTATTGCCCGCCGCGATCTGCTGCGTGGCCGACGCGATCGATTCGCTGCCCGAGCGCACCGTACGGACCGTCGTGAGCAGGCTCGCGCGCATCTTCGCGAGGCCTTCGAGCAGCAGGCCCATTTCGTCGCGCGAGGTCACGACCACGTCGCGGCGCAGATCGCCGGCGGCAATGGCTTCGAAATGCGTGAGCGCGGCTTCGAGCGGCCGCGCGATGGCGCGCCGCAACGCGAACCACGCGAACGCCGCCGCCGCGAGGCCCAGTGCGATGGCCGAAAGACTCAGCGCGCGGAACGACGTATAGCGGCTCTGCGCGTCTTCGTAACTCTTCTTCGAGGCGTCGGTGAGAAACGCGCGGAGCGCGTCGTTCGCGTTGGCGAGTTCGTTGTAGGCGGCCTGCATCGCCTTGGCCGCCTCGATCATGCCCGCGCGGTCGTCTGCCGTGACGGCCGCGAGTCCCTTGTCGACGGCGCGTTGAAGCGCGAGCCGCTTGTCCTGCGACGCATCCGCCAGACGCCGCTCGTCGGGCGTCTGCGGCAGCGACATGTAGTTCTTCCAGAAGGCGTCGGCGCGCTCGCGCATCATGCGCGAACGCTCGATGGTCGCGCTCACCTCGGACGTGCCGGCGAGCAGCGCCGCGCGGTCGAACACGAGCCGTTCGCGCGCCGCATACATTTCGCTGTTGCCGACCGCGAGGGCGCCCGGCATCTGCACCGAGTACGTGTCGAGGAAAGCCTCGTTCGTGCGGCCCATGCCCGCGAGTCCCAGTGCGCCGATGCCGATGAGCAGCGCGCCGAGAAACGCCATCGACATGCCGATGCGTGCCTTGATCGTCAAAGCCTTTTTCATGGATGTGTCCCTGATGCCGGTTCGAATGTGCGCGGGCGTCGTGACGCATAGAGCCGCGATCGGGCGGCGTGCGTTCGCGCAGCCGCTTTCGATATAAACGGCATGAAGGCACCGGGACTTGAGAAGGTTCTTTCCCTGATAGGGAAAACGACGCGTTGCGCGCGCCGTTATTCAGCGCATGTTGAAAACTTATGCTGCGATTTCGCCGCGGCGCGGAATGGACGGCTGCGCGCCCTCGCGCGTGACGGCGAGCGCGGCGGCGCGCTGACCGAAGGCGATCGCATCCGCGACGGCGCTGCCGCGCGCCAGTTCCGCCGCGAATCCGCCGATGAACGTATCGCCCGCGGCGGTCGTGTCGACGGCCTCGACCTTCGGCGACGGCAGATGCTGGCCGTCGCTGTCGTCTCCTAGAAGTGCGAACACGCCCTGCGCGCCGAGCGTGACGATCACGTTGCGCGCGCCTTTCTCCTTCAGCACGCGAGCGGCGCGGCGCGCATCGTCCGGCGTCGCGATGGTGATACCCGAAAGCGTCGCGGCTTCCAGTTCGTTCGGAATCAGATAGTCGATGAGCGCGAACCAGTCGGCGGGCAGCGTGTTCGCCGCGGGCGCGGGATTGAGAATCGTCGTGCGACCCAGCCGGCGGCCCGCGGCCAGCGCCGCGCGCACGGTCTCAGGCGGCGTTTCGAGCTGGCAGACGATGACATCGGCGCGTGCGAGCAGTGCTTCTTGTTCGTCGATGACCGCGGGCGTGACCTGCGCGTTGCTGCCCGCGACGATGACGATCGCGTTCTGGCTCGCGTCGTCCACGATGATGAGCGCGACGCCCGTCGGCGCGTCCGCGCTCGTCGCAAGCGCCGCGCAGTCGATGCCTTCCGCTTCGAGGCCCGCGCGCAGCGTCGCGCCGTTCGCGTCGCGGCCGACGCAGCCGATCATCGCGACCTGCGCGCCGAGACGCGCGGCCGCCACCGCCTGATTCGCGCCCTTGCCGCCCGGCGCCTGCACGAAAGCGGAGCCGGCGAGCGTTTCGCCGGGCCTGGGCAGGCGCGGCGCGCGCGCCACGAGGTCCATGTTGAGACTGCCGACCACCACCACGCGCCCGCGCGTGCCCGTTTCACTCGTTGCGTTGTCGCTCATCGCGATGAAATCCTGCTCCGGTTGTTGGTCCGCGTTATTCCACGTTATTCCACGCTATTTCGATCTGGCGTCTGCCACGGCGCCGCTCTCGGCGCCATGCGATTCGGGCACGACCGCCGTGGATTCGCGCAGCACGAGACGCGGCGGGACCACGCGGCGGCGCGTCGTGCCGCCGAGCTTGCCGACGATGCGCTCGATCAGCGTCTGCGCGGCCATCTCGCCGAGCGCGCGCACCGAATGGCCGACCGTCGAGAGCGCAGGATACGTGTAGCGCGACAACTCGACATCGTCGAAGCCGATGATCGAGCAATCGTCCGGCACGCGAATCTTGCGCTCGGCCGCCGCCCGCAGCGCGCCGATGCCCATCATGTCGTTACACGCGAAAATCGCGGTCGGCTTCATCGCGTCGAACAGTTGCGAGGCCGCCGCATAGCCGCCCGTCGCGGAAAAGTCGCTCTGAACGATCGCGTTCGGCTCGATCTCGACGCCGCGCTCGGCCATCGCGCGGATGAAACCGTGCAGGCGCATGGCGCTCACCGCCGTCGCGACCGGTCCGGTGATGCAGCCGATCTCCGAATGCCCCGTTTGCAGCAGATGCTTCGTGGCGATATACGCGCCTTTCTCGTGGTCGATCTGCACGAGGTCCGCCGAGACGCCCTCGATGTTGCGGTCCACGATGACGAGCGGCTCACGCGCGCCCGCGAGACACTGCGCGAGCACCGCGTCCTCGCCCGCCGATGCGATCACGAGGCCGTCGATGCGCTTTTCCTGCAACACGCGCAAATAGTTGCGCTGCTTGGCCGGATCGTCGTCCGAGTTGCAGAAGAAGACGCAGTAGCCGTTTTTCGCGCAGCCGTCCTCGACCCCGCGCGCCAGTTCGGCGAAGTACGGATTCGTCGCGTTCGGCACGAGCAGCCCGATGGTCGCCGTGGACTTCGCCTTGAGCGAGCGCGCCACGGCCGACGGCACGTAGTCCAGCTCGCGGATCGCGCGCTCGACCTTCGCCCGCACATCGGCCGACACCGGCCTCGAATTGTTCACTACGTGGGACACCGTCGTAAACGACACCCCAGCAATGGCTGCCACGTCCTTGATCGTCGCCATACATCGTCCTTCGCTTATGCTTTGGTCCAACTTCTTTTATTGACCGGAAACGGCCTCTCGCGCGGCCCTCCCGCGCCGGCCGTTTTCCTTCCGCTCACCGCTCTTGACGTTGTCTAGACGTTGAACGGACTGCCCGGTCATCTCTATTTGACTGCACTTGTGTTTAACGTCGCCGCCCACCCCGTTGCGAGGCGCCGACGTGCTGCCTGCTGCACTGCTATATCAAGCTCAACCGCGCCTGCGCCGGCTCCGGTACGTATCCAGCACCACCGCGACCACGATCACCGCGCCCGTGATGATGCGCTTGGTCGGCTCGTTCGCGCCGATCTGCGCGAGCCCCGCCGCCAGCACCGAGATGATGAGAACGCCGAAAAACGTGCTGATGACCGAGCCGCGCCCGCCCATCAGACTCGTTCCGCCGATCACCACCGCCGCGATCACCTGAAGCTCCACGCCCGCGCCCGCGTTCGGATCCGCGGCTTCGAGACGTGAAATCTGGAACAGCGCGGCCAGTCCCGACAGCGCGCCCATCAGCGCGAACACGATGACCTTGTACGGCCGCGGATCGACACCCGCGAGCCGCACCGCTTCCTCGTTCGTGCCGATGCCTACCAGATAACGGCCGAAAATCGTCCGGGTCAAGACCCAATGCGCAAGAATCATCACCGCCACCGCAATCAGGAACGCCGGCGAGATGCCGAACGCGATCGGATTCGACAGAAAATCGAACGCATCGCCGATATACGCGGTGCGCGAGTTCGTCATCTGATACGCGAGCCCGCGCGCCGCTTCCAGCACGCCGAGCGACACGATGAACGACGGAATGCGCCACGCCACCGTGACGAGCCCCGTGACCGTGCCCGTCAGCGCGGCGGCGGCGAGCCCGATGAGCGCCGCCGGAAGCGCCGGCCAGTGCCACTTCAGCGCGGCCACGCTCACCACCGACGCGCCGAGCGCAAGGACCGAGCCCACCGACAAGTCGATCCCCGCGATGATCAGCACGAACGTCATGCCGACCGACATCACGACGAGATCCGGTATCTGGTTCGCGATCGTGCTGAACGTGTCGTACGTCAGGAAGTGCGAACTCAGCACGGAGAAAAGCGCGATCATCGCGGAGAGCGCGCCGGCCAGCCCCAGATAATTGGAGAAGCCCAGGCGCGTGCCCGCGCCCTTCGCGTTCTTGCCGCTTTTCGGCGCATCGGCTGGCAGATTCGCTTCGGTCTGTCCGGTCATTCAATGCTCCAGCAAATTGTCTTGTTCGGGCGGCTTCGCGTCGGGCGCGAGCGGCTCGTGCAGAATCGCCTCGCGCTTCGCGTAGCCGGCGAAAGCCGCCGCGAGCAACGCATCCTGAGTCCAGTTCGCGCGGTCGAACACGCCGGTCATGCGCCCGGCCGACATCACGCCGATCCGGTCGCAGATCAGCATCAGTTCGCGCAGATCGCTCGAAACCACCACGAGCGCGCGGCCTTCGCGGGCGAGCGCGCCCATGAGCCCGTAAATATCGAACTTCGCGCCGACGTCGATGCCGCGCGTCGGTTCGTCGAAAAGCAGCACGGCGCAGTCGCGCGCGAGCCAGCGGCCGATCACCACTTTCTGCTGATTGCCGCCCGATAGCTCGGACACCGCTTGCGCCGGCCCCGACGTGCGGATGCGCATGGCGTCAATCTGGCGCTCGGCGAGCGCGGCTTCGCGGCGCGTGTCGATCACGCCGTGACGCGCCACTGCGCCCACGTTGCCGAGTGAAACGTTCGCGGCGATGGGCAGGCCGAGCAGCAGGCCCTCGCCCTTGCGGTCCTCCGTGATGAGCGCGATGCCGTTTTTCACCGCGTCCGACGGCGACTGGATATCCACCGGGCGCACTGCCTCGCCGCCGCGCGAGACGGACACCGTGCCGCCGTCCGCGCGATCCGCGCCGTAGATCAGGCGCATGAGTTCCGTGCGCCCCGCGCCGATCAGCCCGCTAATGCCGAAAATCTCGCCCGCGCGCACTTCGAAGGACACGTCGCGCACGGCCGGGGCGCGCGTCATGCCATCCGCTTTCAGCGCGACGCCGCCCAGCTTGCGCTCGCCGAGATCGATGCGTTCGCCCAGTTCACGGCCCACCATCAGCGTGACGAGCTGGTCGCTGGTCAGCGCGCTCATCGGCCCGACGTGCACGAGGCGGCCGTCGCGCAGCACCGCCGCGCGCTCCGCGATGCGCCGCAGTTCTTCCAGTCGATGCGAGATATAGACGAGCGCCACGCCGCGCGCCTTGAGCCGCGCGATCTGCTCGAAGAGGAGATCGACTTCGCGTGCGGTGAGCATCGCGGTGGGTTCGTCGAGAATCAGCACGCGGCAATCGCCGATCAGATTGCGCGCGATTTCGACCATCTGCTGATGCCCGATGCCGAGGTCGCCCACGAGCGTCTCCGGGTCGATCGCATCGAGGCCGACTTGCGCCATCGCGTGCCGCGCATCCTGGGCGAGCCGCTTGCGGTCGATCCAGCCGATTTTCAGGCGCCCTTTCTGCGGCAGGCGGTTGAGGAACAGGTTTTCCGCGACCGAAAGCGTCGGCAGCAGGTTCAGCTCCTGCATCACCATGCGCACGCCGAGCGATTCCGCTTCGGTGCGGCTTTGCGGCGCGTACGGCTGGCCCGCGAGCGTCATGGTGCCCGTGGTCGGATTGGTGAGCCCGCCGATGATCTTCGACAGCGTGCTCTTGCCCGCGCCGTTCTCGCCGGTCAACGCGAGCACCTCGCCCGGCGAGAGTCCGAGCGATACGTCGGCCAGCACCGGCTCGACATAGGTCTTGCCGATTCCCGTGACGGTCAGCACGCTCGCGTCGTGCGCGTCTTTCATCATGGCGTAAGGTCGCTCAAGGCGGTCGGTGCATCCTCGGCAAAGTTGTGCATGCGTTGCGGCGGGACGGCGGCCGGCGCGCTCCGCCGCCATCCGTCCACCGCGCTCGTCCGTCTTAACGGCATGATGGCCGCGAACTTGAGGACGAACGGTTCGCGGCGCAACGCTGGCTGCGCTTTACTTCGTCACGAGATCGACGGGCGTTTCCACCACGGTCGAGAGCTCCGATTGCTTCTTGTGCCCGGAAATGGCCTTGAGCGCCACGTCGATGCCGAACACGGCCTGCTTCGCCGCGTATTGGTCCGCGGTGGCGAGCACGCGGCCGTCCTTCAGCATCGGCTTGATGGCGTTGATGTTGTCGTAGCCGACCACCTGCACCTTGCCGGCCTTGCCCGCCGCGCGCACCGCCGACACCGCGCCGATCGCCATGTTGTCGTTGCCGCAGAGCAGCGCCTTGACGTTCGGGTTCGCGTTGAGAATCTGCGACGCGACGGCGTTGCCCTTGTCGATTTCCCAGTCGCCCGATTGGAGCGCGACCACCTTCATGCCGGCCGCGTCCATCGCGTCCTTGAAGCCGGCCGTGCGCTGCTGCGCGTTGGTGGTCGTCGAGACGCCTTCGATGATGCCCACTTCGTCGCCCTTCTTCAGGTGCTTGGCGAGATAGTCGCCGACCTGGCGCGCGCCCTTGCGGTTGTCCGGGCCGACGAACGGCACGTTCAGGTCCTTCGACTTGAGCACGTCCTGATCGAGCCGGTTGTCGATATTCACCACGATGATGCCCGCGTCCGCCGCCTTCTTGATGACCGGCACGAGCGCCTTCGAATCCGCTGGCGCGATGACGAGCGCATCGACCTTCGAGACGATCATCTGCTCGACGATGCGGATCTGCGCGGCCGTATCGGTTTCGTCCTTGATGCCGTTGGTGATGAGCTCGAACTTGTCGGCGTTGTGCTGCTGGTAGTCTTTCGCGCCGTTTTCCATCGTGAGGAAGAACTCGTTGGCGAGCGACTTCATCACGAGCGCGACCTTCGGCTTGCCGGCGCTCTGCGCGAACGCGGGCGATGCGGCGAAAGGCAGCGCGCTGCACGCAACAAGCGCGACGGCGGCTGACAGGACGCGACGGCGAATGGCTGACTTCATGCGGTTCTCCTCCAGTGTTTTGATTGATTTGTTTGCAGTGGGTCCTGCATGTCACGCGAAACGTGGGCGGTTCAACGTTTGCCGCCGTCGATTCTCGTTCGTGGGAGGCGCGCGGTCAATCGGGCTAACGTGCAGTGGGCGCTTCGGACGCACGCGCAATGTGGTCTCGCGCGCGTTCGAAGCCAGCCGCAGCCGTTCAGAGATCGGCGACGGACTGGCCCTCGATTTCGTTGTCGATGATCTTGCGGCCATAGTCAATGCCAGCGCGCGTCGCATCGATCGGGCTCTCGAACGGCTCCTGCTCCGGCACGCCGAACATGGCGGAGCGGCCGCTCTCCCCGGCCGCGTCGCGTGAAATGGTCACGAAGATGTCGAAGTGGCGCGGGCCGTCGTCCGGCTCGTCACGCTCTTTCGCGCGTCGCATGGCCTGCACGTGGATGGCGAAGCCTTTGTAATGATCGGCGAGCGGTGTGGACATGAAGCGGCTCCTGTCATGAGATGAAGGATCGAAGCAACCGGATGACGAACACTGGCGTCCGCTCGCCGGCGAAAGCGCGTTGCAAGGCCGCGGCGCGGCGCGAAAAGATCAACCTCGAGATTTAACCTTATCGCACACTCAGTTGAAACCTGCTTTGCCATAATGCGCGGGCGAGACGTCGAAACTCGCTTATTCAAGAAGAATCGTCAATTACTCAGGGAGCGTCACATGACCATCCGAGCTACTGCCCTTATCGCTGTTTTGAGTCTTACGCTGGGCGCGCATACGGCTTTCGCGGCCAATAGCCAGCAGTCGAAGATGAGCGACTGCAACAAGCAGGCAGGCGACAAAAAGGGCGACGACCGCAAGGCGTTCATGAAGAGCTGCCTGTCCGCCACGCCCGCCGCGGCCTCCGCCGCCTCCGCGCCGATGACCCAGCAGCAGCGCATGACTGCGTGCAACAGCCAGGCATCCGGCAAGAAGGGCGACGACCGCAAGGCATTCATGAAGAGTTGTCTCAGCACCAAGGGCTGATCGCGGCGCCGGCCGCATGTCTGATTCGCGCCGCGTCGATCGCATGCGGCGCGCGCGGCCTCCCCTTGCCGTCCGTAGATATTGCACTGCACCCAAGCAAGTGTTTCGCACCGCCGTCTTTTTCTCATAAGATGGCGCGAAGGCGGCCCCTCACGAATACAAGAAACACGCCATCGGCCGCCGCTCGTCTAGCGTGGCGACAAGCCTCGCATGGAGGCAACGGATGGCATGGAAATACAAGAACCGCTGGTTCCGCCGGTGGCTCGTGACGATCACCTTCTGGGCCGTGCCCGTGATGATCGTCGCGGTCAACGAGGTGCGCGAGGAAATGGCCTACAACACGGTCGATCTTCAGAAGGCGCTCTCGACCTGGGAACTCACCGATGCCCAGCGGTCGGCCGGTGCCGCCGCCCGTTGCCACGGCGCGCCGGACGAAGCGCGCGCAGCCGGCTGCCCCGCCGACGTTCTCAGCGCAAACGCCCTCCGCCATCAGGAAGCGCTCGATGAATACGCGCATCGCAAGGCCACCCTCGCCGATTATCTGTGGCATGCCTTCATCGGCTATTGGGTCGTGCCCGCGGCGTTTCTGCTTGCCGTCGGCATCGTGATCGGGGGCATCAAGCGCGCCTTGCGGCGACCGTCGCGCGCGCCGGAGCCCGTTCCTCCGACCAAAGTAAAAACGACGAGCCAGTGACCCGGGCAACCCGGGTACGGTCGTTGCTACTTGCTACGCGGCGTTGCCGCCGTCACCGTGACCGGTGCGGTGAAATTAATGCAGGGCTTCAGGCAGCGGGGCGGGCGAAATAGCCGGCCATTCGCCGTCGTCAAGTCGACGACGCGCGGATGCGACGCAGGGCTTGCGCGGCACGCGCGGAACGCGGTATCTGTGTCCGGTGCGAGCGTCGCGTTGTTGCGTCGCTGTGCTATAACTTGGCGTGCCTCACCCTCCCGCACTATGGGGTTTCCTAAATTCCACGATGGAGAACAATGATGCAAAGACGAAACTTCATGCTCAAGACGACGGCCGTGTTGGCGCTGGGAGGCCTCGCGCTTGCCGGTTGCACGACGAATTCGAATACCGGCGCTGAAAAGGCCGCCGGCAGCGCGGACGATCGCCGCAGCATCGACGCGGACGTCGACAGCACCATCCAGCGGCTGTATGCGACGGTTCCCGGCTCGCGCGAACTGGTCGCGAAGTCGCGCGGCGTGCTCGTGTTCCCGTCCGTGATTCAGGCAGGCTTCATCGTCGGCGCGCAGTACGGCAAGGGCTCGCTGCGCGTGGGTGGCAGCACGGTCGGCTACTACAGCACGACCTCCGGCTCCTTCGGCCTGCAGGCGGGCGCGCAGTCGAAGTCGATCATCTTCCTCTTCATGACGCAGGACGCGCTCGACAAATTCCGCAATTCGGACGGCTGGTCGGCAGGCGCCGATGCGTCCGTGGCGCTCGTCAAGATGGGCGCGAACGGCGCGGTCGACACGACCACCGCCACCAACCCGGTCGAAGCGTTCGTGCTGACGAACGCGGGCCTGATGGCCGACGTGTCGCTCCAGGGCACGAAGGTGACGCGCCTGAAGATGTAAGGCGGCGCGCGCCGTCTCACGGTCCCGGCGGAAAGCATGACCGCCGTGCGGCGCGACTCACGGTCGCGTCGCACGGCGGTTTTTTCGTTTTTGTTCTGGCGGTTCGAGGACTCAGGTCGCCGCGCGATCGATCAGCTTGAAGCGCGACCGCTTTTGCGCGCGCACTACGGCCTGATACGCGTCGAGATATTGCCGCGCCATGCGGTGCGACGTGAAGCGCTCCTCGAAGCGCCGGCGCACGCCCTCGCGCGAGAGCGTATGCAGCCGGTTCACGGCCGCCACCGCGCCGATCTCGTCTTCCACGATAAAGCCCGACACGCCCTCGTCCACCACTTCCGGCACCGCGCCGCGATTGAACGCGATAACGGGCGTGCCGCAGGCCATCGCCTCGATCATCGCGAGTCCGAACGGCTCGGGCCAGTCGACCGGGAACACCAGCGCGTGCGCGCCCGACAAGAAGTCCGCCTTCTGCGCGTCGTTGATTTCGCCGATGAACTCGACGTAGGGCAACTCCAGCAGCGGCGCGATCTCGCGCTCGAAGTATTCGTGATCGGCTGCATCGACCTTGGCCGCGATCTTGATCGGCAAGCCGCAGCGCCCCGCGATGCGAATGGCCGTATCGACGCGCTTTTCCGGCGAGATGCGCCCGAGGAACGCCAGATACTTCTGCTCGACGGGCTGCGGCACATAACGCGTCTCCGGCAGACCGTGATAGACCGTCGAGACCCACTTCGCCTGCGGCAACGGATGGCGCTGCGAATCGGAGATCGAGATCACGGGCGCGGTGTTGAACGTGTCGAAAACCGGCTGCTGCTCGGGCAAGTCGAGCCGCCCGTGCAAGGTCGTGACGAACGGCGTGTCCTGCCGGTTGAAGAGCGAAAAGGAGTAGTAGTCCATGTGGAAATGCAGGACGTCGAACTCCTCGGCGCGGCGGCGCACCAGTTCCATCAGCAGCATGTGCGGGGCAATACGGTCGCGAATCGCCGGGTCGAGGCGCAGCGCGCGCGGCCAGACGGCCTCCAGCTTCGCGCTGGTTTGTGAATCGCCGGTTGCGAACAGCGTCACATCGTGGCCAAGCTCGACGAGCGCCTCCGTGAGATACGACACGACGCGCTCCGTGCCGCCGTAGAGCTTGGGCGGGACGGACTCGGTCAACGGGGCAATTTGGGCAATTCTCATCGTTCTCGTCTCCATGCGAACTTCGACGTGCGAGCGTGTGCTCGTGTTCTTAATGCGTCGCGCGAGATCGAGTATGACAGCAGACTGTCAGCCGGCTAACGAGGGTTTCCCTCGATCGTTGAATGCGGCAAGCCGGCTCGCCGCGCGACGATTCATTATCGACGGCGAAGCGGCGCGAACCGGCGTTCTCTTGCACTTTCATCGCTCTGTTACAGGCCGGAAACAACCGTTTCGCGCGCCTGTTACTTGCGTCGCACGCCGCGAAGGTCGGCCAGGAAATCGTCGCGCCAGACGCCGAGATTGTGCTTGCGCAGCGCCGCCATGTTGGTCTGGTAACGCTGCTGGCGCTCGGCGAGCGGCATGGCGAGCGAACGGGCGAGCGCGTCGCTCATGCCGACGACATCGTGCGGATTCACCATCACCGCGCCCGTCATTTCGCCCGCCGCGCCCGCGAACTGCGACAGCACGAGCACGCCGGGATCGTCCGGATTCTGCGCGGCGACGTATTCCTTCGCGACGAGATTCATGCCGTCGCGCAGCGGCGTCACGAGCCCGATCTGCGATTCGCGGAACAGCGACATCAGCTTCCAGCGGTCATAGCGCTGGTTGAGATAGCGGATCGGCGTGTAATCGAGGCCGGAATAGCGCCCGTTGATGCGCCCTGCTTCGTATTCGAGGTTCTGGCGGATCTGCTGATACGTTTCGACGTCCGAGCGCGTGGGCGGCGCGATCTGCACGAGCGTGACGTTGCCGCGCCATTCGGGCGATTTCTCCAGAAAATGCTCGAACGCGCGAAACCGTTCGACGAGCCCTTTCGAATAATCCAGCCGGTCCACGCTCATGATGAGCTTGCGGCCTTCGAGACTCTGCTTCAGGTCCATCACGTCCTGCCGCGCCTCGCCGCGCTGCGCCTGTTCCGCGATCTCGTCGGGGAACACGCCGATGCGGTAGACGCCCGTCTTCAGCTTGCGCCCGAACGCCTCGACGTGGCCGTCCTCGGTTGCCGTGCCGTGCGCGTGCCGCACGATGTAGTCGTGAAACGCGGTCTGATCGCCTTCGGTCTGAAACCCGACGACGTCGTAGCAGCACAGCGACCGCACCAGTTCCTCATGCGGCGGAATGTTGAGCAGAATCTGCGGCGACGGAAACGGGATATGCAGGAAAAAGCCGATCCGGTTCGTGATGCCCGCGCTGCGCAGCGCCTCGGCGAACGGTATCAGGTGATAGTCGTGGACCCAGATGACGTCGTCGGGCTCCAGCAGCTTGATGAGCTTGTGCGCGAGCCACGAATTCACGCGGCGATAGCCGGCATATTCGTCGCGGTCGTAGACGGCGAGATCGTTGCGATAGTGGAAAACGGGCCACAGCATCGCGTTCGAGAAGCCGCGGTAATACTGGTCGTAGTCCTTCTTCGGCAGGCCGACGGTGGCGAACGTCACGGCGCCGTCCTGCACGAGCGTGGGCCCCTGATTCGCGACGCTCTCGCTCACCACGTCCCCGCTCCAGCCGAACCAGACGCCGCCGCTGTCCTTCAGCGCGCCGAACACACCGACGGCGAGCCCGCCGGCGGAGCCCTTGGTTTCGGTCGGCGTGGCGACCCGGTTGGATACGACGACGAGACGGCTCATATGCTTTCCTCTTGCGTTTTTTGTGTGATGTGGACGGATCGCTATCCGACGTTCGACTAGCAAACGGCGTGCGGGTTTCCGCGCCGCGTCCGATCACCCGAGCCGCTGCAAGAGGCGCGTCGGCGTCCGTTCAGCGTTCCGCCTTGCAGGGAAACGCCTTGCCGAGACCGAGCGAAACCATCGTCGTGGCGTTGAAATTCGCCTTGTCGGGGTTGTCCGCGATGTACTTGCGCACCGCGTCCGTCAGTTGCTGCGGCTTCACGTCGGCCGGCAGGCAGAAGTACTGGCCGACTTGCGGCCCCGTGGTGCCGCCGATGGCTTCGATCGTGTTGTACACGCCGTCGGCCGCGCCTTCGATATAAGCGGCACACGCGGTACGCGAGTTCGGGTCGGTTTTGATGCAGAGCTTGTTGAGATCGTTGCCGGTGAATGCGAACGCGCACACGGGCGTCGCAAGAACACAGGCGATGGCGAATTCCCGCAGCATGGTCTTCCTTGTCTGTTGAGCGGCGGCGTATCGGGGCGAGGCGGCCGCGCCTGACCGCGCTCGCCCGTTTTCGAGCGTAGCGGTGTTATTTTGACCCATTTGCGCCGCTTTGAGCAGCGCCGCCTTGCATGGCGTCGAGGCGCGCCTGCAAACCTTCCGCGACGTCCTTCTCGTTGTACTTGCGGGCGAAATCCACCGCCGTCATGCCGATCTGGTTCTTCACGCGCAAATCGGCGCCCTGATCGAGCAGCAGCTTGCACGTCGACAGATGGCCGCCGCGCGCCGCCATCATGAGCGGCGTGGTGCCGTTCGGCGATCCGGCGTCGATGTAGGCGGAGTGGTCGAGCAGGATCTTCACGATGTCGTCGTGGCCGTTGGTCGCCGCGTAGTGCAGCGGCGTCCAGCCCTTCTTGTTCACTTCGGCGTCCTTCGCGATCAGCAGATTCACGAACGTGGCGTCGCCGTTGAGCGCGGCGAGCATCATCGCGTTTTCGCCGGCGGAATCCAGCTTTTCCAGGTCCGTGTTCGGGTTGTCGGCGAGCAACTGGCCGACCTTGTCCGACTTCTCGCGCGCGGCGATGACGAGTAGCGGCGCGCCGGTGTTATCGACCGTGTTCGGGTCCGCGCCCTGCGCGAGCTGCTTCTTGACCTCGGACACGTCGTCGAACTTCACTGCCTTGATGAGCGAGTCCACGGAAGCGGCCCAGACCGGCTGCGCGAACGCACACGCGGCGATGAGCGCGCCCGCGAAAAGCCCGCGCACCGCCGCGCGCCTGCTGCCGCCGCGCGTGGCGGGCTGCGTGCGTGCATTCGTGGCGGACTGAGTGGAAACCATCGGGGAATTGTTCATAGTGGACCTTCGAATTGCATGAAACGATGAATCGCGCCGCTCGCCTGACTATGCTCAGGCAGCCGGACGGGCGATCTTGAAAAGCCGGAAGAAGTTGTCGGTGGTCGCTTGCGCCACCGCTTCGTCCGTCTGCTCGCGCAACTGCGCGATGAAACGTCCGACATAACTCACGTACGCAGGTTCATTCGGCTTGCCGCGATACGGCACCGGCGCGAGATACGGCGAGTCGGTTTCGATCAGCAGCCGGTCGAGCGGCACGCGCCGCGCGACGTCCTGCACGTCCGTCGCCTTCTTGAACGTGACGATGCCGGAGAGCGAGATAAAAAAGTTCTGCGCGAGCGCCGCTTCGGCTACGTCCCACGGCTCGGTGAAGCAGTGCATCACGCCGCCCGGCACGCTCGCGCGCTCCTCTTCCATGATGCGCAGCGTGTCTTCCGACGACGACCGCGTGTGGACGATGAGCGGCTTGCCCGTCGCGTGCGCGGCGCGAATATGCGTGCGAAAGCGCTCGCGCTGCCATTCCATGTCGGCGATGCTGCGGCCTTCCAGCCGATAGTAGTCGAGTCCCGTCTCGCCGATCGCGCAGACTTTCGGATGCGCCGCCAGTTCGACCAGTTCCGCGACGCTCGGCTCCTTCGCGTCCTCGTGGTCCGGATGCACGCCGACCGACGCATACACGTTTTCGCATCGCTCGGCGATATCGAGCACCGAGGGCAGCGTCTCCAGATCCACCGACACGCACAGCGCATGCGTGACCGAGTGCGCGCGCATCTTGTCGAGCACGTCCGGAAGCCGGTCGGCCAAGCCTTCGAAATTGATGTGACAGTGCGAATCGACGAACATCCCGTGCTCCTTGCTACTGGTTCTGATTCAGGCCGCAGCCGTCGTGGCCTTGCGGGAGTCGTCCAGCCGCAAGCCGAGAATGACGAGATCGCGTTCCACGCCGTCCAGCACCGCGACGCGCGGCAGCGTGCCCCACGCTTCGAAGCCGAAGCTCGCGAAAAGCCTCATGCTCGGCTCGTTATGGCCGAAGACGAAGCCGAGCACCGTATCGACTTGCAGCGACGGCGCCTTATCCAGTGCTTCGCGCAGCAGTTGCTTGCCGAGCCCCTTGCCGCGCGCGCGTTCGTCGAGATAAATGCTGATTTCGACGGTGCGCGCATATGCCGGCCGGCCGTAAAAGTCCGAGAAACTCAGCCACGCGATCACGGCGCCGTCCTCTTCGACCACCCACAGCGGCCGCGCGTTCGGGCCGTGCGAATGGAACCACGCGAGACGGCTTTCGACGCTGACCGGATCGAGGTCCGCGGTCACCTGCCGCGAGGCGATCGTCGAGTTGTAGATGGCGACGATAGCGGACAGGTCGTCGAGGGTGGCGTCGCGATACGTGAGACTCATGAGCGATGGCGTTGGAAACGAAGCAAAAATTCAGGCGGTGAAAATCCCGCGATACGCGAGAAACAGTTCTTCGAAGACGAGCCGCGCGTTCAGCGGATGGTTCTCCACGGCGCGCTGACGCGTGACGGCCTTGATGCAGCGGGCGAGCGCGGCAGGATCGGCGGCTTGCGCGCAGCGCGCGAGCGCCTTGCCCGCGCCCGGGAAATAACGCGGCCGGCCGGCGGTGCGCTGTGCGAGCACGTCGTAGAGCCAGCGTTGCAGCCAGCCGAGGACCATCGGCACGGGCAGCTTTTGCAGGTTTTCGCCGCACGCGAACGCATCGCAGTTCGGGCCTGCGGCGAGTTGCGCGAGCGTGAAATCGCGTAGCGCGCGGTTCTCGTCGTGCGCGAGCGCCAGCGCGGCGAGCGGCGCGCCGCCCGCTTCGGCGAGCAGGCTCGCGGCATCGTCCACGCCTTGCGAGGCGAGCCACGCGCGCGCGGCGTCGGCGTCGGGCAGGCTCATCGGCCATTGACGGCAGCGGCTGATGATCGTCGGCAACAGCCGGTCGATCCTCGCCGACACGAGCGAGAACACGACGCCCGACGGCGGCTCTTCGAGCGTTTTCAGAAGCGCATTCGACGCCGCGACATTGAGCGCCTCGGCCGGATACAGCAGCACCACGCGCAAGCCTCCGCGATGCGAGCCGAGGCTGCAAAAGTCCAGCAGCGCGCGCACCTGCTCGATCTTGATCTCCTTGCTGGGCGCGCGCGATTTCTTGCCTTCGCCGTCGTCGGCCTTGTCGGCGGATGCGTCATCCGCGCCCGCCGGTCCGGCGAGCGCGGCGAGCGCCTCCGGCAGCACGGCGCGGTAATCCGGGTGATTGCCTTGCGAGAACCACAGGCACGCGGGGCACGTGCCGCACGGCTCGCCGTTGCCGGCGGGCGTCTCGCACAAGAGCCCCTGCGCGAGATGCTGCGCGAACGCGAGCTTGCCGATGCCCGCCTCTCCGTGCAGCAAGAGCGCATGCGGCCAGTGCGCGCGCAGTTGCTGGAGGCGTTGCCAGTCGTCGGTTTGCCAGGGGTAGATCATCTTTTCGTGTCGTAGTCTCAAAGGCCCGAGATCACGTCTTTCAGACGCTCGCGGATCGCGTCGATCGGCTGAGTCGAATCGACGATGACGAAACGCTCCGGCGACTCCGCCGCGCGACGCAGATATTCGGCGCGCGTGCGCTCGAAGAACGCGTCCGACTCGCTCTCGAACTTGTCCGGCGCCCGCGCGGCCGAGCGGCGGTCGCTCGCGGTCTCGGTCGGCACGTCGAAAAGCACCGTCAGATCCGGATGGAATCCGCCCTGCACCCACCGCTCCAGCGCCTCCAGCTTGTCGCGCGGCAGGCCGCGCCCGCCGCCCTGATACGCGAACGTCGCATCCGAAAAGCGGTCGGACAGCACCCAGTCGCCGCGCGCGAGCGCCGGCTCGATGACCTGCGCGAGATGCTCGCGGCGCGCGGCGAACATCAGGAGCGCCTCGGTTTCGAGGTCCATCGGCTGATTCAGCAAAATGCCGCGCAGCGTTTCGCCGAGCGCGGTGCCGCCGGGTTCCCGCGTCATGACGACATGGTGGCCGCCCGGCGCAATCTTCTCTTCGAGCTGCTGGCGAAACCAGTCGAGATGCGTGGTCTTGCCCGCGCCGTCGATGCCTTCGAACGTGATGAAAGTGCCGCGCGCCATCATTGACCCCGGATGTACTTGTCGACGGCCCTGTTGTGGTCGCCCAGATTGTCGGAAAAGATGCTGCTGCCGTCGCCGCGCGCCACGAAATACAGCGCGCTGCTCGGGGCGGGGTTCAGCGTGGCGCTGAGCGCGGCCACGCCCGGCAGCGCGATCGGCGTCGGCGGCAGGCCCATGCGCGTGTAGGTATTGTACGGAGTGTCCGTCTGCAGATCCTTTTTCTTCAGATGGCCTTCGTAGGTCGAGCCGAGTCCGTAGATCACGCTCGGGTCCGTCTGAAGCGGCATGCCGATGCGCAGCCGGTTCGCGAACACGGCGGCCACGAGCGGCCGGTCGGAGGCGCGCCCCGTCTCCTTTTCGACGATCGACGCCATGATGAGCGCCTCGTACGGCGTCTTGTACGGCAGGTTGGGCGCGCGCGTCGCCCAGGCTTCGGCGAGGCGCTTTTGCATGGTGCGATACGCCCGCTTGTAGACGGCGAGATCGCTCGTGCCCTTGTCGAAGAGATAGGTGTCCGGGAAGAACAGGCCCTCGGCGGACGCCTTGTCCACTTCCGTCGCGCCGATGGCTTTCAGCAGGTCGATGTCGCTCATGCCGGCCGTGTCGTGCGTGAGCGCGGGATTGCCGTCCAGCTCACTCCGCATTTTCTGCAGCGTCCATCCTTCGATGACGGTGGCGACGTATTCGTTCACGTCGCCGCGCGCGATTTTCTGCAGCACCTCATAAGGCGTGATGCCGCTCTTGAACGCGTAGTTGCCGGATTTGAGCTGCGCGGACAGGCCGAGCACGCGCGTCATCAGCACGAACAGTTCGGGCTCGACGGGCACGCCGCCGCGATTGAGCTGGGCGCTGACGCTGCGCAGACTGCTGTGCGGCTTGATGGTGACATCGAGTTCGGCGGGCGAAAGCGCCATCGGCCGATTGGCCCAGTAATAGACGCCGCCCGCGACGGCCGCTGCGAGTATCGCGACGAGCAGCGCGGCCACGACGCATTTCTTCAGGAAAGACACGACGAATAGAGGCAGTAATGGAGTGATGACGGAGAGGTGCGCGCCGATCGGGTCAGCGTGCGACTTCCCTCTTGCAGCCGTTCGGCCGATTTCGACCCGTATTGTATAGATGCGGCCACGCTTCGGTCAGAGCGGACCGGTAGCTGGATGCGAACGACCGGGCGAACGCGGCACGGCACTTGCGACTCGTTCAATTAAGCAGGCGATGAGCGTCTGCCTCGATTTTGGAGAATGACCAAGGAGGAAGAGATCATGAGCAAGGCAATGAGCACATTGATCGCGGCGGTCGCCGCGCTGACGCTGTCGGGCGGCGCGTTCGCGCAGGCGGGCGGCGGCGGCTCGGCGGGCGGTTCCAACGGCGGTTCGACGGGCAGCACGGCGAGCCCGGCTAACCAGGTCAACCCGGTCAACGGCGCGACGGGCGGCTACGGCTCGCCGGGCGCGACGGGCTCCGCCAGCGGCATGTCTGGCGGCGCGCCGAACTCGGGTCTGCCGAGCAGCACGAATGGCACTACCACTACTGCTCCTGCCACGAGCAATAACACGCTCGCGACGCCTAGTGTTAGGTCGCCGGCTGGGCAGTGAGGGGTGAGGCAGGGTGGCGCGGACGATCGCGCCACATCTAGGGAAGCGGGAGCATCACAGTCGCTGGCGCCGCCGCTTCCCGCGGTTTCGACGACAGCGGCGGATGACACCCCCGCTGCTGCGTCTGATATCGGCCGCTGAAGATAATGAACAAGCGCGAGCAAGCGCATGCCAATGAGCAGGCCGCCGTCGCGGTGCGGACGCAGTCGGCCGTTTCAACTAATGCCTTACTGCCCGACGGCACGCGCGGTCGATCGCCACGGAACGCACGGCCTGCCCAATCGCGAGTTCTCTGCGCATCTCCTGGTCAAGCCCCGACTGGCCGCACACTTAACGCGATATAAGAGCGACGGTCGCGGCAGACCCCATCAACGCATCGGCTGATTCCGCGAAGCCCCGACTGGCCGCGCATGCAAGCGACTCTGTTCGCCTCGAGCAGACGCGCCTGCCGTTATGCTCGCCATCGGCGCTAGTCGCAATCCTCGCCCCACGCCGCCAGCGCGCTAAAACACGCCCCGCCCAACCCCCATATAATGACTTGCCACCTGCGCGGGGCCGGATCGACCGGCCGCGCCTTCCGCATCGACACATCGTCACTATGAATTCCCAGACCACTTCCCTCGCCGCCGCCGATTTCGAAGCCGTCAGGACCGCGGGCGTCCACATGCCGCTCACGCAGTTCGGCATGATCGACGTGAAAGGCGATGACGCCGTCGCGTTCCTGCATAACCAGTTGACCAACGACGTCCAGCATCTCGACGCCTCCACCGCGCGCCTCGCCGGCTATTGCTCGGCCAAAGGCCGCCTGCTCGGCTCGTTCCTCATGTGGCGCACAGCCGACGCCGTGCGTCTCCTGATCTCGCACGACATTCAGGCGCCCGTGCAAAAGCGCCTCTCCATGTTCGTGCTGCGCGCCAAAGCCAAGCTCTCCGACGCGACGTCCGAAGTCGCGGCCGTCGGCTTCGCGGGCGATGTGCGCGCGGCGCTCTCCGGCATCTTCGACGCGCTGCCCGATGGCATCCACGTCAAGGTGGAAGGTCCGCACGGCGCGCTGATCCGCGTGCCGGATGCCGCGGGCCGTCCGCGCTTTCTGTGGGTCGGCCCGAAAGCCGATATCGAGGCGCAGTTGCCGAAGCTCGACGAAAAGCTGCGGCGCGGGCCCGCCGAACTGTGGGACTGGCTCGACATTCACGCGGGCGAGCCGCGCATCACGCAGCCGACCGTCGAGCAATTCGTCCCGCAGATGGTCAACTTCGACGTGCTGGGCGGCGTCAACTTCAAGAAAGGCTGCTATCCGGGTCAGGAAGTGGTGGCGCGCAGTCAGTATCGCGGGACCATCAAGCGGCGCACGGCGCTCGCGCACGGGGAAACGGCCGCGCCCGGCGCAGCGCTCTTTCATTCCGACGATCCCGGCCAGCCGTGCGGCATGGTCGTGAATGCGGCGCCGGCCGAAGGCGGCGGCGTCGATTGTCTCGTCGAAATCAAGCTCGCGGCGCTCGATAACGGCTCCGTGCACGTCGGTGCCGTCGACGGTCCGCGTCTCGACTTTCTGCCGCTGCCCTATGCGTTTCCGTCCGACGTCTGATCGCTCATGTGCCTGATCGTATTCGACTGGCAGCCCGACGCGCGTTCCAACGACGGTCGTCCGCTGCTGACGCTCGCCGCGAACCGCGACGAGTTCTTCCGCCGCGACGCCGAGCCGATGCACTGGTGGACCGATGCGCCCGGCGTCCTGGCCGGCCGGGATCTGACGGGCGGCGGGACGTGGCTCGGCGTGAGCCGCGACGGCCGCTTCGCCGCGCTGACGAACTATCGCGCGCCGAGCGAAATGCGCCCGGATGCGCCCACCCGCGGCACGCTCGTGAGCGCGTTTCTCGCGGGCGAGCGCGAGGCGCCGCTGGACTATCTGCGGCGCGTGGCCGAGCAAGGGCATCGTTATAACGGCTTCAATCTGCTATGCGGCGATTTCGCGCGACGCGAGCTCGGCTGGTACGGCAATCGCGCCGACGCGCCGCCTGCGCTGCTCGAAGCCGGCGTGCACGGTCTCTCGAACAGCCTCTTGAACACGCCGTGGCCGAAGCTCGTCGCGCAGCGGCAGGCGCTTGCCGATCTGATTCATGCCGGCGAGCATCCGGCGCTCGACGTGCTGATCGACACGCTGCGCGATCCGCGTATCGCCGATGACGAACATCTGCCGTCCACCGGCATTTCGATCGAGCGGGAGCGCGTGCTGTCGGCGGCATTCATCGAGACGCCCGATTACGGCACGCGCAGCACGACCGCGCTGCGCGTGCTGCCGGCTGCACGCGGCTTTTCGCTGGCGATCAAGGAGCGCAGCGATGACGATGGTTCGCATCGGGTCGTTAGGCCGGGGAATGTGGAGCGGGCGTTTTCGTTTGACATTGCGTGAGGGTGGCTTTCGGGGTCTGTGTCGTGTCTGCGTTGGCCGCTTCAGACACCAAACGAAACGACCCATCGCGGTGCTGACGGACGGGTTGCATCACCGAGTTCGCAAAAGCCCGAAAGTGCCGCGCCTCAGCTCTCAAACGCGCCCTTCAACGCCGCTACCGCATCCGCGTGCGCCTGCGCCACTTCCGGCACGAAGCCGCCCATCTTGAAGAACTCGTGGATCATGCCTTCGTAACGCGCGAGCGTCACCGGCACGCCCGCGGCCGCGAGCTTCGCCGCATACGCGATGTCTTCGTCGTAGAGCGGATCATGGTCCGCCGCCGCGATCCACGCCGGCGCAACCCCCGCGAAATCCGGCTGGCCGCCCGCTGCATCGAGCGGGGCGAAGCGCCAGTCGTCGCGGTCGCGGTCGTCGCGCAGATAGTGGGCGAAAAACCACTGAATCGTCTCGCCCGAAAGCAGATAGCCCTCGGCCAGCCGCGCATGCGATTCGCTTTGCTGCCGCGCGCTCGTGCCCGGATAGATCAGCAGTTGCAGCCGCAACGCGATGCCCGCGTCGCGCGCGAGCACCGCGCAGACGGTGGCGAGCGTGCCGCCCGCGCTGTCGCCGCCGATGGCGAGCCGCGCCGGATCGATGCCGAGCATCGGCGCTTCACGCGCGAGCCATTGCAGCGCGTCGAACGCGTCGTTCACGGCGACCGGGAACTTGTGCTCCGGCGCGAGCCGGTAATCGACCGATACCACCGCGCAGCGCGCGTCGTGCGCGAACTTGCGGCAGAGCGCGTCGTGCGTCGCGATGCTGCCCACCGTAAAGCCGCCGCCATGCAGATACAGCAGCGCCGGCGCGGGCTCGGCCCAACTCGGCGCGGCGGGATGATAGACGCGCACGCCGATCTCGGCGCCATCGCGCGTGGCGATGCGCATGTCTTCTACGCTATGGAGCGGCAAGGGCGCGATATCGAGAATCGGCGCGCTCATCGCATACGCGGCGCGCGCCTCGTCGGGCGTCAGCGTGTGATACGGCGGACGGTTCGCGCGCGCGACCATGTCGAGGATCTGCGCGATCTTGGGATTGAGCGGCATCGTCACGCGTCCCGCTTCGTTTCGCCCCTGACCGACATCGGATCGCTCGGGTTGCGCAGTTGCGCGATATCGTCGAGCCGCAGGCGAATCGACGCCATGATGCCCGGATGGGTGATGACGTAGAAACGGCCTTCGCGGACCGCATCGAACGTCATTTCGGCAATGTCGCGCGCCGAGAGCCGCCCGCTTTCCACTGCGCGCGCCAACTGCCGCGCGGCCATTTTCTGCGATGCGGTGAGCGGCGCGTCGTTGGCCAGCGCGTCGGGCCGGGAGCGCTCCGCATCCGCAATGCCGGTCGGCACGAACGCCGGGCACAGGAGCGACACGCCGATGGACGCGCCCGCGAGCCGCAGATCGTGATACAGCGTCTCGGTCAGCGCGACGACCGCATGCTTCGATGCGTTGTAGACGCCCATCGCGGGCGCGGCGAGCAGGCCCGCTACCGACGCCGTGTTCACGATATGCGCCGGTTCCGCCTGCTTCAGCATGATCGGCGTGAACGCGCGCACGCCGTTCGCCACGCCCATCACGTTCACGCCGAAGACCCACTGCCAGTCTTTCGCGCTGTTCTCCCAGACGAAGCCGCCCGCGCCCACGCCCGCGTTGTTGAAGAGCAAATGCACGCCGCCGTATGCATCGAGCGCGGCTTGTGCGAGCGCATCGACTTGCGCCGCATCCGAGACGTCCGTGCGCACGCCGAGCGCATCGCCGCCTTGCGCGCGCACGGCGTCGACGGTGGCGGCGAGCGCAGCGTCGTCGATATCGGCGAGCACGAGCTTCATGCCGAGCGACGCCGCCTTGTACGCGAATTCGCGGCCGAACCCGCTCCCCGCGCCGGTGATCACGGCGACCTTGCCTTGGAAACGATCCACGCGGATTCCTCTGCTGTCGTTAAATCAGCTTGACGAGTTGCTTGCCGAAGTTCTTGCCGCGCAACAGACCCAGAAAGGCTTCGGGCGCGCTTTCGATGCCCTCGGCAATCGTCTCGCGATACTTGAGCTTTCCGGTCGCGACCGCAGCGCCCAGTTCCTTCAACGCCTGCGGCCACACGTCCATGTGCTCGCTGACGATGAACCCTTGCAGCTTCAGCCGCTGCGTGAGCAAAAGCGCGGGCGCTTTCATCGGCAAGGGCTTGCCGTCATAACCGGAAATCATGCCGCACAGCGCGATGCGTCCGAACGCGTTCATGCGCGCGAGCACCGCATCGAGCACTTCGCCGCCGACGTTCTCGAAGTAGCCATCGACGCCGTTCGGCGCGGCCGCCTTCAGATCGTCGCGCAGATTGCCCGCCTTGTAGTCGACGCAGGCATCGAAGCCGAGCGTTTCCACCACATAGCGACACTTCTCCTCGCCGCCCGCGATGCCGACCGCGCGGCACCCCGCCGCTTTCGCGAGTTGCCCCACGACGCTGCCGACCGCCCCGCTCGCCGCCGATACGACGACCGTCTCGCCCGCCTTCGGCTCGATGATGCGGTTCAGGCCGTACCACGCCGTCACGCCCGGCATGCCGACCGGCCCGAGATAAGCCGAAAGCGGCACATGAGTCGTATCGACGATCTGCAGGCCTTTGCCATCGGACGTGCCGTATTCCTGCCAGCCGAACATGCCGACGACCTTGTCGCCCGGCTTGAACGCCGGATTGCGCGATTCGATCACTTCGCCCACTGTTCCGCCGATCATCACTTCGTTGAGCGGTTGCGGCGGCGCGTACGACTTCGTGTCGTTCATCCGTCCGCGCATGTACGGATCGAGCGAGAGATAGTGATTGCGCACGCGCACCTGACCCTCGCCGAGCGGCGCGAGCGGCGTTTCGAAGAGCCGGAAGTTGTCCGCCGACGCTTCGCCCTGCGGACGCGAAACGAGCAGTATCTGACGATTGATGTTGGCGTTTGCCATAAGGAGTCTCCTGATCAGGCGTCGCTCGGTCCGGGCGTGGCCGCCGGATCTGAACGCAGTTTCTGACGCACGACGTCGCGGCCCACCGCGAGCCGCTTCATGTACTTGAACGTGCCGAGCGCCTTCGCGACGAAGTGCCCCTCGCTGTCGCGGATTTCGCCTTCGCAGTAGGCCATCGTCGTCGAGCGATGCAGCACGCGGCCGTAGCCGCGCAACTCGCCGCGTCCTGGCTGCATGAAGTTCACCTTCATCTCGACGGTGACGACGCCGACGCCATCGCCCGCGACACTGCGCGCCGCAATGGCGAGCGCCGCGTCGAGCAAGGTCATCGTGACGCCGCCATGCGCGATGCCCCACGTGTTCATATGCGCTTCGCTGAGCGGGAGGCGCACTTCGCCTTCCCCATCGACGGCTTTCACGAGCTGCACCCCGAGCGCGTCGATGAACGGGCTTTCGATTGCGATGGCGTGGTTCGCGGGCTGTTTCTGCGTATCGGTCATCGCGATCACACTTCGTAGTCGAGACATTGACGCGCTTCGTGAACCGCCGTCACGAAGTCCTTCACCGCGAGATGCTTCGGGTGCTTTTGATACGCCTGAAGCGAAGCGGTGTCGTCGAAGTCCGAGACGAGCACTACGTCATACGTGCAATCGAAGCCCGGCTGCGCGATGCCGACCTCGAAGTGTCCCTGCCCTTTCACGAGGCTGCGGCAAGTTTCGAGCTTGGTCTTCAGCTTTTGCGCGTTCTCCGCGCGACTGGCGCCCTCGGCGGTCTCTTTCAACTTCCACATGACGATGTGACGTAGCACGGCGGCTCCTGTAATGCGAATGAACGAACGAAGCGCCAAGCGTAGCAAAAATCGCGAGCAGCCTTAGCCGGTGACATCGTCCGACCGCACCCGCGCGACGCCCGCCGCGCGCATGTCGGACCACGCGCGGTCGAGCGAGCCGTTCAGGTCGATCGCGCGGCACGCGTCTTCGATCACGCTCGCTTCGAAGCCCGCGGCGCGCGCATCGAGCGCGGACCACGCGACGCAATAGTCGGTGGCGAGGCCCGCGAGCCACACGCGCTTCGCGCCCGTTTCGCGCAGATAGCCGGCGAGTCCGGTCGGTGTCGTGCGATCCGCCTCGACGAAGGCCGAGTAGCTGTCGACGCGTTCGTGATGCCCCTTGCGCACGATCAGCCGCGCATGCGGCACATCGAGATCGCGATGCAGCGCCGCGCCCTGCGTGCCCTGCACGCAATGCGGCGGCCACAGCACCTGTTCGCCATAAGGCATCGCGATGGTCTCGAACGGCGCGCGTCCCGCGTGATTCGCCGCGAACGATACATGCGACGCCGGGTGCCAGTCCTGCGTCAGCACCACATGCGAGAACGCCTTCGCGAGCCGGTTGATGACGGGCACCACTTCATCGCCCCGCGCGACCGCGAGCGCGCCGCCGGGCATGAAGTCGTATTGCACGTCGACGACAAGGAGCACTTCTTCCGCTGATTTCATTCGGCACTCATGCATTGAAGCGGCCGTTGCTCGCCGCCAGTTCGGTGATGCGCGCAGCCGGCTGCCACGCTTCGCCGTTGCGTTGCGCGGCGTACTTGCGCATGGCGCGCTCGACGTTGGGCAGGCCGAGCGTGTCGGCATAGAACATCGGCCCGCCGCGCCACAACGGAAAGCCGTAACCCGTCAGATACACGATGTCGATATCCGATGCCTTCGCCGCGATGCCTTCTTCCAGAATCTTCGCGCCCTCGTTGACGAGCGACAGCACGAGCCGCTCGACGATCTCGTCGTCGCTTATGTCCCGCCGCGCGATGCCCTGTTCCTTCGAATACGCGACGATCATCTCAATCACTGCCTGCGACGGCTTCGCCTCGCGCGAGCCGGCTTCGTAGTCGTACCAGCCCGCGCCGGTCTTTTGCCCGAAGCGACCCGTCTCGCACAGCCGGTCCGCGACGCCCGAGTAGCGCATCTCCGGCTGCTCGCGATAGCGCCGTTTGCGAATCGCCCAGCCGATGTCGTTGCCCGCCAGATCGCTCATGCGGAATGGACCCATAGCAAAGCCGAAGGTCTCGATGGCGCGGTCGATTTGCGCCGGCAGCGCGCCTTCTTCGAGCATGAAAAGCGCCTGCCGCAGATATTGCTCGACCATGCGATTGCCGATAAAGCCGTCGCACACGCGCGCCACCACCGCCGTCTTGCCGATCTTCCTGGCGAGTTGCATGACGGTCGCGAGCACGTCTTTGTCCGTCTTTTCGCCGCGCACCACTTCGAGCAGCTTCATGACGTTGGCAGGACTGAAGAAGTGCATGCCGATCACATCGCCGGGACGCTCAGTGAATGCCGCGATCTTGTCGAGATCGAGTGTCGACGTATTCGACGCGAGGATCGCGCCGGGCTTTGCGATCGCATCCAGTTGACGGAAGACTTGCGCCTTCACGTCGAGGTCTTCGAACACGGCTTCGACGATCAGATCGGCTTGCGCGAGATCGGCGTAGTCGAGCGTCGGATGCACGAGTTGCATGCGGGCTTCGAGCCGTTCCGGCGTGAGCTTGCCCTTTTTCACCTGCGCTTCGTAGTTGCGCCGCACGGTGGCGAGGCCGCGGTCGAGCGCGTCCTCGTTCGTTTCCAGCAGCACGACCGGCAAGCCCGCGTTGATGAAGTTCATCGCGATGCCGCCGCCCATCGTTCCCGCGCCGATCACGCCGATGCGTTCGATTTTTCGAACCGGCGTATTCGAGGGCACATCGGCGATCTTGCTCGCCGCGCGCTCCGCGAAGAACGCATGCCGCAGCGCGCGGCTTTCCGGCGTCTGCACGAGAAAGAGAAAGCACTCGCGCTCGAAGGCGAGACCGCGATCGAAGCCTTCCTTCGCGCCCATTTCAATGGCATCGATGCACTTGTGAGGCGCGGGAAAGTGCCTGGCTTTCTCAGCAATCGCATGACGCGCGGACTCGAAGCAGCGCGCGGCGTCGGCATGTACGATCGGGCGATCGCGCACTTTCGGATGCGGACCGCCTCGTTCGGCCAAGCGCCGCGCGAAGCCGATGGCGGCATCGAGCAGATCGCCTTGCGCCATGTCGTCGAAGAGCGCGGTGTCGGCGAGCTTCTCCGAGCGCACCGGCGTGCCGGACACGATCATGTCGAGCGCGCGCTCAAGCCCGACCACGCGCGGCAGACGCTGCGTGCCGCCCGCGCCCGGCAGCAAGCCGAGCTTCACTTCCGGCAGCGCGATCTGCGCGCCCGGCAACGCGATGCGGTAGTGCGCCCCGAGCGCGAGTTCCAGCCCGCCGCCCATCGCGACCGCGTGGATCGCCGCGACGACCGGCTTCTCGCTGCCTTCGACGGCTTTGATGACGGTGGCGAGCGTCGGCTCCTGCGTTGCCTTCGGCGTATTGAATTCGGTGATATCCGCGCCGCCCGAGAACGCCTTGCCCGCGCCGATCAGCACGATCGCATGCACCGACGCATCGCTGCGCGCCCGCTCGATGCCCTCGACGATGCCAAGCCGCGTCGAATGTCCGAGCCCGTTGACCGGCGGGTTGTCGAGCGTGATGACGGCAACGCCTTCGCGGATCGTATAGTCGACTGCCATGGATGCTCCCTCTCGCGTGATGGCTCATTGTGGGCGATCGGGGAAAAATACACAAAGACGAACGACCGTGCAATTCGGCTGTGCCCGCATGCGCTGCAAGCGCCCGATGCAAGAACGCCCCGCGGCGCGGGGCGTTTCAGTGGACCCAAGAGCGCTCAGACGGCCTTTTCTTCGGCGACTGGCAGCACATGATCGCGGTACTGCTCGCGCAGCCGCACCTTCTGCAGCTTGCCCGTGGCGGTATGCGGCAACTCGTCGGCGAACACGACGTCGTCCGGAATCCACCACTTCGCGACCTTGCCTTCGTAGTACGCGAGCAGCTCCTCGCGCGTGAGCGTCGCGCCCGGGCGCAGCACGGCGACGATGATCGGCCGCTCGGTCCACTTCGGATGCGAACACGCGATGCACGCGGCCTCGGCCACTTGCGGATGCGACATCGCGATGTTCTCCAGGTCGATCGAGCTGATCCATTCCCCGCCCGACTTGATCACGTCCTTGCTGCGGTCGGTGATGTGCATGAAGCCGTCGGCGTCGATGGTCGCGACGTCGCCGGTCGGGAACCAGCCGTCGACGAGCGGGGATTCGTCGCGGCGGTAATAGCGGTCGATGACCCACGGCCCGCGCACGTAGAGATCGCCGAACGACTGGCCGTCCCACGGCAGTTCACGGCCGTCGTCGCCGACCACTTTCATATCCACGCCGAAAAGCGCATGCCCCTGCTTCTCGCGCGATGCGCGCTGTTCCTCCGGCGTGCGCTGCTTCTGACGGAACGACAGGCGCGCCAGCGTGCCGAGCGGCGACATCTCCGTCATGCCCCACGCGTGAATCACTTCGACGCCGTATTCTTCTTCGAACGTGCGCAGCATCGCGGGCGGACACGCGGAGCCGCCTATCACGGTGCGCTTGAGTGTCGTGAAGCGCTTGTCCGCCTGCTTCATATAATTCAGGAGTCCGAGCCACACCGTCGGCACGCCCGCCGAATACGTGACGCCTTCCGCTTCCATCAGTTCATAGAGCGACTTGCCGTCGAGGTCTTTGCCCGGGAATACCAGCTTCGCGCCGACGAGCGGCCCGGCGTGCGGAATGCCCCAGGCATTGACGTGGAACATCGGCACGACGGGAAGAATGGCGTCGCTCGACGAAGCGCCCATCGCATCGGGCAGCGCGGCGGCGTAGGCATGCAGCACGGTCGAGCGATGCGAATACAGCGCGCCTTTCGGATTGCCGGTCGTGCCCGACGTGTAGCAGAGAAACGAGGCTTGCCGCTCGTCGAGCACCGGCCATTCGAAGACGCCGTCCTGCGGCGCGATCAGGCTCTCGTAGCTCATCACCGGCACGCTCATGTCGCCGAGATGTTCGGCGATGCACGCCGCGTCGCCGAGCGCGATCCAGCCCTTCACATTCGGACAATGCTGCTCGATGCGTTCGACGAGCGGCCCGAACGTCATGTCGAAGAAGACGTATGAATCGTCGGCGTGATCGATGATGAACGCGATCTGATCCGGAAAGAGCCGAGGATTGATGGTGTGGCACACGGCGCCCATGCCGCTCACGCCGTAATAGCACTCCAGATGCCGATAACCGTTCCACGCGAGCGTGCCGATGCGCTCGCCCTGCCCGACGCCGAGCGCGGCGAGCGCCTGAGCGAGTTGCTTCGCGCGCTTCTCGCAATCGCGATACGTGTAGCGATGAATGTCGCCCTCGATGCGCTTCGACACGATTTCCGTATCGCCGAAGTGGCGCGCCGCATGCGAGAGCAATGACGACGCGAGCAGCGGAATGTCCATCATCTGACCGTAAAGCGGCGACGCCATGTGTGAAGTCCTCGACGAGTGGATGGTCCGAAAGATGGTCCGACAGCTGCCCGAGTGCCGCCCTGCAGGCCCGCGGGCGCGGAATTACAATATCGTTTAACTCAGAGGCGCTCAACATGTCGTTTTCCCCAAGCAATGCCGTGCGCGCAACGACCGGCGCAGCCGAATCCGAACTTGGCGCGCAGTCGATGCCGCAGTCGATGCAAGCCGTCGCCGAGTCGATCCAAAGCAACCGTCCCGGCTCGTTCGCCTCGCTCGGTCCCACGTTTCTCACCCGTCTTCCCGCCACGCCTGTTCCCGATCCGTATGTCGTCGCCGTGTCGCGCGAGGCGGCCGAACTGCTCGGCTTCGACGCGCGCATCGCAGACGACGAAGCAGCCGCGTTCGCCGCGTACTTCGCGGGCAATCCCACGCGCGAATGGCCGCCCGAGGCGCTGCCCTATGCCGCGGTCTATTCGGGGCATCAGTTCGGCGTGTGGGCCGGTCAATTGGGCGATGGCCGCGCGCTCACGCTCGGCGAAGTCGACCGCGCCGGCGCGCGTCTCGAAGTGCAGCTGAAAGGCGCGGGCCGCACGCCGTATTCGCGCATGGGCGATGGCCGCGCGGTGCTGCGCTCGTCTATCCGCGAATTTCTGTGTTCGGAGGCGATGCATCATCTCGGCATTCCGACGACGCGCGCGCTCGGCGTCATCGGTTCGGACTTGCCGGTGCGCCGCGAAACCATCGAGACGGCGGCGATCGCCACGCGCATCGCGCCGAGCTTCGTGCGCTTCGGCAACTTCGAGCACTTCTATGCGAACGAGCGCGTGGACGATCTGAAGACGCTGGCGGACCACGTCATCGAGCGTTTCTATCCGCAGTGCCGTGACGCCGACGATCCGTATCTCGCGCTGCTCGATGAAGTCGTGCGACGCACGGCGGAGCTCATGGCGCAATGGCAAGGCGTGGGCTTCTGCCACGGCGTGATGAACACCGACAACATGTCGATTCTCGGCCTCACCATCGACTACGGTCCGTTCGGCTTCATGGACGGCTTCAACGCGCATCACATCTGCAATCACTCGGACACGCAAGGGCGTTATTCGTATAGCCGGCAGCCGCAAGTCGGGTACTGGAACCTGTTCTGTCTCGCGCAGGCGCTCGTCCCGCTCTTCGGCGCGCAGCTGCCGGAAGAAGGCCGCGCGGAACGCGTGGTTGAGGAAGCGCAGAAGGTGCTCGAACGCTACAAGACGTACTTCGCGCCCGCGCTCGAAGACAAGATGCGCGCGAAGCTCGGTCTGGAAACCGCGCGCGAAGGCGACGACAAGCTCGCCAACGGCCTGCTGGAAATCATGCATGCGAATCGCGCGGACTTCACGCTGACGTTCCGCAATCTGTCGAAGCTCGCGAAAGCGGATGCATCGGGCGATGCTCCCGTGCGCGATCTTTTTCTCGATCGCGCGGCGTTCGACGCCTGGGCGGTGCAGTATCGCGAGCGCCTCGCGCATGAATCTCGCGACGATGCTGCCCGCGCCGCGGCGATGAATCGCGTGAATCCGAAGTTCGTGCTGCGCAATCATCTGGCCGAGCAGGCCATCCGTCAGGCGAACGAGAAGGATTTCTCGGAAGTCGCGCGCCTGCTCGACGTGCTGCGCCGCCCGTTCGACGAGCAACCCGAAAACGAGGCTTACGCCGGCCTGCCGCCGGACTGGGCGAGCGATCTGGAAGTGAGTTGTTCTTCCTGAGCCCGCCCCCAACTACACAGCCCAGAGCAACGAAAGGAAGACCATGAACCGAGACGACACCCCCGGCGCTACCGAGCATCCGCTACAAAAGGACGACGCGGTCTATCGCCGCGAACTCAACGACATGCAATATCAGGTCACGCGCCACGCGGCGACCGAACGGCCGTTCACCGGCGAGTACTGGGATCACTTCGAGCGCGGCGTGTATGACTGCGTGTGTTGCGGCACGCCGCTCTTCGAATCCGACACCAAGTTCGACGCCGGCTGCGGCTGGCCGAGCTACTTCAAGCCGATCAACGGCGAAGTGATCCAGGAAAAGACCGACCGCTCGCACGGCATGCTGCGCATCGAAGTGCAGTGCAAGAACTGCGGCGCGCATCTCGGCCATGTGTTCGAGGACGGCCCCGCGCCCACTGGCCTGCGGTATTGCATCAATTCGGCTGCGCTACAATTCGAACCCAAGTAACCGGGTTCAGCCTTGAACGGACACGGGCTGGCACGCTCGCTCGTGGCCGACGCCCGACCCGCGCCCGCTCTCCCGAGCGGGCGTTCGTTTAGCGTCATCGCGCCCCGCATCGCACCATTCGCCTCATCTCCGAAACGCCAATGAAATTCCTGTTCGATCTGTTTCCGATCATCCTCTTTTTCGTCGCTTTCAAGATATGGGGCATCTATACGGCGACGGCCGTGGCGATCGCGGCGACGCTCGTGCAGATCGCGTGGGTCGCGTTCCGGCACCGCAAGGTCGATCCGATGTTGTGGGTGAGCCTCGGCGTCGTCGTCGTGTTCGGCGGCGCGACGCTCGTGCTGCATAACGACACGTTCATCAAGTGGAAGCCCACTGCCCTTTACTGGCTGTTCGCGTTCGCGCTGATCGTCGCGCAAGTCGGCTTCAGGAAGAACCTGATCGAAGCGATGATGGGCAAGCAGATCGTGCTGCCGCATCGCGTATGGGGACAGTTGAACATCGCGTGGGCGGTGTTTTTCGCGCTGCTCGGCATCGTGAATCTCTTCGTCGCCTATCACTTCACCACCGACCAGTGGGTCAACTTCAAGCTCTTCGGCGCGACCGGCTGCCTCGTGCTGTTCATCGTCGCGCAGAGTTTCTGGCTTGCGAAGTACATGAAGGAGGACAACCAGTGACCGCTCCGTTCGATTTCATGGCCGCCAGCGCGCAGGACAAGATCGCGCATCTCGAAGCGCGCCTGAACGCCGCGCTCGATCCGCAGTCCGTCCATATCGAGGACGACAGCGCCGCGCACGCGGGCCACGCCGGCGCGGCGTCGGGCAGTCACTACACGGTGACCATTGTCGCGGAACGCTTTGCCGGCAAGGCGCGCGTGGCGCGGCATCGGCTGGTGTATGATGCGCTGGCCGAAGAAATGCGGCGCGGCGTGCACGCGCTCGCCATCCGGGCTTATACGCCGCAAGAGTTCGCAGAACAATTCGAATAAATCGCGGTCCGGCCCGATCTCGCTAAACCCGCCTTTGAAGGCGTCTGTTTGTTCAGTTAGGAACCTCCGATGACTTTGAAAAAAACCCGTGTCTGGGTGTTGCTGGCTGCGTTCGCGGCGGCTCCCGCGTTTGCGCAGAACATCGCCGTCGTGAACGGCACGCCGATTCCCACGGCGCGCGCCGATGCGCTCGTGAAGCAACTCGTCCAGCAGGGTCAGCAGGATTCGCCGCAACTGCAACAGGCCGTGCGCGAAGAACTGATCAACCGTGAAATCCTGATGCAGGAAGCCGCCCGCGAAGGCGTGGCCAACCGCCCGGACGTGAAGGCGCAACTGGCCGTCGCGCAGCAGACCGTCGTGCTGCGCGCGATGATCGAAGATTACCTCGCGAAGAACAAGCCGACCGACGCCGAGATCAAGGCGCGTTACGACCAGCTCGTGAAGCAGCAAGGCGGCGGCAAGGAACTGCATCTGCATCACATCCTCGTCGAGAACGAAGCGCAGGCCAAAGACCTGATCGCGAAAATCAAGGGCGGCGCGAGCTTCGAAGATCTCGCAAAGCAGTATTCGAAGGATCCGGGATCGGGCAAGAACGGCGGTGATCTCGACTGGTCGTCGCCGTCGGCCTACGTGCCGGAATTCGGCGCAGCGGCCGAAAAGCTGAAGAAGGGCGAAGTCACGGCCGCGCCGGTCAAGACGCAGTTCGGCTGGCACATCATCCGCCTCGACGACAGCCGCGAAATCGCGCCGCCGCCGTTCGATCAGGTCAAGGCGCAGATCGCGCAGCAGATGCAGCAGGAAAAGCTGCAGGCGTTCGAAGAGGATCTGCGCAAGAAGGCGGTCATCAAGTAATTGCCCTTCTCACGCGAATCCGCGCATTCGACGACAAAGCCGCCCTCGGGCGGCTTTGTCGTTTTTGGAACCGCGCAGTCCAGAAAAACGCCCCGGCAGCCGAGGCTCCGGGGCGTTGTTCTGCGCTTACGCGCGATCAGCCGAGGAAGCGTCGCGCATTCTGGAACGCGCGCAGCCACGGGCTCGCGTCGGTGGTCCAGTCGGCGGGCGTCCAGCTCATCTGCACATTGCGATGCACGCGCTCCATGTGCGGCATCAGCACCGTGAAGCGGCCGTCGGGCGTCGTGACCGACGTGATGCCCTGCGGCGACCCGTTCGGGTTGAACGGATACTGCTCCGTCGCGTTGCCGCGATGATCGACGTAACGCATCGCGACGAGCGCGCTCGCGGCATCGCCCTGTTGCGAGAAGTCCGCGAAGCCTTCGCCGTGCGCGACCGCCACCGGAATGCGCGAGCCTTCCATGCCGGCGAAGAAAATCGACGGCGAGCTCTGCACCTCCACCAGCGAGAAGCGCGCCTCGAACTGCTCCGACTTGTTGCGCGTGAACTTCGGCCAGCTTTCCGCGCCCGGGATGATCGACGCGAGGCTCGACATCATCTGGCAGCCATTGCAGATGCCGAGCGCGAACGTGTCCTGACGCGCGAAGAACGCCGCGAACATGTCCGCGAGGCGCGGATTGAAGCGGATGGTCTTCGCCCAGCCCTCGCCCGCGCCGAGCACGTCGCCATACGAGAAGCCGCCGCACGCCACCGCGCCCGCGAAATCGGCGAGCGTCGCGCGGCCTTCGAGCAGATCGCTCATGTGGACGTCGTGCGCGTCGAAGCCGGCGCGGTCGAACGCGTAAGCCGTCTCCAGATGCGAGTTCACGCCCTGCTCGCGCAGAATCGCCACGCGCGGGCGCTTGTTCGTCGCGATGAACGGCGCAGCCACGTCTTCGGCCGGATCGAACGTGAGCACCGGCGAGAGGCCGGGATCGGTCGCGTCGAGCAGCGCGTCGTATTCGGCGTCCGCGCAGGCCGGGTTGTCACGCAGACGCGCGATGCGCCAGCTCACCTCGCTCCATGCGCGATGAAGTTCGACGCGCGGCGCATCGAAGATCTTCTTCGCGTCGCGATAAATCTCGACGGCATCGCGCTCGTTCGGCTTGCCGATCACGTGCGAGCACGCCGACAAGCCGTGTTCGCGCAGCGCGGCGAGCACCGCGTCGCGGTCGGCTGCGCGCACCTGCACGACCGCGCCCAGTTCCTCGGCGAAGAGCGCGCGAACGGTGCGGTCGTCGCGGCGGCCGCTTGTCTGCTTCGCCCAGTCTTTGGCGTCGCCGTAATCGGATTCGTGCCCGGCGTCGAGCGTCAGCATGTCCACGTTCAGCGACACGCCCACGTGCCCGGCGAACGCCATCTCGCAGACCGTCGCCCACAGACCGCCGTCCGAGCGGTCGTGGTACGCGAGCAGCTTGCCGTCGGCATTGAGCGACTGAATGGCGGCGAAGAAGCGCTTCAGGTCTTCGGCGTCGTCCACGTCGGGCACGGCTTCGCCGACCTGCTGCGTGACTTGCGCGAGAATGCTGCCGCCGAGGCGATTGCGCCCGCGCCCGAGATCGATCGCGATGAGCACCGTGTTCGTATCGGCGACGAGCTGCGGCGTCAGATGCCGGCGCACGTCTTCGACCGGCGCGAACGCCGAGATGATGAGCGACACCGGCGACACCACTTCCTTCTGAGCGCCGCGCGCGTCCTGCCATTTGGTGCGCATCGACAGCGAATCCTTGCCGACCGGAATGCTAATGCCGAGCGCCGGACACAGTTCCATGCCAATCGCCTTCACCGTCGCATAGAGCGCGGCGTCTTCGCCCGGGCTGCCGCACGCGGCCATCCAGTTGGCGGAGAGCTTCAGCTTGTTCAGCGATTCGATCGGCGCGGACGCGATGTTGGTCACCGCTTCGCCGACGGCCATGCGGCCGGAAGCTGGCGCGTCGATCACGGCGAGCGGCGTGCGCTCGGCCATGGTCATCGCTTCGCCGCGAAAGCCCGCGTAGTCCATCGTCGTGATCGCGCAGTCGGCGACGGGCACCTGCCACGGACCCACGAACTGGTCGCGCGCGGTCGTGCCGCCCACCGAGCGGTCGCCGATGGTGATGAGAAACGACTTGCTCGCCACCGTCGGATGCTTCAGCACGTCGAGCGCGACTTCCGACAGCGCGAGCCCGGTCACGTCGACGGGCTCGAACTTCGCCTGTTCGCGCTTCACGTCGCGATGCATCTTCGGCGGCTTGCCGAGCAGCACGTCCATCGGCATGTCGACGGGCTGCTGGCCTTCGTTCTCATCGTCGATCAGCTTCAGTTGACGCTCTTCCGTCGCCACGCCGACGACCGCGACCGGGCAACGCTCGCGTGCGCAGATGGCTTCGAACGCGGGCAGATCGGCGGGCGCAATGGCCAGCACGTAACGCTCTTGCGCCTCGTTCGACCAGATTTCGCGCGGCGACAGGCCGCTTTCTTCGAGTTGCACCTTGCGCAGTTCGAAGCGCGCGCCCTTGCCCGCGCCGTCGACGAGTTCGGGGAACGCATTCGAGATGCCGCCTGCGCCGACGTCGTGAATCGACAGAATCGGGTTGCGCTCGCCCAACTGCCAGCATGCGTTGATGACTTCCTGCGCGCGGCGCTGGATCTCAGGATTGCCGCGCTGCACGGAATCGAAGTCGAGCTCGGCGGTGTTCGCGCCCGTGGCCATCGACGAAGCCGCGCCGCCGCCCATGCCGATTCGCATGCCCGGCCCGCCAATCTGGATCAAGAGCGTGCCGGCCGGCAAGTCGTGCTTGTGCGTGTGCTGGTCCGAGATATTGCCGATGCCGCCCGCGATCATGATCGGCTTGTGATAGCCGCGCACGCGGCCGCCGACGTTCTGCTCGTAGGCGCGGAAGTAGCCGCCGAGATTCGGCCGGCCAAACTCGTTGTTGAAGGCGGCCGCGCCGATCGGGCCGTCGATCATGATCTGCAACGGCGATGCGATGCGGTTCGGACGGCCATACGGCTCGTGCGCGTCGGCGGGATTGCGCGCGGACGGCGGCGTGGCGCTGTCGCGGGCGTTTTCCCACTTCTGACGCGCGTCGGGCAGATCCAGATTCGACACGGTGAAGCCCGCTAGGCCTGCTTTCGGACGCGCGCCGCGGCCGGTCGCGCCCTCGTCACGGATTTCGCCGCCCGAGCCCGTCGCCGCGCCCGCGAACGGCGAGATGGCGGTCGGGTGATTGTGCGTCTCGACCTTCATCAGCGTGTGCGTGAGCTCGACGTGGCGCTCGTAATGCTCGCTCTCGCCGCGCGGGAACCAGCGTTCCGCCACGCCGCCCCGCATGATCGCCGAGTTGTCCGAATACGCGACGATCGTCCCTTCGTGATTCAGCTTCTCGGTATTGCGGATCATCTGGAAGAGCGACATGTCCTGCTTCTCGCCGTCGATGGTCCACTCGCCGTTGAAAATCTTGTGGCGGCAGTGCTCGCTGTTGGCCTGCGCGAACATCATCAGTTCGACATCGGTCGGATTGCGCCCGAGGCTTTGGAACGCGTTCACCAGATAGTCGATCTCGTCATCCGCCAGCGCGAGGCCCAGTTCGACGTTCGCCGCTTCCAGCGCGGAGCGCCCCGTGCCGATGATATCGACGGTCTGCAGCGGCTTTGCGGGCAGTTCATCGAAGAGATGCAGCGCCTGATCGCGCGATGCCGCGACGCTTTCCGTCATGCGATCGTGCAGCGCGGCCGCGACCTGCGCGCGCGCCTCGTCCGACAGCGCCTTCTTGCCGCCGAGCAGCCCGCTTTTCATGACGACCGAATACTCGACGCCGCGCTCGATGCGCCGCACCTGCGTCAGACCGCAGTGATGCGCGATGTCGGTCGCCTTGCTCGCCCACGGCGACACGGTGCCGAAGCGCGGCACGACGAGAAACGTTTCGACATGGCCGCGCTCTTTCTGGTCCGCGAACGGCGTGCCGTAGTGCATCAGCGCGTGGATGCGGTTCGTGTCCTCGTCGCTGAGCGGCTCGGACGCGTTGACGAAATGCAGGAATTGTCCGCGCACGCCGACGATGTTGGCGTCGATGCGGGCGAGCGTTTCGAGAAGACGAGTCTGACGGAAATCGGAGAGGGCCGAAGCGCCGGGGAAACACGAGAAGTGGGCCATTGTGACGGTGCGTCGATGACGTCTGTGAGCCGCTCGATGGCACTCGGCGCGCCGAGTGCGGGAAAGCGGCGTGAGGCGGAGTGAAGACCGCGATTATAACCCGGATGCGTCTCGAAATCGGCTGCGCCCGGCCGGGCGGTGCTGTCGTGGTGGCGCCCGGCGGAACGCCGGCATTGCTTGCTTATCCTGAAATTTCGCGGCTCGGTCGCACGCCTGGATGACACGCTTTTTGACACATGAGCGGTTCCGGAATGGCCGTCCCTGGACGGCGCATTTGGCGCTATCATGGCGCGCTTTCTTCGGGCGCGGCATGCCGCCGCGCCTGCCGTCTTACCGTCAGGACACGCGGCTCGCCGGGCGCTCGATGCGCCGCGCCGCGCGTGCGTTCTCCCGCCCTCGGGCACAAAAAGTCATGGATGTCATCGTCATCGGCGGAGGAATCGCCGGCATCGCCACCGCTTATCAGTTGCACGCGGCCGGGCATCGCGTCTGTGTGATCGAGCGCCACGCGACTGTCGCGCAAGGCGCGACGTACGGCCAGGGCGGCGCGCTTCTGCCCTCGCCGCTCGACGTCTGGTTCGGGCCGACATTCATGGCGTCGAGCCGCGCGAAGCAAAGCGGCATGATCGTGAAAACCGGCTTCGACGGCGCCGCGCGCGATTTTCTCAAGCGACTCGGCGAGCTGCGCGATCCGCAGGCGTTCGCGGCGCAGTACGCGCGCTTGCAGCCGCTCGTCGAATTGTCGCGGCGCGCGCTTGCCGAGATCGAAACGCGCTTCGAACTCGACTACGAGCAGCGCGTCGGCATGCTGCACGTTTTCCGGCACGCCCGCGAACTCGACGACGCGCAGCCGGCCATCGAGCTTCTGAAGAGCTTCGGCGTGCCTCACCGGCCGCTTGCGCCGGACGAATGCGTGCGGGCGGAGCCATCCGTGCCGGACGATCCCGCGTTCGCAGGCGGCGTTCTGCTCCCCGAAGAACGCACCGCCAACTGCCCGCTTTTCACGAAGCAACTGAAGCAATTGCTGGAAGAAGCCGGCGTCGAGTTCCGCATGAATTGCGAAGTGGCGTCGCTGCGGCTCGAAGCCCGCCGCGCCGCGGTCGAACTTGCCCGCTCGAAGGACGACAAGAAGCGCCACGCCGACGCCGAGGTGATATCCGCCGATGCGGTCGTCGTCGCGGCGGGCGCGGATACGCCCGCGCTCGTCGGCGGCTTTCGCTCCACGCCTTCGCTGTATCCGCTGCGCGTGCATACGCTGACCGCGCCCGTCGCCTACGAGGAACGCGCGCCGCATATCACGGTGGTCGATTCGGTGAAGCGCATCACGATGTCGCGGGTGCATCAGCGGCTGCGTGTCGGCGGCGCGGGCGTTTTCCAGAGTTTCGCGAAGGCCGACAAACCCGCGCGCGCCGGGCTCGCGCGCCGCGCCTTCGACGTGCTCGGCCAAGGCACGCACGACTGGATTCCGGGTGCCGCGCGCGTATCGGCTGCGCGTTCGTGGGACGGCTTGCGGCTGCTTTCGGCGGACGGGTTGCCGGTCGTCGGCGCGACGCGGCATCCACGTCTTTTCGTCAACGCGGCGCACGGTCCGGCGGGCTGGGGCCTCGGGTGCGGGTCTGCTAAAGTGGTCGCGGATCTCGTCTCCGGTGTCGCGCCCGATCTTCCCGCCGAGACGCTCGCGGCCATCGGCGTCGAACGTTTTTGACACGCTTCTGACGCGCTTCGAGGCGCAAGTCGCCCGCCCGGCGCGGCGTGGCATGAAGGGTGCGAGCCGGGACGCTTTCGCCTTCTTTGCCGACCCTTCGTTCGCGCCATCATGACCGCATCCGCTTCCTACTTTACGCCCGACGACGACGCGCTCCCGCTCTTCACGCTCGCGGAGCTGCGCAGTCTCGAAGCGCGAGCCGCCGCCGCGCTGCCGCCACACACGCTGATGGCCCGCGCGGGCGCGGCCGCCGCGCAGTATCTGCTCGATGCCCTCTCCCGCGATCCGGACGCCCGCGCGTTGCCCGTGTGGATCGCGGCCGGCCCCGGCAACAACGGCGGCGATGCGCTCGTGGTCGCGGAGCATCTGCACCGCGCGGGCGTGGCCGTCGAGGTTTGCATGCCGATAGCCGTCAAGCCCGACGACGCCCGCTGGGCGCTCGATGCCGCGCAGGCGGCCGGCGTGCCGATCAAGAGCGACCCGCCCGCCTCCTTCGACGGTTTCGGCTGGCTCGTCGACGGCATGTTCGGCATCGGACTCACGCGCCCGCTCGATGGCGTCTTCGCGACGCTGGCCGCGCGCATGTCGCGTCGCGCGCAGCAATCCGGCCGCGTGCTCGCGCTCGATGTGCCGAGCGGCCTCGACAGCGATACCGGCGCGCCCGTCGGCGGCGGCGAGGCGCTGCGCGCGAACACGACGATCACCTTCATCGGCGCGAAGCCGGGCCTCATCACCGCGCTCGGCCGCGATCTATGCGGCACGCTGCACGTCGCGACGCTGGACGTGGAGCCGCCCGCCGCGCCCGCGATCATGCTCAACGCGACAGCGCTTTTCCGGGCGAGCCTGCCGCCGCGCGACTTCGCGACCAACAAGGGCACGTTCGGCACGCTGGCCGTCGTGGGCGGCGACACGGGCATGTGCGGCGCGCCGATCCTCGCGGCGCGCATGGCGCTCTACGCGGGCGCGGGTAAGGTCCACGTCGCGTTTCTGGGCGAAGGCGGCCCGCCCTACGACCCGCCGCATCCCGAGCTGATGTTGCATCACGTCGACGGCTTCGCGCTCGACAAGACGGATGCGCTGTCCATCGGCTGCGGCATGGGGAAAACGGATCGCGCGAAGCGCGTGCTCGCCGATGTGCTCAAGCTCGACATGCCCAAGCTCCTCGATGCCGACGCGCTCAATCTCGTCGCGACGGACGACGCGCTCGCGGGCGAAGTCGCGGCGCGCGGCCGCACGGGCGATCCGTGCGTGCTGACGCCGCATCCGCTGGAGGCCGCGCGGCTTCTGCAATCCGACGCGAAAGCCGTGCAGGCGGATCGCATTGCCGCAGCGCGCCAGCTTAGCGCGCGCTACGCGGCTGTCGTCGTGCTGAAAGGATCGGGCACGGTGATCGCGTCGCCGGATGGCCGCGTCGCGGTGAATCCGACCGGCAACGCGGGACTCGCCACAGGCGGCACCGGCGACGTGCTCGGCGGATTGATCGGCGCATTGCTCGCGCAAAAGCTGCCGCAGTACGAAGCGGCGCTCGCGGGCGTCTATCTGCACGGACTGGCCGCGCAGTCGCTGACCGGTCGCGGCATCGGACCGGCCGGGCTCACGGCGGGCGAACTCGCGCCCGAGGTGCGCGGTCTCATCAACCGCCTGTTCTATCCGCCGAACGGCTAACGCGGCGGCGCGTGTGACGGCTTGCAAGCATCCATTCACGCATCGTCGCTATACTCCCTTTGATTCGTTGCTTCGATTCGGGCATCCGCGGCGGCACGCACCGCGTTCACGAACCTTCGATGGTCGCAGTACGCAGCCTCGGCAAACCGCATCCGCACGGACGTTTCCCACTGTCACTCTGGACTATCAGACCGCTATGACGCTCAAATCGCACCCTGCCTGGTCGGCGCTCCAATCGCACTACGATGCCATCTCCGGCGAGCGCCTGCGCGACTGGTTCGCGCCGCAAAACGACACGGCGCCGACGCGCGCCGAGCGCCTGACGTTCGAAGGCGGCGGCCTCACGATCGACTTCTCGAAGAACCGCATCACCGACGCCACGCTCGAACTGCTCGTCCAGCTCGCCGAAGAAGCCGGCGTCACGAAGCGCCGCGACGCGATGTTCGCCGGCGAAACCGTGAACGTCACCGAAGGCCGCGCCGCGCTGCACACGGCGCTGCGCGCGCAGTCGCCCGATGCGCCCTTCCACGAACAGGTGCAGAAAGAAAAGGCGAAGATGGCCGCGTTCGCCGACAAGGTCCGCGACGGTTCGTGGACCGGCTATACCGGCAAGCGCATTCGCCATGTGGTGAACATCGGCATCGGCGGCTCGGATCTCGGGCCGAAGATGGTCGTGCACGCGCTGCATCATCTCGCGTCGAAGGAACTGGATACGCACTTCGTCTCCAACGTCGACGGCGCCGATCTCTATAGCGTGCTGCAACAGATCGACGCGGAAGAGACGCTCGCCATCGTCGTCTCGAAGACCTTCACCACGCTCGAAACCATGACCAACGCGCACTCCATGCGCGACTGGTTCCTGAAACAGGGCTGCCCGGAAGACCAGTTGTCGAAGCACTTCGTCGGCGTGTCGGCGAATACGGCCGAGGTCGTGAAGTTCGGCATCGCGAAGGAAAACGTCTTCGAGATGTGGGACTGGGTCGGCGGGCGCTATTCGCTGTGGTCGGCTGTCGGACTGTCGATCATGCTGTCGGTCGGGCCGCAGAACTTCGAGGCGCTGCTGCAAGGCGCCGACGCGATGGATCAGCACTTCCGCACCGCGCCGCTCGCGCAGAATCTGCCGGTGCTGATGGGCATGATCGGCATCTGGTATCGCAACTTCTTCGGCTCGCAAAGCGATCTCGTCGCGCCGTATTCACAGGCGCTGCACTATCTGCCGTCGTATCTTCAGCAACTGGAGATGGAGAGCAACGGCAAGTCCGCGACGCTCGACGGCGGCATGGTCGACTACCCGACCGCCGCGGTGATCTGGGGCGAGCCCGGCACGAACGGCCAGCACGCGTTCTTCCAGATGCTGCATCAAGGGCCGACCATCATTCCGATCGACTTCATCGCGCTGCTGACGCCGGAACATCCGCTCGTTGATCATCACGCGAAGCTGCTCGCGAACTGCTTCGCGCAGAGCGAGGCGCTGATGCTCGGCCGCACGCTCGAAGAAGCGAAGAAGGTGGCGGGTCCGGGCAAGGAAGAACTCGCGACGCACCTGAGCTTCCCCGGCAACCGGCCGACGACGACCATCCTGCTCGACGCGCTCACGCCGCAGTCGCTCGGCGCGCTGATCGCGCTTTACGAGCACAAGGTGCTGGTGCAGGGAACGGTGTGGGACATCAATTCGTTCGACCAGTGGGGCGTCGAACTGGGCAAGATTCTCGGCAAGGTGGTCGAGGCGGATATCACGGCAGCGAGCGTGGACCCGGCCAAGCACGATTCGTCGACGTCCGCGTTGATCGAGCGCGCGCGCAAGGCGCTCAAGCGCTGAAGCGCTGACCCGTCACGACGCTTTGCCGTTCTTCACGACGCCCGCATCGTCGCCGATGCGGGCGTTTTCGTGTCTAGACGGCGAGACCGTTGACGAGCCGCCCCGCTTCGATCGTCACGGTCGCGTCGCAGCGTTGCGCGAGTTCGGTGTCGTGCGTGACGAGCACGAGCGTCGCGCCGTTGCGCGCATTCATCTCGAACATCAGGTCGATGATCGCGTAGCCGGTCGCGGCATCGAGACTGCCGGTGGGTTCATCGGCGAAAAGAATGGCGGGATGCGTGACGAAGGCGCGCGCGAGCGCAACCCGCTGTTGTTCGCCGCCCGAAAGCAGCTTCGGGTAATGCCCGGTCCGTTGCGAGAGCCCGACCTGATCGAGCAGCGAGCGCGCGCGCTGCGCGATCTGGTCATGCGGCATCTCGGCGCGCAGTTCGAGCGGCAGCATCACGTTCTCCAGCGCCGTCAGATGCGGCATCAACTGGAACGACTGGAACACGAAACCGACCGCGCCGCTTCTGAGCGCGGCGCGCTCGTCTTCGTTCAGTGCCGACAGCTCCTTGCCGAGCAGGCGAACCGAGCCGTCGCTCGCGCTGTCCAATCCCGCGAGCAAGCCGAGCAACGTCGACTTGCCTGATCCCGATGCGCCGACGATCGCCACGCTGCTACCCTTCGCGATGGACAAGTCGATGTTGTCCAGAATCGTCAGCTCGCCCGTGGCGTCCTTCACCCGTTTGCTCAATCCCCGAACTTCGATGACCGGCTCAGTATTGTTTTGCATGGACACCTTGAATAAGAACTGGAGCGCGCGCGGCTTCGTGAAGGCTGCGATCGCGAGCATGATGTTGTCGGCGGCCGCTTTCTCGCATGCTCAAGCTGCCGATGCGCAAATGAAGCCCGCCATCGTCGTGCTGGGCGACAGTCTTTCGGCGGAATATGGCCTGCCGCGCGATACCGGCTGGGTCGCGCTGCTGCGCGAGCGGCTGGCTAAAGAGCGTCTCGATTATAGCGTCGCCAATTCGAGCATCAGCGGCGACACCACGAGCGGCGGACGCGCCCGGCTCACTGCCGTGCTCGGGCGCATCAAGCCATCGGTCGTCATCGTCGAACTCGGCGCCAACGATGCGCTGCGCGGCGTGCCACTCGCGACCACGGAGGCGAACCTTCGCGGCATCGTCGACGCGTCGCAGGCGGCGCATGCGAAAGTGCTGCTTATCGGCATGTACGTGCCGCACAACTACGGCCCGGACTATTCGCAAAAGTTCCACGCGGTCTATGAGCGCATCGCGAAGGACAAGCATGTGGCGCTCGTGCCGTTCCTGCTCGCCGGCATCGAAGACAAGCCGTCGATGTTCCAGTCCGACCAGATTCATCCGACGGCTCAGGCGCAACCCTTGCTATTGAACAACGTCTGGCCGACGTTGAAACCCTTGCTGGGCGCAAGCGCTTCGCAATAGCGGAACGCAAGCGCCGTAGCGGCGGGAATAACGCGGAACGCGGCCAGGATTCAGTCATCAGACTCTCGCGTCACTCTTATAACCCGCTCGACATCGAGCGACTCTACAAGGAGGTCACGTGAAACATATCCCCTTGCTCGCATTGACCGTTGCGATCTCTGCCTGTGCCGCACAGCCGCCTGCCGGCGTGCAGCAAGTCGGCACGAGCCAGAAGGCGCCGAAGGTGGTCGCGCAATGCATCTCCCAGCAGTGGGCGACGAAGTCGCAGCAGCAGGTGATTTCGCAAGACACGCTCGCGAACGACCAGGCCGTCGACGTGTTCGTTCCGGGCCAGCAGCCGCCTAACGGCGCAGCGGCCGTGGTGCGTCCGTCGTGGTCCGGTTCGGGTACGTGGGTCGGCTTCCGCGCCTCGGGCGCAGCCGGCAGCGACGCGACCGGCGACATTCAAGGCTGCCTGTAAGTCCGCGTCCGCTCTGTGATGTGCCGAGACATCGCAGGCGGCTGATTCGCGGATGACGGCCAAGACAAAGCCCCCGCTCCTTTCGGACGCGGGGGCTTTTTCGTGAGCGACGCTTGAGATGCTTACTCGTTCGCGGACGGCGCCGGCGCCGCGCTGAGCTTGACCTTCGAGCGCGCCTTCAGCGAGTCGATATAGGCTTCCATTTCGGCCTGCCCGTACACTTGCGCGATCTGCTGCTGCGCGCCCGCGAGTCGGTCCGCTGCGACCGGAGCGGCCTTCTCGATCCCGTTCACGCGATAAATGGCGTAGCCGTCCGCGCCCAGATCGACGCCCACATACGCCGGCAGCTTCGATGCGTCTGCCTTGAAGATCGCGGCGAGCGCGGCAGGCGGCAAGCCTTGCGCGTCGTTGCGCGAGACCGTGACGGCCGACGTGAAGCCGTCCGCCGACTTCGACTTCTGCAATTCAGCCAGCTTCGCCTCGCCTTCCTTGTGCGCGAGCGCCGCAGCCTGTTCCGCGACGACCTTGGTGCGCACGGCATCCTTGACGGCGTCGAACGCCGGCACCGTCGGCGCCTTATAGTCGGTCACGCGAGCCGCGATGAGCGTGTTGTTGCCCACGTCGATCGCCTGCGTGTTGTAGTGCTGCTTCACCGAATCCGGCGCGAATACGGCCGCGAGGAACTTCGCGTTATTGAGCGGATTGTCCGGCGGCAACTGGGGATTCGGCTTCGGTCCGACCGTGGCGGTCTGGATCGTCAGCTTGTACTTGTCGGCGGCGGGCTGAAGCGACTTCTCTTTCTCGTAGACGAGGTCCGTGAAGCCCTGCGCACTGTCGGCGAAGCCCTTCGAGCCCTGCTGCGCGGCGTAGTCCTTCGCGACGGCGTCCTTCACTTCGTCGAACGGCTTCGTCACGGCGGGCTTTACGTCCGTCGCCTGAATAATGTGATAGCCGAAGTCCGATTCGACGATGTTGCTGACCTCGCCCTTCTTCAGGCTGAACGCAGCGTCGTCGAATGCCTTGCCGCCTGCGATCTGGCCGGGCGCGAAGTAACCGAGATCGCCGCCCTTTTTGGCCGAGCCCTGGTCATCCGAATTCTTCTTGGCGATATCCGCGAACTGGTCCGGATGCGCCTTCACTTGCGCGAGCAGCGCTTCGGCCTTCTGCTTCGCCTTGGCCTTGTCGGCGGCGCTGGCGTCCTTCGGCGCATTGATCAGAATGTGGCTCGCGCGCACTTCGCCCTGCGTGCGGTAACGCTGAATGTTGTCGTCGTAGAACTTCTTGAGGTCGGCGTCGCTCGGCTTCGATGCCGCCGCGAGCGTGGCCGGTGACAGCACGAGATACTGGATCGTCGCGGTCTCGGGCGTCGCGAATGCGTTGCGATGCGCGTCGTAGTAAGCGTGCAGTTGCGCGTCGGTCGGCTGGGCCTTCGCGGTATAGTCCGCGCTGCGCAGCGACAGGCCCTGCACCGATCGGCGCTGCTCGGCCAGTTCCGTCAGGTTCTGCGCGAGCGACTTCGACGTGAACGCGCTCTGCTGAATGCTCGACGGAATCTGGTCGTTCGCAATCGTGTAGCGCATGCGTTCGTCGTATTGCGCGGGCGTCATGCCCTGCATCGCGAGAAGCTGCTTGTAGCGGTCGAGGTCGATGGTGCCGTCCGGCTTGCGCAGCGACGCAATGCCCGGATCGGACAGCAGCGCGCGGCGCACGGCGTCGTCCGAAGCCGTGAGATGCAGGCGCTGCGTTTCGTCGGCCATGACGCGTTGCTGCACGAGGCTGTTCACCATCGCGCTGCGCGTCTCGGGCGAATCGAACATTTTGGGATCGAACTGCGCGCCGAGCATGGCGCGGGCGCGGTCGACCTGCTGCCGGAAGGCGCTTTCATATTCGGCGCGCGTGATCTTGTGACCGTTCACGCTGGCGACGTAGGCGCTTTCGTCGAAGAAGTTGCTGAAGCCCTGAATCCCGACGATACCCAGTCCGGGCACGATGATGAGAATCAGCAGGGCCATCATCAGGCGCTGGTGGTTGCGGAAGAAGTCGAGCATGCGTTGCGCTGCGAGGTTAGACAAAACGCTCGATATTACAACAGCGGGAGGCGAAAAGGCGAAAGCCGGCGGCGTTTTGCGCTTTTTGATGCTGCGATCTTTCCTGCGCTCGACGCGCGATGTCTCATCCTCGCTCGAATCGTTGCGCGAACTGCAACTCCAGAATCCTTAGGACACTTAACCAAAGGTGTCGAAAATAAAAATCCCGCAAGCCGTGAAGCTTGCGGGATTTCCAGTCGTTCTTGGCGGAGCGGACGGGACTCGAACCCGCGACCCCCGGCGTGACAGGCCGGTATTCTAACCGACTGAACTACCGCTCCTGGGTGCTGCTACTGCATCGATGTACTGCGTGCCGCTGGAAGTGGTGGGTGCTGAGAGGCTCGAACTCCCGACCTACGCCTTGTAAGGGCGCCGCTCTACCAACTGAGCTAAGCACCCGGATTTCTGTTCGCCTGGAACAGAAGAACCGGTGAATTGCACCGTTCCCAGCGAGTCAGCTAGTTTAGCGCATCCTTCAGGGCTTTACCAGCGCGGAACTTGGGAATTTTTGCCGCTTCGATGGTGATCGCCGCGCCGGTGCGCGGATCGCGGCCAGTGCGGGCGACGCGCTCGCCTACCGCGAAGGTGCCGAAGCCGACGAGCGTCACTGAGTCGCCCTTCTCCAGCGTCGCGCGCACGCCGTCGATGACCGCTTCGAGCGCTCGCCCGGCCGTTGCCTTCGATATATCGGCTTGCTGCGCGATATGGTCGATCAGTTCCGTCTTGTTCATTGTTTCCCCAAATCTGTAATGGCACGTTGTAATCGATTTTTCGGCCCGCCGTCGTGAGCGGACCGCATCGCGCCTGAGCCGATGCGCGGCCATTAGACGCAGCCGAAACTGTCGTGTCAACGAGGGTTGCGCCCGATTGGAACGCGTGCTCGGGCGACTTAGAAGCGGCTGGCGAAAAAAAACCCGCGGACGAAGCCGCGGGTTTTGATCGATGCCTTGAGACGCTCAGTGTTTCACGACGTCGCCCGTAGCGGGTTGGTCTTTCTGCGCTTCCGCTGCCACCGGGGTCGCTTTCGCTTCCTCTTCCGGCAGCGGTTCGGGCAGACGCTCCAGCGCCAGTTCCAGCACGCGGTCGATCCAGCGAACCGGCACGATCTCGATGGCGTTCTTCACGTTGTCGGGAATGTCGGCCAGATCCTTCGTGTTCTCTTCCGGGATCAGCACGAGCTTGATGCCGCCGCGATGCGCCGCCAGCAGCTTCTCCTTCAACCCGCCGATCGGCAGCACTTCGCCGCGCAGCGTGATCTCGCCGGTCATCGCCACGTCCGCGCGCACCGGAATGCCGGTCAACACGGACACGAGCGCCGTCGTCATCGCGATACCGGCGGACGGACCGTCCTTCGGCGTCGCGCCTTCGGGCACGTGGATGTGGATGTCCTTCTTCTCGAACGACTCATCCGTGATGCCGAGACGCCGCGAGCGCGAGCGCACGACCGAGCGTGCCGCCTCGACGGATTCCTTCATCACGTCGCCGAGCGAACCGGTGCGGATCACGCCGCCCTTGCCAGGCATGACCGCCGCTTCGATCGTGAGCAGATCGCCGCCCACTTCCGTCCACGCGAGACCCGTCACCTGACCGATCTGGTTCTCCTTCGCGGCCAGACCGAAGTCGTACTTGCGCACGCCGAGGAACGTGTCGAGGTTCGAACCGTCCACCTTCACCGCGCCTTCCGCCTTCTTCAGGAGCAGCATCTTCACGACCTTGCGGCAGATCTTCGACACTTCGCGCTCGAGCGAACGCACGCCCGCTTCACGCGTGTAGTAGCGAATGATGTCGCGGATGGCTTGTTCCGCCACCTCGATCTCGCCTTCCTTCAGGCCGTTGTTGCGCTTTTGCTTCGGCAGCAGGTAACGCTGCGCGATGCTGACCTTCTCGTCCTCGGTGTAACCCGAGAGGCGAATCACTTCCATCCGGTCGAGCAGCGGCGGCGGAATGTTCAGCGAGTTCGACGTCGCGACGAACATCACGTCCGACAGGTCGAAGTCCACTTCGATGTAGTGGTCCGCGAACGTATGGTTCTGTTCCGGATCCAGCACTTCGAGCAGCGCGGAAGCCGGATCGCCGCGGAAATCCATGCCCATCTTGTCGACTTCGTCGAGCAGGAAAAGCGGATTGCGCACGCCGACCTTCGCCAGGCTTTGCAAGATCTTGCCCGGCATCGAGCCGATGTACGTGCGACGGTGGCCGCGAATCTCGGACTCGTCATGCACGCCGCCGAGCGCCATGCGCACGAACTTGCGATTCGTCGCGCGGGCGATGGACTGCCCGAGCGAAGTCTTGCCGACGCCCGGAGGCCCGACGAGGCACAGGATCGGCGCTTTCACCTTCTCGACACGTTGCTGAACCGCGAGATATTCGAGAATGCGTTCCTTGACCTTTTCGAGGCCGAAGTGGTCTTCGTCGAGCACGCGTTCGGCGTTCGAGAGGTCGTTGTTGACCTTGCTCTTCTTGCGCCAAGGCAGGCCGATCAGCGTGTCGATGTAGTTGCGCACGACGGTCGCTTCCGCGGACATCGGCGACATCAGCTTCAGCTTCTTGAGCTCGGCGTCGGCCTTCTTCTTGGCTTCCTTCGGCATGCGCGCGGCGGCGATGCGCTTCTCGAGTTCTTCGAGATCCGCGCCCTCTTCGCCTTCGCCCAGTTCCTTCTGGATGGCCTTGACCTGTTCGTTCAGGTAGTACTCGCGCTGGCTCTTTTCCATCTGACGCTTCACGCGCCCACGGATGCGCTTCTCGACCTGCAGAATGTCGATTTCCGCTTCGAGTTGCGCAAGCAGGTGCTCCAGCCGTTCGATGACCGGGAACATCTCGAGGATGTGCTGCTTCTGGTCGAGCTTGAGCGGCAGATGCGCGGCGATGGTGTCAGCGAGACGACCCGCCTCGTCGATACCCGACAGCGATGTTAGGATTTCCGGCGGAATCTTCTTGTTGAGCTTCACGTACTGATCGAACTGCGAGACGATCGCGCGGCGCAGGGCTTCAGTCTCGGCGCTGTCGGCGTGGTCCGGTTCGAGCGGCATCACGTCGCAGGAGAACTGCGTTTCCTGCTCTTCGATCGAGAGCGTTTTCGCGCGCTGCAAGCCTTCGACGAGCACTTTCACGGTGCCGTCCGGCAGCTTCAGCATTTGCAGGATGTTGGCGACACATCCCACTTCGTACATGTCTTTTTCGGTCGGCTCATCTTTCGCCGCCGTTTTCTGGGCGACGAGCATGATGTGCTTGCCGCCTTCCATCGCGGCTTCGAGTGCCTTGATCGACTTGGGCCGCCCAACGAAGAGCGGAATCACCATGTGCGGGAACACGACTACGTCGCGCAGCGGGAGCAGCGGCAACGTGATGCGTTCCTGCGGGAGGAGTTGGGTTCCTGACATTTCATTTCCCCATTAATGGAATCGGTTCGTTCGTAAGTAAGGCCGTTAAGAGCTATTGCAAGCCTTTATCGGAAGGGAAAAGTCGGTAGTCCAAGTTCGTCAGTAACGTCCACAAGATAAACCGAAAAATAAAAACAAAGGCCGTTCACGTCGCCATGAACGGCCTCTCGCCGACACACAGCCCGATTTAGTTCGACCCTGCTACTTTCGGTGCGTCTTCATAGATGAGCAACGGTTTGCCGTCGCCGTCGATGGTGTTGTCATCGACGATCACCTTCGACACGCCCTTCATCGTCGGCAGTTCGTACATCACGTCGAGCAACGCCTGTTCCAGAATCGAGCGCAGCCCGCGCGCGCCGGTCTTGCGGCGAATCGCCTTTTGCGCGATGGCCTGCAGCGCGGCCGGACGAATCTCCAGTTCCACGCGTTCCATGGCGAACAGCTTGTGATACTGCTTCACCAGCGCGTTCTTCGGCTCGATCAGAATCTTCACGAGCGCGGCTTCGTCCAGCTTGCCGAGCGTCGCCACGACGGGCAGACGGCCGATCAGCTCCGGAATCAAACCGAACTTGATCAGATCTTCCGGCTCGACTTCGCGCAGCACTTCGCCGGCGTCGCGATCCTGCTTGCTCTTCACGCTCGCGCCGAAACCGATGCCGGTCTTTTCCGTGCGGTCCGTGATGACCTTCTCCAGACCGTCGAACGCGCCGCCGCAGATGAACAGGATGTTCGTCGTATCGACCTGGATGAAGTCCTGATTCGGGTGCTTGCGCCCGCCTTGCGGCGGCACCGATGCCATGGTGCCTTCGACCAGCTTCAGCAGCGCCTGCTGCACGCCCTCGCCCGACACGTCGCGCGTGATGGACGGGTTGTCCGACTTGCGGCTGATCTTGTCGATTTCATCGATATAGACGATGCCGCGCTGCGCCTTGTCGACTTCGTAGTTGCAGTTCTGCAGCAGCTTCTGAATGATGTTCTCGACGTCTTCGCCGACGTAACCCGCTTCGGTGAGCGTGGTGGCGTCGGCGATCACGAACGGCACGTTCAGCATGCGCGCGAGCGTCTGCGCGAGCAGCGTCTTGCCGGAGCCGGTCGGCCCGATCAGCAGGATGTTGCTCTTCGACAACTCGATGTCGTCCTTCTTGTCGAGGTGCTTGAGCCGCTTGTAATGGTTGTACACGGCCACCGCGAGAATCTTCTTCGCGCGTTCCTGGCCGATCACGTACTGATTCAGGATGTCGCTGATTTCCTGCGGGCTCGGCAGGTCGGACTTGGTCAGCCCGGCCTCTTCCGCCGCGCCGGCCGCTTCATCGCGAATGATCTCGTTGCACAGGTCGATACATTCATCGCAGATGAACACCGACGGGCCGGCAATGAGCTTCTTCACCTCATGCTGGCTCTTTCCGCAGAACGAGCAGTACAGCAGCTTTTCGCTGCTGGAACCTTTTTTGTCCGCCATAAATGTGTAAGCCTCCGGACACTCTTGTTACATGATACGCCCTTCGCTCCGGCCACGCAGATTCGACTCCGCGCGCCTGCCACGAAGGGCGTTTTGGCGTTGCGCCGCATGCGCCATCCGCATTGCCCGGCCCTGTTTAGGGGGCCGGCGCGGCGCCGCTCCGGACGCCTTCAGGGACGCTTGTGCAGCACCTGGTCGACGATGCCGTAGGCTTGCGCGTCGTCGCCGGACATGAAGTTGTCGCGATCCGTGTCGCGCGCGATGCGCTCGACCGGCTGACCCGTGTGATGCGACAGCAACTGGTTCAGACGTTCCTTCAGGTACAGGATTTCCCGCGCCTGAATTTCGATGTCCGACGCCTGGCCGCGTGCGCCGCCGAGCGGCTGGTGAATCATCACGCGTGCGTTGGGCAGCGCGACGCGCTTACCCTTCGCGCCCGACGCCAGCAGGAACGCGCCCATGCTGGCAGCAAGCCCCATGCACAGCGTGGAGACGTCCGGCTTCACGAACTGCATGGTGTCGTAGATCGCCATGCCGGCCGACACCGAGCCGCCCGGGCTGTTGATGTACAGGCTGATGTCCTTGTCGGGATTCTCGCTTTCCAGGAACAGCAACTGGGCGACGACGAGATTCGCCGACTGGTCGTTGACCTCGCCGACGAGGAACACCACGCGCTCCTTCAGGAGCCGGGAATAGATGTCATAGGCACGTTCGCCACGGCCGCTCGTTTCCACGACCATCGGGACGAGGCCGAGCGCCTGGGCTTCGAAGTCCCGCGGAGCGTGGGACGCCAACGTATCGAGCAATTCAGCGCGAAAGGTCATGCAATTTCCTTGTTCGGAATAGGGATACTGATCGACGAAGGAACATCAAAAGAACGGCACGTGCATGCACAACTTTAATGCAAAAAAGGCGTGCGGGCCGCCCTCCGACGACCCCGCACGCCCCTTGGCTTTCCGCGTCAGGCTTGCGCCGTTGCGCTGGCCAGTTCCTCGAAGCTGACTTCCTTGTCGGTCACCTTGGCCTTGCCGAGCACGAATTCGACGACGTTGCTTTCCACGACGTACGCTTCCATTTCGGCGAGGCGCTGCTGGTTCGAATAATACCAGCGGACGACTTCCTTCGGGTCTTCGTAGCTTTTCGCGAATTCGTCCACTTCAGCGCGGATCTGTTCGGGCTTCGCCTGCAGGTCGTTCGCCTTCACCAGCTCGGCCAGCACGAGGCCCAGCTTGACGCGGCGCTCGGCTTGCTCGGCGAACATTTCCGCCGGAATCGGCGCGTCCGCTGCGTTCGGCACGCCGCGCTGCTGCAGGTCCTGACGGGCCATTTCCACCAGGCGCTGCTGATCCTGCTCGATCAGCGCCTTCGGCACGTCCAGCTCCGAAATCTTCAGGAGCGCGTCCATGACCTGGTTCTTCACGATCTGCTGCGTGCGGCGCTTGGCTTCGCGTTCCAGGTTGTCCTTGATCTCGGCGCGCATCTTCGTGAGATCGCCGTCTTCGATGCCCAGCGACTTCGCGAATTCCGCGTCCACTGCCGGCATATGGGGCCATTCGACCTTTTTCACAGTGATCGTGAATTGCGCCGTCTTGCCCGCCACTTCCTTTCCGTGGTAGTCCTCGGGGAACTTCAGGTCGAATTCGCGCGTTTCGCCGACCTTCAGGCCGGTCGCGGCTTGTTCGAACTCCGGCAGCATGCGGCCTTCGCCGAGCACGAACGCGAAATCCTGCGCGCTGCCGCCTTCGAATTCCACGCCGTCGAGCTTGCCGACGAAGTCGAGCGTCACGCGATCGCCGTTCTGCGCCGCGGTGTCCGCGCCGCCGTCGCCGTGCTCGCCGCCTTCGCCGCGCGGGTGGAAATGCACGCGCTGCTTGCGCAGGATTTCGAGCGTGCGGTCGACTTCGGCTTCCGAAATGGTGGTGACGGTGCGCTCGATTTCAGCGGTGGCGACATCGCCCAGCTTCACTTCCGGATAGACCTCGAAGGTCGCGTCGAACGCGTACGCGTCGGCGGCCGGCTCGGCCTTCGGCGCGAAGCTCGGCTGGCCCGCGACGCGCAGGTTTTCCGCGCGCGTGACATCGAAGAACTCCTTGCCGACCTTGTCGCTCAGCACTTCGGCCTCGACCTGGCCGCCGTACTGCTGCGTCACCATCTTGAGCGGCACCTTGCCCGGGCGGAAGCCCGGCATGCGCACGTTCTTGGCCAACTGACGGATGCGCGAATCCACTTCCTTCTGCACCGAGTCTTTCGGCAGGGAAATGGTCAGGCGGCGTTCGAGCTTGCCGAGGTTTTCAACTACGTTAGCCATGGCTTCAATCGTCCTAGAGTAATTCGGTGTTCGTTCGGTGGTCGGTTCTTCCGCGGTTCTAAAGGCGCGGGTCCGGTGAGCTTGCCGGCGCTCGCCACTTCGACGCCCGATTCGCGAAAGCGCGCGTCATGCGCGTTTCGAAGACGCCCGGACCGTCGCCGAGCGAGTCAGCCAACAGAGCCCAGCATTTTAGCAAACAAATCAGGCCGGCCTGCTTGCGTGAACGCGCGTGAAGCGTTTCTCGGGCGTTTTTGGCGGATTTAGGGCGCGGATACGGCGTAAATCCCCGTTTTCCGGACGGTCGCGGCCGCGCACAATTCCCGCTATCGCAGCCGCGCTATTTTGCCGGACACGGCGCGCTGCTAAGCTTGCCGCGCGTCGTTGACCCAATCTGCGCGCAGTTGTCCGACGCCGCGCTTCAAACAGAACATTCGAGACACCATGCCTACTACGTCCGCCACGCCCGCTCCCGTTGTCGTCATCGCGCCCGATTCGTTCAAGGGATCGCTCTCTGCGCAAGGCGTCGCGGACGCGATCGCGGAAGGCTTCAGGCGGGCGCGGCCCGACGCGGAAATCCGCATTCGCCCGATGGCCGATGGCGGCGAAGGCACCCTCGACGCGATGCTCGCGGCCGGCGGCGAGCGCCGCATGCTCAACGTGCGCGGCGCGGCGGCGGCACGTCGCGACGCCGCGACGGGACTGCTCGCCGACGGCAGCGCGATGATTGAGACGGCGGAAGTCGTCGGCATCACGGACCCGGACGGCATGGCCGTGCCCGTCACGGAACGCAGCACGCTCGGCATGGGCGAGGCGATTCGCGCGCTGTTCGACTCCGGCGCGCGCCGGTTCTTCGTCGCGCTCGGCGGCAGCAGCACGAACGACGGCGGCGCCGGGCTGCTCGTCGGCCTCGGCGTGAAGCTCTTCGACGCCGACGGCAACGAACTCGCGCCGGTGCCGTCGTCGCTCAGCAAGATCGCGCGGGTCGACGCATCGGGGCTCGATCCGCGCGTGAAGGAAGCGGAGTTCGTCGGCATGTCGGATGTCGATAATCCGCTCACCGGCGAGCACGGCGCGACCGCCGTCTTCGGGCCGCAAAAAGGCGTGACGCCCGAGCAGATCGCCACCATCGACGCCGCCCTCGCCCATTTCGCGGACCGGCTCGAACCGGCGATGGGTCTCGTGAAACGAAACGAGCCGGGCGCGGGCGCGGCGGGCGGTCTCGGCTTCGCGCTTCACATGCTGGGCGCGCGCTTCGAGACCGGCGCGGAAGTCGTCGCGCGCGAGATCGGTCTGGACGCGGCGCTGGAAGGCGCGAACTGGCTGATCACGGGCGAAGGCCGCTCCGACGTGCAGACGCTGCACGGCAAGGCGCCCTTCATCGCGTGCAAGCATGCGCGGGCGTCGGGCGTGCCGGCGTCGCTGCTCTCCGGCGCGATCGATCCGGCCGCGCTGCCGCGCCTCTCGGAATTTTTCAGCGGATGCTTCTCGCCCGCGCCCGGCCCGATCACGCTGGATGTCGCGATTCGCGACGCCGCGCGTCTGCTCGCCAACGAAGCGGAGCAATTGACGCGCTTTAAGTTCGGCGTCGCATAAGAGAAGGCCGCCATCAGGTTTGCGCTGACCCCGCCCCGACTCTCGTTCGATGTCGCCATTCGCGACGCCGCGCGCCTGTTCGCCAACGAAGCGGTGCAACTGACGCGCTTGAGATTCGGCGTCGCATGAGGAAGAGGCGGCGCTAGATTCGCGCCTGTGCCCGCGCCCCGATTCTCGCCCGCGCCGGGCTCCATCACGCTCGACGTCGCGATTCGCGACGCCGCGCGTCTGCTCGCCAAACGAAGCGGAGCAACTGACGCGCTTGAAGTTCGGTGCCGCGCAATAGCGTCAGCCTTGCGCTCGTGCCCGCGCGCCGAACGCGAGGCGGTCGAGGCACCAGACCGCTAGCATCGTCAGCCCCATCAACGGGAAAACCGCGCCGACGAGCGCGAGGCCGGCGCGCCACGCGCGCATCGGCGGGCGTGTTGCGGGCCGCGACGGCGCGCCGAGCGTGCGCGACGGACGGCGCTTGAACCACATCACGAAGCCGGTCACCGAAAGCGCGGCCAGCCCGAGCGAGATCGCCGAACACGCGATCTGATTCGCGAGGCCGAAATAGCGCCCCATGTGCAAGGACGTGCCATACGAGATGAAGCGCGCGACCGTGCCGTAGGTGCCGTACGAGATGTCGGAGAGCACGCGGCCGCTGTACTGGTCGATGTGCAGCGTGCGTTCCGAGCGGGGATCGGCGGGGAAATACGACACCGTGTAGACGCCCTTCCGCGACGTGGGCAGCGCGATCCCGTAGTCGCTCGTCACGCCCTGTTTCGCGGCGAGCGCAATCACATCGTCGAGCGAAAGCCTCGCCGCCGCCGACGCCTTCGCGGTCTGCGGCACGTCCGTCGCGCCGACGGCCCACGGCGTCTGATGCAGCGGGAGATCGTCCATTTTCATCGGCATGGCGTGCATCGCGTGATCGGCCGGCACGCTCGAATGGACGTGCGCCTCGCCCCACGCCCCTTTCGGATAGCCGAGCGATGCGGACGTCGCCAGCGCCTTGAACTGCTTGCCCCACGATCCGGACCACGGCAGTCCGCTCAACACGAAGAAAAGCGCGCCGATAGCGAGCCACACGCCGCCTACCGCGTGCAGATCGCGCCACCACGCGCGGCCTTCGAGCGTAAGACGCGGCAGCCACACGCCGCCCGCGCGACGGCCCGCGCCGCTCCACGGCCACCATAGCGCGACGCCCGTGCCGATCATCACGAGCGTCCAACATCCCGCGAGTTCCATTGCGAGTTCGCCGGTCTTGCCGAGCATGAGCCCGCGATGCAGATTGCGGATCTGCTTCATCAGCCGATGCTCGACGGAGAGCGTGCCGAGCACCGCGCCGTCGTACGGATTCACGTACACGCTCTCGCTCTCGCCCGACGGCAGGCGGAACACGAATTCGGCGCTGCGCGTGCGACGCGTGTCGATCTGGGCGAGCGTCGGCACCGCGCCGCGCGGCTCGTGAGCGACGGCTTTGGCGAGCAGCGCATCGGTGGAAAGACGCGGACCGTGCGTATCGGCGACAACCATGCGGTCGCGGTACAGCATCGGCTCGATCTGCGGCTGAAAGCAATACAGCGTGCCCGTGATGGCGAGCACGACGAGAAGCGGCATCACGAAGAGGCCGGCATAGAAGTGCCAGCGCCACAGCGTGCGGCGCTCGGCAATGGCGTCGCCCTGCGTCGAAGCGGGCGTGAAGGGTTGTGCTTGCATGACGTGTCCTTTTGGAATCGAACGAATGCGAATGAATGAAGATCAGATGCCGATGCGTCCTTCGACATAGAACGTGCGTCCCGCATACGGGTGGAACACGTAGTAGCGGCGATCGAACAGGTTGTCGACGCCGATGCCCAGTTCCGTGCGCTTGGTCGGCTTGTAGGAGAACTTGGCATCGACGACGGCGTAGGTGCTCGTGCCGCCATACGTGTCCGGATTGACGTCCGTGTTGGTGAGCGTGTTGTACTGGCGTCCCGAATAACGCACCGCGAGCGTCGCGGCGGTTTTCGCGTTCGCGCGATAGGTCGCCACCGCGTTCGCCCGCCACAGCGGAATGCGATAGAAGTACTTGCCCACGGACGCCGGATTGCCGCTGTTCGCGAGAATCTTCGACTGCGTGTACGCGACGTTGGCGGCGAGATCGAGTCCGCGCAACCACACGTCCTGCCCTTCGTAGCTCGCTTCGGCGCCGCGCGAACGCACCTTGTCGATGTTCTGAAAGTTGGTGACGTTCGGGATGACGGTCGTGTTCGTCTGACTCAGGATGGTGTTCTTTACGTCGTCCTGAAAGAGCGTGAAGCGGTACATACCGTTGCCGTGCGCCCATTCCGCGGTCAGTTCTTTCGAAAGATCGTCTTCGGGCTGCACGTTCGGATTGCTGTTGACGATCGACACGCCGTTGATTTGCCCCTGGAACAGCTCGCCGACAGTCGGAAAGCGGTACGCCCGCCCGATGGATGCCCGCAACGTCAAATCGTTGGTGGCGTCGAAAGAAAGCGACGCCTTCGGCGACCAGTGGCTCTGGCTCGCATTGCCGTAATCGAGCGATGTCGCGCCGACGGCCCGCGTGCCGTCATAGGCGTTCCAGTCCTCGTAACGCACGCCGTAGGTGAACGCCCAGCGCGGCAGGAAGCGAAACGCGTCCTGCGCATAGACCGCTTGCGTGCGCGTGCGCCCGCCGAACGCGTTGGCGAACGAGATGCCCGCGCCATCGCGCCATGCGGCCGTGTTCGAGCTCACGTTGTCGAGAAAGTAGTTGTCGTAGTGATAGCCGAAAGACAGCGCATGCGCGGCCATTCCCGAGCGCACGGTCGGCGTCCAGCTCGTGCGCAAGTCCAGCGATTTCCAACCCGATCCGGAGCCGTCCGTGAGCGTGCCGGGGCCGTCGCCGGGCACGCCGGAACTCGCCGTACGCGCGATGCTCTGCGTGATGTCGAAGTACGACGCGATTGCTTCCGCGTTCCAGCCGGTGTCGTGGTGCGTGCGCAGCGTGAGGCCGTAGAGAAAGTTTTCGCTCGATCCCATGCTCGGCGCGAACGTCGCGGCGGGAATCGTGTATTCGAACCCGCCGATGTTCACGCGCCCGCTATACACCGGGTTGCCGGCCGCGTCGCGCAGGAAGGTCGTCGTATCGCTGTTGTATTTCTGATGCCAGTAACCGAGCGTGAAGCCGGCTTGCAGCGTGTTCGTGATGTCGTAGGCGAGCTTCACGCGCAACTGGTCCTGAAACGTGCGCTCGATGCCTTCCGACGACGTGCCGAGCACCGCCGTGCGCGCGCCGTTCTGATCGGTGTAGAACGTCGCGCCGGTCACGGGCCGGTCGGCGGCGGTGGCGGGCGTCTTCGACTGCGCGAGCGTCGCGAATTGCAGCGGCTGCCCGGTGTTTTCCAGATGATCGACGCCGATCAGAAACGACAGCTTGCCGATGCGGTCGCCGACGGTCGCGGTCGTGTTCGTGCCGTTGAAGCTGCGGTTGATGCCGAAGAGGTCGAAGTGCTGCGTGAAGGCCTGCACTTTCGCGTCGGCTTCGAACTGCGTCGGCATGCGCGTCGTGATCGCGACGGTAGCGCCGATCGAGTTGCCCGGATAGAGCGCCGAGTAAGGACCGTAGACGACGTCCGTGCGCGCGATGTCGTCGGCGAAGACCATCGACCAGCGCGGCGCGAACGTGAACGTGTTACCGAGGAAATTGCTGAGCAGAAGGCCGTCGGCATACACGAGGCCGCGCGCCGTTTGCGCGTTGCTCGTGCCGCGCACGGCGATCGGCGCGTTCACGTCGCCGATGAAGCGCTTGCGCACGGCCATGTCCGGCGCGTACTTGAGCACGTCTTCTGGCGTGACGACGTTCCAGTACTGTGACTCGTCTGCCGTGACGGTCGCGACGCTCGCGGGCAGGTTCGGATCGAGCGGCGATTTCAGGGACGCTGACTGCGCGGTCACCATTACCGGCGCGAGCGTGGTCTCGGTATCGGAAGCGGCCGGGGCTGCCGGCGTGGCCGGCCATGCAGCATGAGCGAAGAAGGATAGCGGCAATGCGGCGTGCAAGGACGCGACGGCGCGACGGCGCGCGTGTCGGCGCGCTCGCGGGAGGAGCGTGAACATAGGGAGTTCCTGAATGAGCTGACGAGCGAGCGCGCGCGTCGCCGGGCGCTCAGGCGCCTGACGAACAACGAAGCGATCGAACGGAGAACGGCTTCAGGAAACGACGGGCGGCGCGCGCGCAGACGCGGCGTTGAACGACTTCGAGCGGGCGGCGTCGACCGCCGCGACGGGCGCCGCGCGCGTGACGCGCTCGACAGGCGTGACTGCATCCGCCGCCGCCGAAGCGACCGGCAGATGATGCGCGAGCAGCCCGCAATACGCGCAGGCGTCGAAGTGGCTTGCGGCGTCGTGATGGCCGGCGTGCTCGTCGGCGTCTACATGCGCGGCATGGTGATCAGCGTGCTCGCCGCCTTGCGCGAAGAAGCTCGCTAGCGTACTGACGGTACAGAGCGGCGCCTCGGGATCGAGTGCCGCGTTGCGCGCGGCGATGCTCTGACTGATGACCGGCGCGACAATGGCGAGCCACATGGCGGCGATGCCGAGCCATGCGACGAAGCGATTGCGCGCGTTGCGGGTCATTGGGAGCGAGAAAGCGAAACGGAAAGATTGAGCGAGATTCTAGGCAGACGCCTGCCTCGCCGCAATGCTGAAGCCCCTATCGCCACCATGGCGCGGCGACCCATGCAGTCGTCACGCAAATTCCCAGACATCGCCTGACGAATGCGTTAGAATGCCCGGCTTGGCACAGTGGACCGGTGCCGGACACGGGGGGTGTCAAGTGCGGCAGGATTCAATCCGCTGCCTCGCACAGCCCCCGTGCTGCGAGGATGGCGAAATTGGTAGACGCACCAGGTTTAGGTCCTGACGCCCGCAAGGGTGTGGGGGTTCGAGTCCCCCTCCTCGCACCACTCCCCTCACCGCTCGTTCAGAGCGGCTACAGCGCGATGTCGCTCAGTTCGACCATCATCACTTCGCCCTTCTCTTGCGATCGTCCCGCGAAGTCCACGCCCGTCTGATTCATCAGCTTCCTGATTTCTTCCGGCACGCGCTCGCTGGCACGCGCGGCGGCAATCGGCCGGTCCAGGTTCGATAGAAACTGGCGCACGCTCGACGGCGGCAAGTACACGAAAACGTTGAGCGGATACGACGCTTTCGCGTCCGCCCGACGCGCCGCCGTGATATGCAGCCCGGGCGTCGGCGAGACGCTCATCTGACGCGGGCATACCCGAAAATCGAAGCCGAGGCCCGTGGCCACGCTCCTCACGATGAGCGGCAGGCACTTGTCGCCGAATTGTTTGGTTTCCGTTTTGCTGAGCGGCATGGCGGCTGTCTCCGTTGGTCTCGCGCGTGTGCGTGTTTCGCGCAGTGTTGCGCGGGCCGTTCGGCGCGTCGGTGGGTCGGCGCACACGCGCAGGCAGCGCGGCGCGGGCGGCTGCGAAAGCCGCGCCGGGATAAAATGAGCGCCCGTCTCGCTCGACGCGCGGCGAACCGCGAGCCCAGAACAACCTATTCGCCTTCCCCACCACAAGCTTCCCGTCCGTGAATTTCGACGACTATTGCCAGCAAAAGGCCGCTCCCGAAGGCTCAGGCACGTACTACGCGCTGCGCCGGGCTCCGGCCGCGCGTCAGCCGCTTCTCACCGCCCTCTATGCGCTGTATCGCGAACTGGAGGAAACGGTGAAGGAGACGAGCGATCCGACCATCGGCCGCACCAAGCACGTGTGGTGGCAGAGCGAACTCGAGCGCCTCTATCTCGGCGAGCCGACGCATCCGGTCACGAAGGCGCTGCAGGCTCACGCCGACGGAAGCGGCCTGCTCGACGAAGAAGGCCGCGCGTCGCTGTCGATGCTCGTCGACGGCTTCTCGATGGACCTCGACCAGGCGCGCTATCTGGACTGGCCCGGCCTGCGGCGCTATCTGGACCAGACGGGCGGCGCGTTCGCGACCGCCGTCGCGTGTGCCACCGCGAGTCCGCCCGCGCGCGGGGACGTGTCGTCGTGGGCCGCGCCGGTCGGCTCGGCGCTGCTGCTCGCCGAACGCGTGCAGGAAATCGGCGACGATGCGCGCAACGGCCGCGTCTACGTGCCCATCGACGAATTGCAGCGGTTCAATGTCACGGCGGCGGATATCATCAACCGCAAGTACAGCGACGCTTTCACAGAACTCATGCGCTTTCAGACCGAGCGCGCGCGCCGCTCGCTCGACGAAGCGGTTGCCGCCATTCCGCCCGCCGAGCGTGCCTCGCAGCGCGTGTTGCGGGCACAGGCGGCGTTGTCGCTGGCCCGCTTCGATGAAATCGAGCGCGAAGGCTTCAAGGTGTTGCACCAGCGCATTACGCTCACGCCGATCCGCAAGCTCTGGATCACGTGGCGCACGCGGTAAGCGCGAGGCTCATGCGCGCGTGATCGGCAACTGCACCGACAGCCGCCCGACAACCATGGCGCACATAGTGAGCATGGATCTAACACGCGGATAATCGGCAGCGGCGCGAACAGCCGCTCAAAAACTAGCGCACGCGCTAAGCCCGAACCTCACGCGCGCATGACCGGCAGCGGCGCGAACGGCCGCCCGAGCACATCGGCGGCGTTCGCGTTCCAGCATGCATCGAGCGCGGTGGCGCACAGCCGTCTGAAGTCGACAGCGGCCGTCAGCCCGCCGTCCGCGTCGAGAGCGTCGAGTCGCGGCGCTTCGCCGAAAACCCCGCCGCGCACGGCGCCGCCCAGCACGAACTGCGGCGCGGCCGCGCCATGATCGGTGCCGCGCGTGTCGTTCTCGCGCGCCGATCGTCCGAACTCCGAACGAGTCATCACGAGCGTGTTGCGCCAGTCGCCTGTCGCGAGCAACGCGGCCCGCAGCGAAGCGACGCCGTCCGCGAACTGCGCGAGCAGCGCCGCATGTCGCGCCGCCTGATGCTGGTGCGTGTCGAAGCCATCGAGCGTGAGTCGGATCAGGGTGACGCAGCTCTGCGCGCGATTCGCCGCGATGACGCGCGCAGCCGCCTCGCAGGATGTGGTGAAGGATTGCGGATCGAACGGCGCGCTTGCCGGATGAACCATCGCGGTTTGCGGCGCTTGCACGCGCGCGAGCCACGCATCGCGGCGATATTCGTCCGCCTCGGATGCCGTGTGCCAGATCTGCTGCGCGCGATAGTGCGAGCGGTTCGGCCGCGCATAACCGACACCCTGCACGATGGCGCATTCGCCCGCATGCCACGCGGGCATCAGAGCACGCAGCGACGGATGCAGACCGGTGCGCTCGTCGATGCGCAACGCGTGATCCCGCGAAATGGCGAGCGTCGGCCGCAGCGCGTAGTAGCGCGGATCGGCGATCGGAATGACCGTGTTGAGTCCGTCGTTGCCGCCGTTGAAGTCGACGACAACGAGCGCTCTCGTCAACGAGCGACGCGCTTCGGATGCGCGGCAGAGCGCGACCGGTTGTACTGCGGCGACGCTTGCGATCGACAGGAACTCACGTCGGTTCATCGCGTTCGTCCCTGTGTGAATCAGCGTTTGTACAGATCCCGCACGGCCTCTTCGATGTGCTGACGCAAGAGGCGCCGCTCGTCGGCCGTCATGACGGTGTGGCGCGGCGGCCGCGCGGGCGGAGTGTCTTCGACTTGCTGCACGGGTTGCAGCGCGGCGGGCTTGCCGTCGCGCTCGCGCTTGTTCGAGCCTTTGCCGGTGCGATCCTGGGCGCGGATCATGCGGCCGTCGTAGCGACCGGCGGGCATGTGCACGGAGCGGTCGAACTCGTTCGAGGATTGCGAGGGAGACGAAGACGACGACGCAGCGAAGCGGGAAGATTGCGCATAGGCATGCTGTGCGCTCAGTACAGCGTACAGCGCACTAGCCACTAACGTCTTTCTGAAAATGCGCTCGGTGCGCACAGGTCCGCGCCGCCGCGCTCCCTTCATGTTGTTCCCTTCGTTGCTCGACAACCGGACAGCCTCATTCTTTTCATGCGTCTCACGCGGCCTGGTCGCGCCGCACGGGGCCGCTGGTCTAATGGAGTATCTACCGAATGGCGGGCTTAGGTAAAGCAGTGTACGCAGAGAAGTCAGGGGCCGTGCCACAGGTCCCGTAAATTTTGTAACTAACTGTTACACTCGCTTTTGTTACAAACTCGGCGTTTGAACAAACGCGCTAAGATGCCGCCATGGAAACCAAAAATCCTTCGAAAATTCTGGTAGTCGATGACGATCCGCGCCTGCGTGATCTGCTTCGGCGTTATCTCGGCGAGCAGGGCTTCAACGTGTATGTCGCGGAAAACGCCCCGTCGATGAATAAGCTATGGGTGCGCGAGCGTTTCGACCTGCTCGTGCTGGACCTCATGCTGCCCGGCGAAGACGGCCTTTCCATCTGCCGCCGTCTGCGCGGCAGCAACGACCGCACGCCCATCATCATGCTCACGGCGAAGGGCGAAGACGTGGACCGCATCGTCGGTCTGGAAATGGGCGCGGACGACTATCTGCCGAAGCCCTTCAATCCGCGTGAACTCGTCGCGCGCATTCATGCCGTACTGCGGCGTCAGACGCCCTCGGAGTTGCCCGGCGCGCCGTCCGAGACGACGGAAGTATTCGAGTTCGGCGAATTCGCGCTGAATCTTGCCACGCGCACGCTGACCAAGAACGGCCAGGAAATTCCGCTGACCACCGGCGAATTCTCAGTGCTCAAGGTATTCGCGCGTCATCCGCGCCAGCCGCTGTCGCGCGAAAAGCTGATGGAACTCGCGCGCGGCCGTGAATACGAAGTGTTCGATCGCAGCCTCGACGTGCAGATTTCGCGTCTGCGCAAGCTGATCGAGCCGGATCCGAGCAGCCCGCGCTTCATTCAGACGGTGTGGGGTCTCGGCTACGTCTTCATTCCTGACGGCGCAGCCTAAAGCACGTCGCGCCGCCTAGTCCCACGCACTTCAAGCGAGTCCGATACGCTTTATCCCCTTCACCGAGCGGAACCCGATAGACCCATGCGCATCGACAGGCGGCTACTGGCGCTTGCGTTCGGCGGCCTGTTCTGGCGAACTTTCGCGCTGATCGCGCTGCTCATCGCGGTCAGCCTCACCGCCTGGTTTCAGAGCTTTCGCGTGATCGAACGCGAGCCGCGCGCGCAGCGCGTGGCGCTTCAGCTCGTCGCTGTCGTGAAGCTCACGCGCACCGCCCTTCTCTATTCCGATCCCGATCTGCGCCGCGCGCTGCTGCAGGACCTGGAAAGCAACGAAGGCGTGCGCGTGTATCCGCGCGAGACCACGGACAAGTACAAGCTCCAGCCGGACGAATCGCTCAACCGGCTGATCGAGCGCGACGTGCGCGGGCGGCTCGGCAACGACACCATCATCGCGCAGTCGGTCAACGACATTCCGGGCGTCTGGATCAGCTTCAAGATCGACGACGACGACTACTGGGTGGCGCTCGACCGCGATCAACTCGACACCGTGACGGGCCTGCAATGGGCCGGCTGGGGCGTGTTCGCGCTCGCGCTGTCGCTCTTCGGCGCGGCGTTCATCACGAGTCTCGTGAACCGGCCGTTCGCGCGGCTCGCGCTCGCGGCGCGCAAGGTCGGTTCCGGACAGTCGCCCGAGCCGTTGCCGGAACGCGGCATGGGCGTCGCGGCCGAGACCAACCGCAGCTTCAACCAGATGGTGCAGGACCTCGAACAGCTCGAAGCGGACCGCGCGCTGATGCTCGCCGGCATCTCGCACGACCTGCGCACGCCGCTCGCGCGCCTGCGGCTCGAAACGGAAATGAGTCCGTCGGACGAAGCGACCAAGCTCGCGATGATCGACGACATCGAGCAGATGGACATGATCATCGGGCGCTTCCTGGACTACGCGCGGCCGATGCAGCGCATGCCCGAAGCCGTCGATCTCTCGATGATCGCGAGCGAACTCGCCGCGCGCTTCCAGGCGGACGAAGGCGTCGTGATGCGCACGGACCTCGCGCCGGGCGCGGTCATCGAGGGCGATCCGACGGATGCGCGGCGCGTCGTCGGCAATCTGCTCGAAAACGCGCGGAAGTATGGCCGCAGCGAACGCGACGATATTGCGCGCATCACGCTGCAAACGCGCGTGGCGCACGGGCGCGTCGAGCTGTCCGTGATGGACGAAGGTCTCGGCATCCCCGACGATCAGGTGGCGCTCATCACGCGGCCCTTCTATCGCGTCGATGCGGCGCGCACGCAGGCCAACGGCACGGGCCTCGGCATGGCGATCGTGCAGCGGCTCGTCACGCGCCAGCGCGGCGCGCTCAGGCTGCGCAATCGCACGCCGCTGCCGGGCTTTGAAGTGACCATCGACTTTCCGCAGATGAAGGGCGCGCGCTTCGACGGCCCGCGCGACTAGCCCACGTATTCACCTGCGCGTTCAACCCCGCGACTCGCTCGCACGTTCGAAAAAAGCTATCTGCGTCATTGGGCAAACCTTTTGAAGCGGTTCTGCCGTGGGGTTATGATGATCCGGTTCGACGCGCGGCATTCGTGGCCATGCTGTCATGCGCGCGTTACCGCTTTCCGGTAGTTTGGCTTGAGTTGTCCTTTCAACGAACACAGGAGCGTTGCATGAAGACCGTTGGCGATAAAGTCGAAGCATTCACCGTCACCGCTGCAAAACCCGGCTTCAACAACCACGAGGAAAACGGCCAGTCCGCCTTCGAGGAAATCACCGAGCAGTCGTTTCCGGGCAAGTGGAAGATCATCTACTTCTATCCGAAGGACTTCACGTTCGTGTGCCCGACCGAAATCGTCGAGTTCGGCAAGCTCGCGAAGGACTTCGAAGACCGCGACGCCGTGCTGATGGGCGGCAGCGTCGACAACGAATTCGTCAAGCTCGCATGGCGCCGCGAGCACAAGGACCTGAACAAGCTGAACCACTACTCGTTCGGCGACGTAAAGGGCGAACTGATCGATCAGCTCGGCGTGCGCGACAAGGAAGCGGGCGTCGCGTTGCGCGCCACGTTCATCGTCGATCCGGACAACGTCATTCAGCACGTGTCGGTCAATAACCTGAACGTGGGCCGCAATCCGGAAGAAGTGCTACGCATTCTGGACGGCCTGCAAACCGACGAGCTCTGTCCGTGCAACCGCGCGGTCGGCGGCGCGACGCTCTGACCCTGCTGGCGCTCGAGCGCATGCGTGAGCCCGCCTTCTTTCGAGTGCAAGCTCGGGAGCCGGCGGGCTTTTTCAACGCCATCGAATAGGAGAAATCAATGGAATTCCTGTCGTCGATCAAGGAGCTGGTTCCCGATTATGCGAAAGACATTCGCCTGAACGTCGACGGCACGATCGCCCGTTCGTCGCTGGAAGGCAATGACGCGGTGGGCGTCGCGCTCGCTGCGGCCTACGCGGCCAAGGCGACGAAGCTCGTATCGATCATCCGCAATGCCGGCGTGCTCTCGCCCGAAGAGACGAATGCGGCCCTCACCGCCGCGGCGCTGATGGGCATGAACAACGTCTGGTATCCGTATCTGGAGATGGCCGACAACGCCGACCTGAAGACGCAGCCCGCCGGGCTACGCATGAACGCGTACGCGTCGCACGGCGGCGTGGACAAGCGGCGCTTCGAGATGTACGCGCTTGCGGCGTCGATCATCGGCAAGTGCCACTTCTGCGTGAAGTCGCACTACGAGAACCTCGTGACCGAGGGCATGTCGACGACGCAACTGCGCGATGTCGGCCGCATCGCCGCAGTGATCGGCGCGGTGGCGCTTACGATCGAAGCCGAGGGAAAGTAACGCGCTGAGAGACGCCACGTCGTTCGAACGTGGCGTCGCTCGCTCAATGATCGATCGACGTGCGCCGCAGCAGCACGGCCGCCTGCGCCTCGATGCCTTCCTTGCGGCCGAGATAGCCGAGCTTCTCGTTGGTCTTCGCCTTCACGTTGACGCGATCGACCGGAAGATCGAGGTCGGCGGCGATGTTCTCGCGCATCGCCTCGATATGCGGACTCAGCTTCGGCGCTTGAGCGATCACCGTGCTGTCCACGTTCGCAATCGCGAAGCCCGCCTCCGACACGCGCTTGGCCGCCTCGCGCAGCAGCACGCGGCTGTTCGCGCCGGCAAATTCGGTGGCCGTATCCGGAAAATGCCGGCCGATATCGCCGAGCGCCGCTGCGCCGAACAACGCGTCGGTGATCGCGTGCAGCAGCACGTCGGCATCCGAATGGCCGAGCAGCCCGCGTTCATACGGGATCGTCACGCCGCCGATGATGAGCTCGCGCCCTTCGACGAGCTGATGCACGTCGTACCCCTGTCCGATTCTGAAATCCATCGATGCCACCTAGCAGTAGAGAGTGAGCGGTCCGTCAGGCGCGCGCCGAGAGGATCGCGCTGGCGAGACCGAAGTCTTCCGGATAAGTCACCTTGAAGTTGCGCAGGCTGCCCTGCACGAGCTTCGGCGAGTGGCCGAGCCATTCGATGGCGCTGGCTTCGTCCGTCAGATCGTGGCCGTCGCGGCGCGCACGATCGATCGCTTCGCGCAACATGCCGAGCCGGAACATCTGCGGCGTCTGCGCCTGCCACAAGCCGTCGCGCGACTCGGTCCGCGCGATGCGCGCGCCGCCTGCCGGCGCATCGGGCATGGTCGGTGCGACGCGCTTCAACGTATCCGCGACCGGCAGCGCGAGAATGCCGCCGACGGGATCGTCGCGCACTTCGGTGACGAGCTTGCGAATCAGCTCGGGCGTGATGCCGGGGCGCGCGGCGTCGTGCACGAGCACCCAGTCGTCGTCGCGCGCGCCGAAATCCGCGAGCGCGACGAGGCCGTTATAAACGGACGCCTGCCGCGACGCCCCGCCCCGCCGCTGCACCACGAAGCGCAGGCCGGCGAAGCGGCGCGCGTCGAAATGATGATCGTCCGGTGCGAGCACGACGAGTGTCTGCGAGAATTCGGGGCACGCGTCGAATGCGGCGAGCGTGTAGCCGAGCATCGGCCGTCCCGCGACCGTCTGGTATTGCTTGGGCATCGGCGCGCCGGAGCGGCTGCCGGTTCCGGCGCAGGGAATGAGCGCGAAAAGACGCGCAGTGGTAGACAGGGCGGCGGGCGAAGTCACGAGAAAATCATGTGGCCAAGTCAAAGTGAAGCCCGGATTTTATAATAGGTCCTCCGCGACCACGTCCGGCGCGCGCCTTTTAAGTGGCAGCGCGCGGGCGGTTCAATGCACACCTTATGTCTTCGAAAGCCGTCAACGCGCAGTCCACTTCCCCCATCGCGCTCGTCAAGGCAGGTCAGCGTTTCGTCTTCGACGGCGCTTCCGGCTCCGCCGATGCGCTCGCCATCGCGCGTTACCTCGCGGCGCATCGCGAGGCGGTGCCGCTTCTGACGGTGGTCTGCGCGAGCGCCGTCGACGCCCAGCGCCTCGCGGCCGAGTTGCCCTACTTCGCGCCGGACGCCCGCGTGCGCCTGTTACCCGACTGGGAAACGCTGCCCTACGACACCTTCTCGCCGCATCAGGACCTCGTCTCCGAGCGGCTCGCGACGCTGCACGATCTCGGCGAAGGACGCTGCGACATTCTCATCGTGCCGGCGACGACGGCGCTGTATCGCATGCCGCCCGCGTCCTTTCTCGCGGCCTACACGTTCTCGTTCACGCAAGGCGAGCGTCTCGACGAGGCCAAGCTCAAGGCGCAATTGACGCTCGCGGGCTACGAGCACGTGAGCCAGGTCGTGCGGCCGGGCGAATACTGCGTGCGCGGCTCGCTGATCGACCTGTATCCGATGGGCTCGCCGCTGCCGTATCGCATCGACCTGTTCGACGATCAAGTGGACTCGATTCGCGCGTTCGATCCCGACACGCAGCGCAGTCTTTATCCGGTGCGCGACGTGCGCCTCTTGCCGGGCCGCGAGTTTCCGTTCGACGAAGCCGCGCGCACCGCGTTTCGCAGCCGCTGGCGCGAAGTGTTCGAGGGCGATCCGAGCCGCTCGCAGATCTACAAGGACATCGGCAACGGCGTGCCGTCGGCGGGCATCGAATACTATCTGCCGCTCTTCTTCGATGACACCGCGACGCTCTTTCACTATCTGCCGCAGGGCTCGCAACTCGCGTTCATCGGGGATCTCGACGCCGCGATCAAGCGCTTCACGCACGACACGAAGCAGCGTTACGAATTCCTCTCGCACGACCGCGAGCGTCCGCTCTTGGAGCCGCGCCGACTCTTTCTCACGGACGACGACTTCTTCACGTTCGCCAAACCGTTCGCGCAACTGAAGTTTCCGTCAACGCCCGAAGGCGGCTGGGCCGTGCCGCTGCCGGGCCTTGCCATCGACCGTCACGCGGACGAGCCGCTGCTCGCGCTGCGTCACTATCTGGAGCAGACACCCAACCGCGTGATGCTCGTCGCGGAATCGGCGGGCCGGCGCGAGACCATTCAGCAATTGCTCGCGGACAACGGCTTGCGCGGCGAGTTGCACGACACCTTCCAGGAATGGCTCACGAGCGACGCGAAGTTCACGCTCGGCATCGCGCCGCTCGCGAACGGTTTTGCGCTGCCAGCCGAAGAGCTCGCGATCATCACGGAGACCGAACTGTACGGGCCGCTCGCGCGCCGCGCCGGGCGGCGGCGTCAGGAACAAGCGAGCAACGTCGATTCGATGGTGCGCGACCTCGCCGAGCTCAAAGTGGGCGATCCGGTCGTGCACGCGCAGCATGGCATCGGCCGATACATGGGGCTCGTGTCGATGGACCTCGGCGAAGGCGAGACCGAGTTTCTGCACCTCGAATACCAGAACGAATCGAAGCTGTACGTGCCGGTCGCGCAGTTGCATGTGATCTCGCGCTACAGCGGCGCGGACCCGGAAAGCGCGCCGCTTCACACGCTCGGCTCCGGCCAGTGGGAGAAGGCCAAGCGCAAAGCCGCGCAGCAGATTCGCGATACCGCCGCCGAGTTGCTGAACCTGTACGCCCGCCGCGCCGCGCGCGAAGGCTTCGCGTTCAAGCTCGATCCGCGCGACTATACGAAGTTCGCGGAGAGCTTCGGCTTCGAGGAAACGCCCGATCAGGCGGCGGCGATCGCATCGGTGATCGCGGACATGACGAGCGGCAAGCCGATGGACCGCCTCGTGTGCGGCGACGTCGGCTTCGGCAAGACGGAAGTCGCGCTGCGCGCCGCGTTCATCGCGGTGATGGCGGGCAAGCAGGTGGCGATTCTTTCGCCGACGACGCTGCTCGCCGAACAGCACACGCAGACCTTCACGGACCGCTTCGCGGACTGGCCGGTGCGCATCGCGGAGCTGTCGCGCTTCAAGAGCACGAAGGAAGTGTCGCAGTCGGTGCAGCAGATCAACGAAGGCTCGGTCGATATCGTGATCGGCACGCACAAGCTCCTGTCGAGCGATGTGAAGTTCAAGCGGCTCGGGCTCGTCATCATCGACGAGGAACACCGCTTCGGCGTGCGACAAAAAGAGGCGCTCAAGGCGCTGCGCGCCGAAGTCGACGTGCTCACGCTGACTGCCACGCCGATTCCGCGCACGCTCGGCATGGCGCTCGAAGGCCTGCGCGATTTTTCGGTGATCGCGACCGCGCCGCAGAAGCGTCTCGCGATCAAGACCTTCGTGCGTCGCGAGGAAGACGGCGTGATCCGCGAGGCGATGTTGCGCGAACTCAAGCGCGGCGGCCAGGTGTACTTCCTGCACAACGAAGTGGAGACGATCGAAAACCGCCGCGCGATGCTGGAGGCGCTCGTGCCCGAAGCGCGCATCGCGGTTGCGCACGGGCAGATGCACGAGCGCGAGCTCGAACGCGTGATGCGCGATTTCGTCGGCCAGCGCGCGAACGTGTTGCTGTGCACGACGATCATCGAAACGGGCATCGACGTGCCGAGCGCGAACACGATCATCATGCATCGCGCGGACAAGTTCGGGCTTGCGCAGTTGCATCAGTTGCGCGGGCGCGTCGGGCGCTCGCATCATCAGGCGTATGCGTATTTGCTCGTGCATGATCCGCAGTCGCTGACGAAGCAGGCGCAGCGCCGGCTCGAAGCCATCCAGCAGATGGAGGAACTCGGCTCCGGCTTCTATCTCGCGATGCACGACCTCGAAATTCGCGGTACCGGCGAAGTGCTCGGCGACAAGCAATCGGGCGAGATTCACGAGATCGGCTTCCAGCTTTACACCGACATGCTCAACGACGCGGTGCGCGCGCTGAAGGACGGTCGCGAGCCGGACCTCAACGCGCCGCTCGCCGCGACGACCGAGATCAATCTGCACGCGCCGGCCATTCTGCCCGCCGATTACTGCGGCGACGTGCAGGAGCGTTTGTCGCTCTACAAGCGGCTTGCAAACTGCGAATCGAGCGATGCGATCGACGGCATTCTCGAAGAACTCGTCGACCGATTCGGCAAGCTGCCGCCGCAGGCGCATGCGCTTGTCGAGACGCATCGGCTGCGATTGGCCGCGAAGCCGCTCGGTATTTCGAAGATCGATGCGGCGGAGCTTTCCATCGCGTTGCAGTTCGTGCCGAATCCGCCCGTCGATGCGATGAAGATCATCGAGATGGTGCAGAAGAACAAGCACATCAAGCTTGCGGGGCAGGACAAGCTGCGTATCGAGACGCGTAGTCCGGATCTGGCGGTGCGGATTGCTACGGTGAAGGAGACGTTGCGGGCGTTGGGTGGGCCGGTGAGGAAGCCTGTTGCGGCGGTGCGGTAAAGGCTTCGCGGGTTTTTGAACGCCTGCGGGAAGGCGGCTATCCGAGGTATGATCGAAGCCTACCCGCCGCATCCCAACTGCATGCGATCAGAGCAAAGACGCTCTGCGTCCGCACACTGGTCGACAGGAGTCGAAAAATGTCATACGTCGCTGATCCGGCGCATTCCGAAGCTTCTTCACCGTCCAGCAAGGGGCAAGCGTCGTCGCCCCAATCCCTGCCGTGGATCGAACGGCTCATTTCCTTCGACACGGTAAGCCGCAACCCGAACCTCGGCCTGATCGAAACCGTCCGCGACGACCTACGCAAATCGGGCATCGAAGCCGTCATCACGACCGACCCGCGCGGCCAGTGGGCGAATCTCTTCGCGACCGTGCCCGCGCACGACGGCGAGACCAACGGCGGCATCGTGCTGTCGGGTCATACCGATGTCGTGCCGGTCGACGGCCAGGACTGGACAAGCGATCCGTTCAAGCCGGAAGTCCGCGACGGCCTGCTCTACGGCCGCGGCGCGTGCGACATGAAAGGCTTCATCGGCGCCGCGCTCGCAATGCTGCCAGTCATGCAGTCGACCAAGCTCGCCAAGCCCATCCACTTCGCGCTTTCCTATGACGAAGAAATCGGCTGCGCAGGCGCGCCGCTGATGATCGAAGACCTCAAGAAGCGCGGCGTGCGTCCGGACGGCTGCATCGTCGGCGAACCGACGTCCATGCGCCCGATCATCGCGCACAAGGGCATCAACGCGTTCCGCTGCTGCGTGCGCGGCGCGGCGGCGCATTCGTCGCTGACGCCGAAGGGCCTCAACGCCATCGAATATGCGGCGCGCCTGATCTGCTTCATCCGCGATGTCGCCGACGAATTCCGCGCGAAAGGCCCGTTCGACGAACTGTACGACGTGCCCTTCACCACCGCGCAGACGAGCACCATCAAGGGCGGCAACGCGCTGAACACCGTGCCCGCCGAATGCAGCTTCGACTTCGAATTCCGCAATCTCCCGACGATGGACCCGGAAGCGATCTTCGCGCGCATCGAGTCGTACACGCGCGAGACGCTCGTGCCGAAGATGCAGAAGGAGCACGCGAACGGCGCGATCGAGTTCTCGAAGATCGCGTCGGCGCCGGGGCTCGATGCCACTGAACAGGCCGCCATCACGCAACTCGTGCGCGCGCTCACCGGCAACCAGGAGAAGCGCAAGGTCGCGTACGGCACCGAGGCGGGACTCTTCGCGCTCGCGGGCGTGCCGAGCATCGTGTGCGGGCCGGGCAACATCGAGCAGGCGCACAAGGCGAACGAGTACGTGTCGCTCGAACAACTCGCCGCTTGCGAAGCGTTCCTCGGCAAGTTCATTCACAGCATGTCGGTCGACGCGCAGGCGCGCTGATCGGTCCATCGGAAAACGCATTGCACGCCATGTCCAGCGCGATACAGCCTACCGACAACACGATCGACGGCACGCCGATCCCGACGCTCGACGAGATCGCCGAACAGCATATGGCGCTCGCGCCGTGGGTCGCACGCACGCCGGTTTTCGAGCGGCACGACTTTCCGACGCTGGAAGGCACGCCCGTCACGTTCAAGTTCGAGCTGTTGCAGGCAAGCGGCACGTTCAAGGCGCGCGGCGCGTTCTCGAACATCCTCGCGCTGACCGAGAGCGAGCGTGCCGCGGGCGTCACCTGCGTGTCGGCGGGCAATCACGCGGTTGCGGTCGCGTACGCGGCGCAGCGCATGGGCGTCGGCGCGAAGGTCGTGATCATCAAGACGGCGAACCCGGCGCGCGTCGAGTTGTGCCGGCGCTTCGGCGCGGAGATCGTGTTCGCGGAGAACGTCGCTGAAGCATTCGATGTCGTGCGGCGCGTCGAAGCGGAAGAAGGACGCGTGTTCATCCATCCGTTCAACGGCTATCGCACGGTGCTCGGCACGGCGACGCTCGGCTATGAATGGACGTCGCAAGCGCCCGATCTGGATGCGGTCATCGTGCCGATCGGCGGCGGCGGGCTCGCGGCGGGCGTCTCGACCGCGATGCGCCTCGCGAATCCCGCGCTGCACGTGTACGGCGTGGAGCCGGAAGGATCGGATGCGATGAGCCGCAGTTTCGCGGCCAACCATACGGTGAAGATGGGCGCGATGCACAGCATCGCCGATTCGCTGATGGCCCCGCATACCGAGCAGTACAGCTACGAGCTGTGTCGCCGTCATATAGACGCCGTCGTGACCGTGTCGGACAGCGAGTTGCGCAACGGTATGCGGCAGTTGTTCAGCGAACTGAAGCTGGCGGTCGAGCCGGCGTGCGCGGCGTCCACCGCCGCCCTGCTCGGACCGTTGCGCGAGACGTTGCAAGGCAAGCGCGTCGGCCTGCTGCTCTGCGGGACCAACACCGACGCCGACACGTTCGCGAAGCATATCGCCACGCCCTGATGTGCAAACGGCCCCTTCCGGGGCCGTTTTTACGCTTGCAGGCGTGAACGCGTCAACTCACCGCCGCGAGCCGCCGCCGCTCGCTGCGCTGCATGAAGACATTCGCCGCGATCACCCCCACCGTTACCAGCGCGATAAAGAGCGTCGCCAACGCATTCATCTCCGGATTCAGGCCGAGACGCACGCGCGAAAACACGACGAGCGGCAGCGTCGTCGATCCCGGTCCGGACAGGAACGCCGACAGCACGAGGTCGTCGATGGACAGCGTGAACGACAGCAGCCAGCCCGCGACGAGCGCCTGCGAGATGAGCGGCAACGTGATCGCGAAGAACACGCGCAGCGGCGTCGCGCCGAGATCGAGCGCGGCTTCCTCGAGCGACGGATTCAGTTCCCGCACGCGCGATTCCACGATGATCGCGACATACGAGATGCACAGCATCACATGCCCGATCCAGATGGTGAAGATTCCGCGCCCCGCCGGCCAGCCGATCAGCTTCGCCATTTCGACGAACAGCAGCAGCAGCGAGATGCCCTGAATCACTTCGGGAATCACGAGCGGCGCGTTGATCATGCCGGTGTACAGCGTGAAGCCGCGAAAGCGCCCCATGCGCGCGAGCACGAAGCCCGCCCATGTGCCGATGACGACGGACGCGCACGCCGTCAGAAACGCGATGCGCAGCGACAGCCATGCGGCGTTGATGAGTTCGTCGTCGGACCACAACGCGCGATACCACTTCAGCGAGAACTCGGTCCACACGGTGACGAGCGGCGAGTCGTTGAACGAGTACACGACGAGACTGATGATCGGGATATACAGAAACGCGAACCCGATTCCCAACGCCGCGATTTGCAGCGAACGGTTCGGCTTGATCATCGGTTTTCCTCCAGTTGCTTCGCCTGGAAGTGCTGGAAAAGCGCCATCGGCACGAGCAGCAGCAGGACCATCGCGCAGGTGACGGCCGAAGCCATCGGCCAGTCGGCGTTATCGAAGAACTCGTTCCACATGACGCGGCCGATCATCAGCGTATCCGCGCCGCCGAGCAGCTCCGGAATCACGTACTCGCCCACCGCCGGAATGAACACGAGCAGGCATCCCGCGATGATGCCGTTCTTCGACAGCGGCAGCGTGATCTGCACGAACGCCTTCCACGGCTTTGCGCCCAGGTCGTAGGCGGCTTCGAGCAAGGTCAGGTCCATCTTCACGAGATGCGCGTAGAGCGGCATCACGAGAAACGGCAGATACGAATACACCATGCCGATATAGACGGCGATATTCGTGTGGTACAGCTCGATCGGCGTATGAATGAGGCCGATCGACATCAGGAAATTATTCAGGAGTCCGTTGTTCTTGAGAATGCCGATCCACGCGTACACGCGAATCAGGAACGAGGTCCAGAATGGCAGCATCACGGCCATCATCAGCACGTTGCGCGTGGCCGGATTCGAACGCGCGATGTAATACGCCATCGGATAGCCGATCAGGAGACACAGCACCGTCGACACCGCCGCGACCAGCAGCGAATTCATGTAGGTCGCGAAGTACAGGCTGTCCGTCAACAGGAACGCGTAGTGCGAGAAATCCAGCGCGATGTTCATCACGCCGTCTTTTATCGCGACGAGTTGCGTGTACGGCGGAATGCCGAGTTCGCTGTCCGCGAAGCTGATCTTCACGACCAGCAGGAACGGCACGAAGAACAGCAGCAGAAGCCACAGATACGGCCCGGCGATGACCGCGGTGCGCCCGCTCACGCCGATGCGCTTGAGCACGTTCATCATCATGACGTCAGCACCACGCCCGCCGACGCGCTCCAGCGCACGTAGACTTCGTCGTCGAAAGTCGGCGATTCGATTTCGCCGATCGCGAGGCTCGACAGATTCGCGACCACGGTTTTGCCGCTTTCCAGCGTCACGTGATAGAGCGTGTAGCCGCCCATGTACGCGATGTTGCTGATCTTGCCGCGGCCCCAGTTGAACGCGCCTTCGGGCGGCTTGCGCGTGAGCGCGATGCGCTCGGGGCGCACGGAAATGGTCACGGGCATGCCGAGCGGCCCGGTGATGCCGTGGCTCACGTACAGGCGCACCGGCAGTTCCGCCGATTCGACGAAAATGTGGTCCGGCTCGTCTTCGACCACCGTGCCGTCGAAGAGATTCGTCGAGCCGATGAACTGCGCCGAGAAACGCGTGTTCGGATACTCGTAGACATCATGCGGCGTGCCGAGCTGCACGATGCGGCCTTCGCTCATCACGGCGAGGCGGTTCGCCATGGTCATCGCTTCTTCCTGGTCGTGCGTGACCATGATGCAGGTGACGCCGACCTTGTCGAGAATGTTCACGAGCTCCATCTGCGTGCGCTGGCGAATCTGCTTGTCGAGCGCGGACATCGGCTCGTCGAGCAGCAGCAGCTTCGGACGCTTGACGAGACTGCGCGCGAGCGCCACGCGCTGCTGCTGCCCGCCGGAAAGCTGATGCGGCTTGCGCTTCGCGAATTGGGCCATCTGCACGAGTTGCAGCGCGTTTTCCACGCGGTCCTTCAGCTCGCCGCCCTTCACGCCTTCCTGCTTCAGCCCGAACGCGACGTTCGACTCCACGCTCATGTGCGGAAAAAGCGCGTAGGACTGGAACATCATGTTGACCGGCCGGCGGTACGGCGGCATCTTGGCGAGGTCTTCGCCGTCGATCAGAATCTGCCCTTCCGTCACGGATTCGAGGCCCGCCAGCATGCGCAGCAGCGTCGACTTTCCGCATCCGGAACTGCCGAGCAGCGCGAACAGCTCGCCTTTCTTCACCGACAGATCGACGCCCCGAACGGCCACCGTCTCGCCGAATTTCTTGACGACGTTCACGACCTGCACGAAGTTGTCGTCCGTGCCCGGACCGGATGCCGCACTGCCCGGCTGCGGCCGGCCCGATTGTGGCGCTGCCTTCAACGCGCTCGACTGCTCACTCATGATTGCCTGTTCGACTCCTGCGTCTGTGGTTCGCCGCTTTCACTTTCGCCGACGAATCACGAACAAAGCCCCCGGAGGTCCGAGGGCTTCGTCATTTCAATGAATAACCGGTTCTCTCGACTTAGCGGCCGGACTTGAATTCCGTCCAGAGCCGCGTCTGCAGACGCTGGATCTCGGGCGGCAGCGGCTTCAGCAGGAACAGGGTCTTGATGACGTCCTGCGGCGGATACACCGCCGGGTCGTTCGCCACGTCCTTGTCCACGTACTTGCGCGCTTCCAGATTCGCGCTCGGGTAGTACACCGCGTTCGTGATCGCGGCATGGACCTGCGGCGTCTCGATGTAGTTGATCCACTCGTGCGCGGCTTCCTTGTTCTTCGCGTCCTTCGGAATCGCCATCACGTCGAACCAGATCGGCGCGCCGCCCTTCGGAATGTAGTAATCGATCTTGAACGGCTTCTTCGCCTCGATGGCGCGGTGCTTGGCGATCACCACGTCGCCCGACCAGCCGTACGTGAAGCAGATATCGCCGCCCACCATGTCGTTGATATAGCCCGACGAATTGAACTGCGTGATGTAGGGGCGAATCTTCTTCAGCATCGCGAGTGCTTCGCGATAGTCGGCGGGATTCGTGCTCATCGGATCCTTGCCGATGTAGTGCAGCGCGGCCGCGAACATCTGGTCCGGCGCGTCGAGCACGGACACGCCGCACGCCTTCAGCTTGGAGATGTTCTCCGGCTTGAAGAGGATGTCCCAGTTGTTCAGTTCGGCGTTCGGGCCGAGGATCTGCTTCGCCTTGTCGACGTTATAGCCGAGGCCGGTCGTGCCGTACGCCCAAGGCACCGCGAATTTGTTGCCGGGGTCCGCGCCCGCGACGAGTTGCATCAACGTGGGATCGAGATACTTCAGGTTCGGCAGCTTCGACTTGTCGAGCGGCGAGAAGATGTTCGCGGCAATCTGCTTGCCGGCGTAATTGCTCGTCGGCACGACGATGTCGTAGCCCGAGTTGCCCGTGAGCAGCTTGGCCTGCAGCGTGTCGTCGCTGTCGTAGTTGTCGTACTTCACCTTGATGCCCGTCTGCTTGGTGAAGTTCGGGATCGTGTCCTTGGCGATGTAGTCCGACCAGTTGTACACGTTGAGTTGCGTATCTTTCGCCGATGCCCCGAGCGGAAGCAGCATCGCCGCGCACCCGAGCGCGCCCGCGAGCTTCGCCAGTTTGTTGTTCATCTCGATTCTCCCTTGTTCCGACTTCTCGATGGCATCGCGCACGCGGTCCGCCTCTTCTGGTCGAGCGGCCCGCGACAGCCTGTAAAACCCCGAAAACTACCACTAAACCGAAGTGCGACAAAAAATAATGCGCCGCTTGTCGCGCAAAGCACACGGGCGACGGCGCCAACGCCCTTCGCCCGCAAAAGTGCGCGCATTTTAGCCCCTAATCGCCCCGCGCGACACCGGATAAAACCACGCGCTTCGGTTCGGCCGCGCCGAAAGGCGGCAGTAATGTCATCACATGTGACGTTCGCCCGTCCGCCGGTCGCGTGCCCTTCTCGATCCGCCGCGAAAGGTAGTGCGCGGCGCTTTCGGACCTCGAGTAACGATCAGCGGAACAGTCGTTGCTTAACCAACCGGCGTGCGTCGCGGGAAAGCGTCGCCGTCGTGGCATCCGTCACGCTTATCCGTCACGCACGCTGCCACGGCGGCCTCGGGAACCGCCCGAGCGCGCCGTCGCACCGCACCTCGAGGCCACCGTCTGCATGAACACCAACCCGTCCGCGCTTGCTCAACTCTCCGCCTCGAAGTCCGGCGCACCGTCCCGCCCCGGCACGCGCGATCTTCCGCCCCGGCGGCCGCGCGGCCGCTGGTATTCGTTCGCCGGAGCCGGCGCGCTCGTCGCCGTCGGCTACATGGACCCGGGCAACTGGGCGACGGCGCTTTCCAGCGGCGCGCGTTACGGCTATCAGCTGCTCTTCGTCGTGCTGCTCGCGAGCCTGATGGGCATGCTGCTCCAGTGGGTCGCCTCGCGCGTCGGCGTCGTGACCGGCCGCGATCTCGCGCAGCTTTGCCGCGAGCGCTACAGCCGCCGTACGACCATCGTGCTGTGGCTCGCGTGCGAAGTCGCGATCATCGCGTGCGACGTCGCCGAAGTGGTCGGCAGCGCCGTCGCGTTGCAGATGCTGCTCGGCGTCTCGCTCACGGTGGGCGTGCTGATGTCGGCGGTCGGCACGTTCGCGATGCTCGCGCTGCAAAGCCGCGGCAAGCGGCCGTTGCAGCGCGCCGTGACCGCGCTGATCCTGTTCGTGAGCTTCTGCTTCGTGATCCAGCTTGCGCTCGCACATCCGGCGTGGCATGAGGCGCTGGCAGGCTTCGCGCCGCCGCGCGCCCTGATCCGCGACGCCGGCATGCTCTGGCTCGCGGCCGGCGTGCTCGGCGCGACCGTCATGCCGCACAACCTCTATCTGCACTCGTCGCTCGTGCGGGACCATGCGGCGGACCGCGACGACGAAGCCATCGGCGACGCGCTCAAGGGCGTGAACATCGACACGTTCGCGTCGCTTGCGATTGCGTTCATCGTCAACGCGTCGCTGCTGATCGTGGCCGCCGCCGTCTTCCACGCGGGCGGCCACGCCGAAGTCGACGATCTCGCGGACGCGCATCGGCTGATCGCGCCGCTCGTCGGCAGTCACTGGGCGGGCATTGCGTTCGCGTCGGCGCTCCTCGCGTGCGGACTCAACGCGACGGTGACCGGCACGCTCGCCGGCCAGGCCGTGATGGAAGGCTTTCTGAACCTGACGGTGGCGCGCTGGGCGCGGGCGCTGCTCACGCGCGGCCTCGCGATCGGCCCCGCGCTCGCGGCGGTCTCGATCTTCGGTCCGCACGGGTCGAACTCGCTGCTCGTCGCGACGCAGGTCGTGTTGAGCGTGCAGTTGCCGCTCGCGGTGATCCCGCTCGTGCGCTTCGCGTCGGATGCCGGGCTCATGGGCCGCTGGCGCATCGCGCGGCTGCCGCTCGTGCTGTCGTGGGGCTGCGCGGGCGTGATCGTCGCGCTCAATGCCGCGATGCTCTGGCAAGCGGCGACGGGCCACTGAACGTTCGACATCGCGGACGAGACAGCGCCGGCGTCTGGGCAAGGTCGGCGTCATCCGGTTAGGATCGAAAGTTCGTGCTCTTCGTCGGACGCAATGAGACCGCAGTGACACCGCAGTCCGACGATCTCCCCTTTGCCAACAGGATGCCGACTACATGGCCTCAGGCCCCCGTTTGCTTGCGTTTCCGTTCCTCGACCTCCGAACCCGCCGCGCGCTGCGGTGCATGTTCCTTGTGTTCGGTCTCTCGACCGGCACCGCCGCGCACGCGACCGTCGCCATGCTGCAACCGGCGCGCGAAGCGGCCGCCACGCAGCCGCTCGAACTGACGCTGCTCTACACCGACGACGACAAGAAGCCGCTCACCGTTGACGTGCCGAAGCAGCTCTCCGTGCGTCTGACCAACGGCGATCTGCCGCCCGCGCCGCTCGTCCTCGCGCGCGATCCGAAGACGCCCGATCGACTGCGACTCGCGCCGGGACAGTATCGGCGCGTGCGTTATTCAGCGCCGTGGCCGGACTCGGCGCGCGGCACCATCAAGATCGATCCGGTGGGCTTCGATGCCTCGCCGATGCTCGTCACGCTGAATCGAGGCGAGGATCAGATGCAGGTAGTCGCCGCGGAGAAGCGCGAGACGCAAGCCGCGACACCGACGCAACTTGCCAGCGCGGCGGCCGTTGCGAACACGTCCGACGTGCCGACCACGACGACCGACACCATGCTCTCCGGCCGCTTCTCGACCTTCGAGCCGATCTACTTCGCCGACGGCCGCAACGGCGACAATCTCGCCAAGTTCCAGTTCAGCTTCAAATACCGGCTGCATCTGCCCGACGATCCGCGCTCGCGCGGCTTTCTGGACAACCTGTATTTCGCGTACACGCAGACGTCGATCTGGAATCTGTCGGCGCCGTCCGCGCCCTTTCGCGACACGAGCTATCAGCCGCAGCTTTTCTACTACGTGCAGGACACCGGCTGGAAGAGCCCGCTATTCACGCGCATGGGCGTCGCGGCGGGTATCGGGCATGAGTCGAACGGGCGAAGCGGCCCCGAGTCGCGCGCGATCAACATCGCGTTCGTGCGACCGACCTGGGACTTCGGCGACCTCAACAGCAATCACCTGACGCTATCGCCCAAGTTCTACTACTACCTGTCGAAGAGCGGCAACGAAGATATCGAGGATTATCGCGGCTATGTCGATTTCCTCGTGAAATACGGCAGCCCGGATAGCTGGCAACTCGCGACCACGCTGCGCAAGGGCACGAAGCACTGGTACGGAAGCGTCGAATCGCAACTGACCTATCCGCTCGCGAAGCTGATCGGCAGCGCGTGGGGCGGCTATCTGTTCGCGAGCTATTTCAACGGCTACGGCGAGGACATTCTCGACTACAACCAGCGGCATCACTGGATCGCGCGGATAGGCTACAGTATTGCCCGCTGATTCATTCCGGACGATCCCGCTCATGTCTTCGATTCTCCACGACCTTCCCGACAGCCCTTGCATCGGCGTGTGCTCCACGCTCTTCGACGAAGTCTGCAAAGGCTGCGGCCGCACGGCGGGCGAAGTCTCCAACTGGGTGTTTCTGAGCGACGAGGAAAAGCGCGCGATCTGGGAGCGGATCACGCGCGAGGGAACGGCCATGCGGTTTCGCAACGACAAGCTGTGAGCGTTGGGCGGTCGCCCGACACAGCAAACCGGCGTCTAAAAACGAAAAAAGCCGCGAAACGCGGCTTTTTTCTCTTCTGCGGCCGAACTTGCCGACTTACTGAATCCCCTGGCTCGCCAGGAAATCCTCGTAATTGCCGCCGAAGTCGCGCAGCGTGCCGTCCGTCTTCACCTCGATGATCCGGTTCGCCAGCCCGCTCACGAATTCACGGTCGTGCGACACGAAGATGAGCGTGCCTTCGTACTTGTCCAGCGCGATCTGCAGCGACTCGATCGACTCCATGTCCATGTGATTGGTCGGCTCGTCCATCAGCAGCACGTTGTGGCGGCCGAGCATCAGCTTGCCCCAGATCATGCGGCCCTTCTCGCCGCCCGACAGCACCTTCACGTTCTTCTTGATGTCGTCGGCGTTGAAGAGCAGCCGGCCGAGCGTGCCGCGCACCATCTGGTCGTCGTCGCCTTCCTGACGGTACTGGTCGACCCACTCGGTCAGCGTCTCGTCCTTCGGAAACTCTTCGTACGTGTCCTGCGGCATGTAGCCGACGTTCGCGTTTTCCGCCCACTTGACCGTGCCGCCGTCGAGTTCCAGGGCGCCCTTCAGCGCCTTGAGCAGCGTGGTCTTGCCCGCGCCGTTCTCGCCGATGATCGCGATGCGTTCGCCAGGCTGCACGCTCAAGTTGAAGTTCTGGAAGATCGTGCGGTCGTACTTCTTCGTGATGCTGTCGGCCACCACCGCGATGTTATGCAGCTTCTTCTCGAAGTCGAAGCGGATAAACGGGTTCTGCCGCGACGACGGCTTGAATTCCTCGATCTTGATCTTGTCGATCATCTTCAGGCGGCTGGTGGCCTGGCGCGCCTTCGACTTGTTGGCCGAGAAGCGGCGCACGAAGTCCTGCAGGTCGGCCACGCGCTCCTTCGCCTTGGCGTTCGCGGCCTGCTGACGCTCGCGCGCCTGCGTGCTCGCGAGCATGTAGTCGTCGTAGTTGCCCGGCCAGATTTTCAGCGTGCCGTAGTCCATGTCCGCCATGTGCGTGCAGACCTGGTTCAGGAAGTGTCGATCGTGCGAGATGATGATCATCGTCGAGTTGTACTGGTTGAGCACGTCTTCCAGCCAACGGATCGAGTTGATGTCCAGGTTGTTGGTCGGCTCGTCGAGCAGCAGCACGTCAGGCTTCGAGAACAGCGCCTGCGCGAGCAGCACGCGCAGCTTCCAGCCCGGCGCGATGTTGCTCATCGGGCCGTTGTGATCGGCAATGTTGATGCCGATGCCGAGCAGCAGTTCGCCCGCGCGCGCTTCCGCCGTGTAGCCGTCGTACTCCGCGAACTTCGCTTCGAGTTCGGCGGCGCGCATGTAGTCGTCGTCGGTGGCGTCCGGGTTCGCGTAGATCGCGTCGCGCTCGGTCATCGCGGCCCACATTTCGGTGTGACCCATCATGACGACGTCGAGCACGCGCATGTCTTCATACGCGAACTGGTCCTGACGCAGTTTGCCGAGACGCACGTTCGGCTCCAGCATGACGTTGCCGGAAGTGGGTTCGAGATCGCCGCCCAGAATCTTCATGAACGTCGACTTGCCGCAGCCGTTCGCCCCGATCAGGCCATAGCGATTGCCTTCGCCGAACTTGACCGAGATGTTCTCGAAGAGGGGCTTGGGCCCGAATTGCATGGTGATATTGGCGGTAGACAGCACGGCGCGTCCTTTCGAATGGAGTACGGCGAAAAACCTGAGATTTTAGCAGCTTTTGACGGCTTTTTCGCCGTCTGAAGCCGTTATGCGGGCGGTTGTCCGGCGCGGCATCCGGCAAAAATGCCCGCGATGATGCGTCATGGGCGGGGTGCGCGCGCTGAAAGCACCGCGGGGGCGCGGCCCTCGCTCAGGCCGCGCCCCCGCGCGTCGTGTGACTCCCGAAACTCAGGTCCGCTCGGCGATGTATGCCTTCACGACAGCCGCATCGGCAGAAACGATATCGAACCTTTGTGGCAGTTTTTCAAGTCCCACGAACGCAGCAGGCCGTTCGGGCTCGCGATCGAGCGCCTCGCGGATGGTTTCGCCGAATTTGATCGGCTGCGCCGTTTCCAGCACGATCATCGGCACGCCGGGCTTCAGATTTTCGCGCGCCACCTTCACGCCGTCCGCCGTGTGCGTGTCGATCATCGTGTCGTAACGCTCGAAGACGTCGCGGATGGTCCGCACGCGGTCGTCGTGGCCGCTCTTGCCCGACACGAAGCCGAACTGCTTCACGCGGGCGTAATCGCCGCTCGCCGCGAGATCGAAACCGCCCTTCTCCTCGACATCGCGGAAAAGCTGCACGACGCGCGCCGGGTCGCGGCCGAGCAGGTCGTACACGAAACGCTCGAAGTTCGACGCCTTCGAGATGTCCATGCTCGGCGATGTGGTGTGATACGTCTCGGCGGCGCCGCGCACGCGATACACGCCTGTTCTGAAGAACTCGTCGAGCACGTCGTTTTCGTTCGTCGCGACGACGAGCTGGTCGATCGGCAGGCCCATCATGCGCGCGATATGTCCCGCGCACACATTGCCGAAGTTGCCGGACGGCACGGTGAACGACACGCGCTCGTCGTTGCTCTTCGTCGCGGCGAAATAGCCCTTGAAGTAGTAGACGACCTGCGCCACGACGCGCGCCCAGTTGATCGAATTGACCGTGCCGATCTTGTGCTTGGCCTTGAACGCGTGATCGTTCGACACGGCCTTTACGATGTCCTGGCAGTGGTCGAAGTTGCCTTCCACGGCCAGATTGAAAATGTTGGGGTCCTGCAACGAGAACATCTGTGCGGTCTGGAACGCGCTCATCTTCCTGTGCGGCGACAGCATGAAGACGCGCACGCCGGTCTTGCCGCGCATCGCGTATTCGGCGGCGCTGCCCGTATCGCCCGACGTCGCGCCGAGGATGTTCAGTTGCTCGCCGTGCTTGGCCAATGCGTACTCGAACAGATTGCCGAGCAGTTGCATGGCCATGTCTTTGAACGCGAGCGTCGGACCGTTCGACAGTTCCAGCAGCGAAAGCGGCGCGCCGTTTTCCACGCCGAGCGTCTTGAGCGGCGTGATCTGCGACGCGCTTTCCTCGTGGCGCACGTTGCTGTAGACCTGCGCCGTGTACGTCTTGCGCGTGAGCGAGCGCAGGTCGTCGGCGGGAATGTCGTCGCTGAACTTCGAGAGCACTTCGAATGCGAGATCCGCGTACGACAGCGTGCGCCAGCGCGCGAGTTCATCGGCCGATACGCGCGGATACTCCGCCGGCAAGTACAAGCCGCCGTCCTTCGCGAGACCGCCGAGCAGGATGTCGGAAAACGTGTGGCGCTCGCCGGTGCCGGCGCCGCGCGTCGAAATGTAGTTCATGTCGCTTTCCTGCGCTTAATTGAGGGCTGCGATGCGCAGCTTCGTCACCTTCGAGACCACCGTCGCGAGCGCTTCGATCTCGGCGATCGCCGCGTTCGCGTTCTTCTCCACGGTCTCGTGCGTGATGAGGATGATGTCCGTTTCGCCCTCGTGGGCGCCATCGACCTGTTGCGATTCCTTTTGCAAGAGCGCGTCGATGGAAATGCCCTTGTCCGCCAGAATGCGCGTAATGTCGGCGAGCACGCCCGTGACGTCCGCCACGCGCAGCCGCAGGTAATAGCCGCTCGTGATTTCTTCGATGGGCAGAATCGGCGTGTTCGAAAGACTGTCGGGCTGGAAAGCCAGATGCGGCACGCGATGCTCCGGGTCGGCGGTATGCAGCCGCGTGACATCCACGAGATCGGCGACCACGGCGGAAGCCGTCGGCTCCGCGCCCGCGCCCTTGCCGTAGTAGAGCGTCATGCCGACCGCGTCGCCGTGCACGACGACCGCGTTCATCGCGCCTTCGACGTTCGCGAGCAGGCGCTTTTCCGGCACGAGCGTCGGATGCGTGCGCAACTCGATGCCCTTCTCCGTGCGCCGCGCGATGCCGAGCAGCTTGATGCGATATCCGAGGTCTTCCGCATAGCGAATGTCGATGGCCGCGAGCTTGCTGATGCCTTCCACGTACGCGCGGTCGAACTGCACCGGCACGCCGAACGCAATCGCGCTCATGATCGTGATCTTGTGCGCGGCGTCGACGCCTTCGATGTCGAAGGTCGGATCGGCTTCCGCGTAGCCCAGCTCCTGCGCGGCCGAAAGCGCCGTCGCGAAGTCGATGCCGCGGTCGCGCATCTCCGAAAGAATGTAGTTCGTCGTGCCGTTGATGATGCCCGCGATGGCCTCGATACGGTTCGCGGTCAGCCCCTCGCGCAGCGCCTTGATGATCGGAATGCCGCCCGCCACCGCCGCCTCGAACGCGACCATCACGCCTTTCGCGCGAGCCGCTTCGAAAATCTCCGTGCCGTGGACCGCGAGCAGCGCCTTGTTCGCGGTCACGACGTGCTTGCCGTTGGCGATCGCGCGCAGCACCAGCTCCCGCGCGAAGCCCGTTCCGCCGATCATTTCGCACACGATATCGATGGCAGGATCGTCGACGACCGCGTGGAAGTCGTCGGTAATCGCGACGCCCTCCGCAGCCTTCGCCTTGGCCGGCGTGCGCACCGCGATGCGCGCGATCTCGATGCCGCGGCCCGCGCGTCGTTTGATTTCTTCCTGATTGCGCCGCAGCACCGTGAAGGTGCCGCTGCCCACCGTGCCGAAGCCCAAGAGTCCTACTTTGATCGGTTCCATACTGCGCGAGTCTTATAAAGGGAGATTTAAGCGGAGTGCCGTTTGCGATAGCCGTCGAGGAAGCGCGCGATGCGGTTGATCGAATCGGCCAGATCGTCGATGTTCGGCAGAAAGACCACGCGGAAATGGTCCGGCGTCGGCCAGTTGAAGCCGGTGCCTTGCACGAGCAGCACCCGTTCTTCGAGCAGCAGGTCCGTGATGAACTGCTGGTCGTCGGCGATCGGGTACATCTTCGGATCGAGCTTCGGGAACATGTAGAGCGCGGCCTGCGGCTTCACGCAGCTCACGCCGGGAATGGCCGTGAGCATGTCGTAGGCGAGATCGCGCTGCTTGAAAAGCCGCCCGCCCGGCACGATCAGGTCGTTGATGCTCTGATAGCCGCCGAGCGCCGTCTGAATGGCGTACTGGCCGGGAACGTTCGGGCACAGGCGCATCGACGCGAGAATGCCGAGCCCTTCCAGATAGTCCTTCGCGCGGCGACGGTTCTCTTCGATCAGCCCGGAAATCGCCATCCAGCCCGCGCGGTAGCCGCACGAGCGATAGCTCTTCGAGAGGCTATTGAACGTGACCGTGATGACGTCTTCGGAGAGCGCGGCCATCGACGTATGCGTCTTGCCGTCGTAGACGATCTTGTCGTAGACCTCGTCCGCGAAAATGATGAGACCGTGCTCGCGCGCAATGCCGATCAGTTCCAGCAGCAGTTCGTCCGAATACAGCGCGCCCGTCGGGTTGTTCGGATTGATGACGACGAGCGCCTTCGTGTTCGGCGTGATTTTCGCGCGGATATCGTCGAGATCGGGCATCCAGCCGTTGCCTTCCTCGCACATGTAATGGCGCGGCGTGCCCGCCGAAAGGCTCACGGCCGCGGTCCACAGCGGATAGTCGGGCGCGGGCAGCAGCACTTCGTCGCCGTCGTTCAGCAGCGCCTGCATGGCCATCACGATCAGCTCGGACGCGCCATTGCCGATGAAAATGTCGTCCAGTTCGACGCCCGCCACGCCCTTTTGCTGCGTGTAGTGCATGATCGCCTTGCGCGCCGCGAACACGCCCTTCGAGTCCGAATAGCCCGACGAGCCGGGCAGATTGCGGATCATGTCCTGAATGATCTCGTCCGGCGCCTCGAAGCCGAACGGCGCCAGATTCCCGATGTTCAGCTTGATGATGCGATGCCCTTCTTCTTCGAGGCGCTTCGCGTGTTCGAGCACGGGACCGCGGATGTCGTAGCAGACGTTTTGCAGCTTATTGGATTTAAGGATCGGTTTCACGGCTAGCGGCTCTTTTGTTGAACGGGCTGTCGGGTTCGCTTGTTGTGCGGCTGCTGAAGCGAGCGATTTCGGCGGCCGCCGCGCCGTCCGGACGCGCGGCGCCGCTCGAAGTATCGCCGAAGTGTCGACGAGTATCGACGAAACAGCGCCGGACAGGCAAAGCGGGATGTTACGGAGTTGTGCGGCCGACCCAGCCGTTTGACTCTGCGCAATGGCCGGCGCCGCGATTGACGCCGGGCCGGATAGGGCAAGGGCGCTGCCGGCCGGATTGCGTGTCGATGGCGGCTTGTGGCGGCACGCGAGCGCAACGGGCGCCGCAAGCGAACCCGGCGGCCGGAAAGTTATAATTTACTGATTATGGCTCAGTTCCGCAATGCACCATTCGCGGGAGTGTTTCGCCCCGGGAAAGCGCCGCCCCGCGCCGCGCCGGATCGGGCGCCGCGCGTCAGCCGGAACCGGGCCCGCCCCCTCTTTCCTTGCCGGATCATCGTTTTGAAACTTCATCAGGAATCCAGCGGCGCGCTCAACACCATTACGAGCTACGGCGAAGGCTTCGTGGCCGTCAACCTCCAGCGCCACGAAGGCAGCGTGATCATCGTGCCGGACGCGCCCGTGCAGGACTGGCCCGTCACCGCGTTCGACGCCCTCACCCCCGCCGACTTCGATGCGCTCATCGAAGCCGCGCCCGAAGTCGTGATCTTCGGCAGCGGCGCGAAGCTGCGCTTTCCGCATCCGCGCCTCGTCGCGAATCTGGCGAAGCATCACATCGGCGTCGAGACAATGGACTTCGGCGCGGCCTGCCGCACCTACAACATTCTGATGTCCGAGGGACGGCGCGTCGCCGCTGCGCTTCTGATCGAAGGGTGATGTCACCCCGAGCTTCAATAAGCGTCCGATAAGCCGGGGTCAGGCACACTTGCGGGTCGCGGGCTGCGCGTGCCCTATCCGCGTGCGCCAAATTGACGAATCGCGGCCGCCCGTGCGATACACTCCCGCCCGGCGCGCACGCCACCGCGTCCCGCACGTCATGGCCGTTGCGAGCGAACTTCGGCGGCGCATGCGTGCCTCAGGATGCGCGAGCGCGCCGGAAGCACTGGGCGCATGAACGCGCCGGCATCTCGCCTCGCCAAGCCATTTCGAATCACTAGCGCCGCAATTGCGGCATCGGACAGGTCGACTTCATGAACGATACGCCTTCGCGGCTACCGCTCACACGTCTTTCGCTCATTCTTCTCGTACTCGCGCTCGCGATCGTCTGGTTCGCGCCGCTCGGCCTGCGTCATCTGGTGCCGAGCGACGAAGGCCGCTACGCCGAAATGGCCCGCGAGATGTTCGTGACCGGCGACTGGATCACGCCGCGCTACAACGGCTACAAGTATTTCGAGAAACCGCCGCTGCAAACCTGGGCCAACGCGCTGACGTTCGCGTGGTTCGGCATCGGCGAATGGCAGGCGCGGCTCTATACCGCGCTCACCGGCTTCGCGGGCGTGCTGCTCGTCGGCTACACCGGCACGCGCGTGTTCAACGCGATGACCGGTTTCGCCGCCGCCGTCATCCTCGCGACGTGCCCGTACTGGAACCTGATGGGCCACTTCAACACGCTCGACATGGGCCTGTCGTTCTGGATGGAGGTGACGCTCTGCGCGCTGCTGCTCGCGCAGCGCCCCGGCCTGCCCACGCGGCAGGTGCGCCTGTGGATGTGGCTCTGCTGGGCCGCGATGGCCGCCGCCGTGCTCTCGAAGGGTCTGGTCGGGCTGATTCTGCCGGGCGCGGTGCTCGTGCTCTATTCGCTGGTTTCGCGCGACCGGGCGCTGTGGAAGCGGCTCTATATCGGCAGCGGGTTGATCGTGTTTCTCCTCGTCGCCGCGCCGTGGTTCGTGCTCGTGCAGATGAAGAATCCCGAGTTCTTCGATTTCTTCTTCATCGTCCAGCAGTTCAAGCGGTATCTGACGCCCGAGCAGAACCGCCCCGGCGCGTTCTATTACTTCGTGCCGGTGCTGATCGTCGGGTTCCTGCCGTGGCTGTCCATCGCGTTTCAGAGCGTGCGCCACGGCATCAAGACGCCGCGCCAGCCGAACGGCTTCGCGCCGGTGACGATGCTGCTCATCTGGTCCGCGTTCATCTTCCTGTTCTTCAGCGCGTCGCATTCGAAGCTGATTTCGTACGTGCTGCCTATCGCGCCGGCCATCGCGCTCGTGTTGGGGCTCTATTTGCCGTCGCTCACGCGCAGCCAGTACCGCAGGCACCTGATCGGCTATGCGGTGTTCCTGATCGCTGCGGCGTTCGGCGCGATTTTCATCGGCCGGGCGGGCAGCGCGAACACGCCGAACGCGCTGTATCGCGAGTTCCAGGTGTGGGTCTACGCGGCACTCGCGGTGGCCTTCGTCGTGACGATCGTCGCGCTGTGGCTTAACCGTCGCAGCGTGCTCGCGGGCGCGGCGGGACTCGGCGCGGCGTGGCTGCTGCTCGGGACCATCGCGGGCACGGGCCACGATGTGTTCGGCACCGACAGCTCCGGCGTGAAGCTCGTGCCCGCCGTGAAGGCCGCGATGGCGAAGCTGCCGCCCGACACGCCGTTCTATTCGGTGGCGAAGCTCGATCACACGATGCCCTTCTACCTCGGCCATACGATGATCATGGTGCAGGAAGCCGACGAGCTGAACTTCGGCGTGCATGCCGAGCCGCAGAAGTGGCTGCCGACGCTCGACGACTGGGTGAAACAATGGGACGCCGACCGCTACGCGCTTGCGCTGCTGCCGCCGTCGCGTTATGACGAAATGCTCGCGCGCCATGTGCCGATGCAGGTCATCGCCCGGGACGCGCGCCGCGTGATCGTCGAAAAGCCGCAGCCCTGATGGCGCGGCGCCGCCCCGCCGAAGTGCCGCCAGCGCACGAGCGTTCGGCATCCGGCGGCGAACCGAGTATCCTTATTCTTCATCGATGAACCCGATTTCCTTCACTTGCATCGTCATCGGCGTATTGTTGAACGCGTGCGCCCAACTGTTGCTCAAAGCAGGCGTGAATGCCGTCGGCCATTTCGACATGACGCCGGCGAACATTCTGCCGGTCGGCTTCAAGATCGCGACGCAGTGGCCTATCATCGGCGGCCTCGCGTGCTACGTCGTGAGCGTGGTCGTGTGGATCGTCGGGCTGTCGCGCGTGGACGTGTCGCTCGCCTACCCGATGCTCTCGCTCGGCTACGTCGTCAACGCGTTCGCGGCATGGTATTTGTTCGGCGAAGTGCTGTCGGTGCAGCGGCTCGTCGGCATCGGCATCATTCTCGTCGGCGTGGCCGTGCTCGCGCGCGGCTGACCCCGGATTCTCTCCACACTCTTTAAGCACACACTCCATGACTCAGACCTCGCGGCCGTTCCTGCCCTTCGTCAAGCCCGAGATCGACGAAGAGACCATCCAGGGCGTCGTCGACGTGCTGCGCTCCGGCTGGATCACCACCGGCCCGCAGAATCAGCAGTTCGAAGCGGAGTTGTCGGCGTACTTCGGCGGCCGTCCGGTGCGCGCGTTCAATTCCGGCACCTGCACGATGGAAATCGCGCTGCGGATCGCGGGCGTCGGCGCGGGCGACGAAGTCATCACCACGCCGATGACCTGGGTCTCGACCGCGAACGTCATTCTGGAAGTGGGCGCCACGCCGGTTTTCGTCGATATCGACCCGGTCACGCGCAACATGGACCTGAACTTGCTGGAACGCGCGATCACGCCGCGCACGAAGGCGCTGATGCCGGTGTATCTCGCGGGCTTGCCCGTCGACATGGATCGGCTCTACGAGATCGCGCGCGCCCACAAGCTGCGCGTGATCGAAGACGCCGCGCAGGCGGTCGGTGCGAGCTGGCGCGGCAAGCGCATCGGTTCGTTCGGCGATCTCGTGTCGATCAGCTTTCACGCGAACAAGAACGTGACGTCGATAGAAGGCGGCGCGCTCGTGATGAACAACGAGGACGAAGCGGAACTCGCGCGCAAGTACCGGCTGCAGGGCATCACGCGCACGGGCTTCGACGGCATGGACTGCGACGTGCTGGGCGGCAAATACAATCTCACGGATGTCGCGGCCCGCGTCGGTCTGGGTTCGCTGCGCCGGATTGAGTCGATCACGGAACGCCGCCGCGAACTGGCGCGTCTCTACTTCGACGCGTTCGAAGGCGGCGCGGCGGCGCGGCTCGGCGTCGGGCTGCCGGTGAAGAACTTCGCCGACAGCAACTGGCATATGTTCCAGATCGCGCTGCCGCTGGAAAACCTGCGCCTCACGCGAGCGGAGTTCATGGCGCAACTGAAGGAGCGCCACGTCGGCAGCGGCGTGCACTATCCGGCGCTGCATCTGTTCACGCTGTACCGTGAGCGCGGGTTCAAGGAAGGCATGTTCCCGCACGCGGAGCGCTTCGGCGCGAGCACCGTGACCTTGCCGCTCTTTCCCGGCATGAGCGCGGACGATGTCGCGCATGTCGTGAAGTCCGTCGACGAAATCTGCGACCAGTATGGACACAATCGTTAAGGAAACGCACAGCCACATGAGTCATACCGATTTTCCGGCGAGTTCGCCCGAGGTCTCGGTCATCATTCCGGTGTACAACGAGGAGGACGGTCTCGCCGCCCTCTTCGATCGTCTGTACCCGGCACTGGATGCGCTCGGCGCGTCGTATGAAGTCATCTTCATCAACGACGGCAGCCGCGACAAATCGGCCGCGCTTCTCGCGCAGCAGTTCCACGCACGCCCGGACACCACGCGCGTCATTCTGCTCAACGGCAACTACGGCCAGCACATGGCGATTCTCGCGGGCTTCGAGCAGTCGCGCGGCGAGATCGTCGTGACGCTCGACGCCGATCTGCAGAATCCGCCGGAAGAAATCGGCAAGCTCGTCGCGAAAATGCGCGAGGGCTACGACTACGTCGGCACCATCCGCCAGCAGCGGCAGGACAGCCTGTGGCGCAAGAAGGCTTCGCGCGCGATGAACCGCCTGCGCGAGCGCATCACGAAGATTCGCATGACCGACCAGGGTTGCATGCTGCGCGCGTACAGCCGGCACATCATCGACACGATCAATCGCTGTGGTGAGATCAACACGTTCATTCCGGCGCTCGCGTACACCTTCGCGCAGAATCCGATCGAAGTGGACGTCGCGCACGAGGAACGCTTCGCGGGCGAATCGAAGTACTCGCTGTATAGCCTGATCCGCCTGAACTTCGACCTCGTCACCGGCTTTTCGGTGGTGCCGCTGCAATGGCTGTCGTTCATCGGCGTGATTCTGTCAGTCGGCTCCGCGGGCCTCTTCGTGCTGCTCTTGATTCGCCGCTTCATGTTCGGCGCGGAAGTTCAGGGTGTGTTCACGCTCTTCGCCATCACGTTCTTCATGCTCGGCGTGATCATCTTCGCGCTCGGGCTGCTCGGCGAATACATCGGCCGCATCTATCAGCAGGTGCGCGCGCGTCCGCGTTATCTCGTGCAGACCATTCTTGAACAACGCGACGGACTCTCCATCGCAAGCAAGCCGATGCAGGAACCCGTGCAGCCGGTCGCCGCTGCCGTGATCGGCCGCGAGGAACCGGGCCGATGAAGCCGCGCGCCGTCGTCTTCGCGTATCACAACGTCGGCGTGCGTTGTCTGCAAGTGCTGCTCGCGCGCGGCGTGGACGTCGCGCTCGTCGTCACGCACGAGGACAGCGCGAGCGAGAACATCTGGTTCGGCAGCGTCGCGCAGGTCGCGGCGGAACGCGGCATCGAAGTCATCACGCCCGCCGATCCCAAAGCCCTGGAAGTGCACGAAGCCGTGGCGAAAGCCGCGCCCGATTTCATCTTTTCCTTTTATTTCCGGCACATGCTGCCAGTCGCGCTGCTCGCGCTTGCGAAGCGCGGCGCGTACAACATGCACGGCTCGCTCTTGCCGAAGTATCGCGGCCGCGTGCCGACGAACTGGGCGGTGCTCAACGGCGAGACCGAAACCGGCGCGACGCTGCACGAAATGGCCGAAAAGCCCGACGCCGGCGCGATCCTCGCCCAAACGCCCGTGCCGATCTTGCCGGACGACACCGCCGCCCAGGTCTTCGATAAGACCGTGGTCGCCGCCGAGCAGACGCTCTGGCGCGTGCTGCCCGCCCTGCTCGCCGGCGAAGCGCCGCATCTGCCGAACGATCTCGCCGCCGGCAGCTACTACGGCGGGCGCAAGCCGGAAGACGGCCGCATCGACTGGACGCAGCCGGGAGAGCGCGTCTACAACCTGATTCGCGCGGTCGCGCCGCCTTATCCGGGCGCCTTCACCGATATCGGCGAGCATCGCTTCATCGTCGCGCGCGCGCGGCTCGTGCCCCCGACCGGCGCGCCCGGCATGCCGCCCGCGCGCCTCGCGGCCATGGCCAGTTTGCCGCCGGGCCTGACGGTGACGGATAATGCGCTGTTTGGCGTCTGCGGCGATGGCCGCGTGATCGCCGTGTACGAGCTGCGTCACCGGCTGCTCGATAGCGCGTCGCAACCTTTGGGCGAAGAACGCGCCGTCGATTCCGCCGAATTCGGCCGACTCATTCAATCCTCTCGTCATTCATGAAAAAAGTTCTCATCCTGGGCGTCAACGGCTTCATCGGCCATCACCTGTCCAAGCGCATCCTCGAAACCACCGACTGGGAAGTCTTCGGGATGGACATGCAAACCGATCGTCTGGGCGACCTCGCGAATCACGAGCGGATGCATTTCTTCGAAGGCGACATCACCATCAACAAGGAGTGGGTCGAGTATCACGTGAAAAAGTGCGACGTGATCCTGCCGCTGGTTGCCATCGCCACGCCCGCGACCTACGTGAAGCAGCCGCTGCGCGTGTTCGAACTGGACTTCGAGGCGAACCTGCCGATCGTGCGTTCGGCCGTGAAGTACGGCAAGCATCTGGTGTTTCCGTCGACGTCCGAGGTGTACGGCATGTGCACCGACGAGCAGTTCGACCCGGAAAACTCCGTGCTCTCGTACGGTCCCATCAACAAGCCGCGCTGGATCTACGCGTGCTCGAAGCAGCTGATGGACCGCGTGATTTGGGGCTACGGCATGGAGGGGCTCAACTTCACCCTCTTCCGCCCGTTCAACTGGATCGGCCCGGGCCTCGACTCCATCTACACGCCGAAGGAAGGTTCGTCGCGCGTGGTGACGCAGTTCCTCGGCCATATCGTGCGCGGCGAGAACATCAGCCTCGTGGATGGCGGCGCGCAGAAGCGCGCGTTCACGGATATCGACGACGGCATCGGCGCGCTGATGAAGATCATCGAGAACAAGGGCGGCGTGGCGACGGGCAAGATCTATAACATCGGCAATCCGAAGAACAACTTCTCGGTGCGCGAACTCGCGAACAAGATGCTCGCGCTCGCGGGCGAGTTCCCGGAATACGCGGACACGGCCAAGCAAGTGCAATTGGTCGAGACCTCGTCGGGCGCGTACTACGGCACGGGCTATCAGGACGTGCAGAACCGCGTGCCAAAGATCGACAACACCATGCAGGAACTCGGCTGGGCGCCGCAAGCCACGATGGACGACGCGCTGCGCAAGATTTTCGAGGCGTATCGCGGACACGTGGGCGAAGCCCGCAAGCTCGTCGAACAGGCGTAAGAAAGCAGCGTGGCCCGCATCGTCCTCAAGATCGACGTCGATACGCTGCGCGGCACGCGCGAAGGCGTGCCGAACCTCGGGCGCCTGCTCGACAAGTACAACGCCCGCGCGACGTTCCTCTTCAGCCTCGGCCCGGATCACACGGGCTGGGCGCTGCGCCGCGTGTTCCGGCCCGGCTTTCTGCAAAAGGTGTCGCGCACGTCGGTGGTCGAGCACTACGGCATCAAAACGCTGATGTACGGCGTGCTGCTGCCGGGGCCGGATATCGGCCGGCGCGCGGTGTCGGAGATGCGCGCGATCCACGAAGCCGGCTTCGAGTGCGGCATCCATACGTGGGATCACGTCTACTGGCAGGACAACGTGCGCTCGCGCGACCGCGCATGGACCGTCGCGCAGATGCAGCAAAGTCACGCGCGCTTCGTCGAGATTTTCGGCGCGCCGCCCGTCACGCATGGCGCGGCCGGCTGGCAGATGAACGGCTACGCGTTCGAGCAGATCGACGCCTGGGGCATGCGCTATGCCTCCGACGGCCGTGGACACACGCCGTACATTCCGGTGCTCGATGGCCGCACGCTCGCGCACGTCCAGATGCCGACCACGCTGCCCACGCTCGACGAAGTGCTGGGCGTGAACGGCGTCGACGAGAGCAACGTCGCGGCGCACGTCTTGCGGCATACCGCGAATAATCCGCACGATCAGGTGTTCACGCTGCACGCCGAACTCGAAGGCCAGAAGCTCGCGCCGGTATTCGAGCAACTGCTCGCGGGCTGGCGCACGCAGGGACACAGCTTCGCCACGATGGGCGACTATCATGCGACGCTCGACCGCGCGAGCTTGCCGTCTTATCCCGTGACGTGGGGCGAGATCCCGGGCCGCGCGGGCGAGCTGATCGTGCAGCCCGGCTGAGACGCCGTTTTGCCTCGGCGATACACAGCGAACACAAGACAACAACAGGAGAAACCTTCGTGCCAGTCGCAGTCGACCAGCCCGTTCCCGACTTCACCGCGCCCGCCACGGGCGGCGAGTTCACGCTTTCGAGCCTGCGCGGCCAGAAAGTCGTGCTCTTCTTCTATCCGAAGGACAACACGCCGGGCTGCACCACGGAGAGTCTGCAATTTCGCGACCACTACGACCAGTTCAAGGCGGCGGGCGCGGAAATCGTCGGCATCTCGCGTGACAGCGTGAAGTCGCACGACAACTTCAAGGCCAAGCTGGAACTGCCCTACACGCTCGTCTCCGACGCCGACGAAGCCATTTGCTCGCTGTTCGACGTCATCAAGATGAAGAAGATGTACGGCAAGGAAGTGCGCGGCATCGAGCGTTCGACGTTTCTGCTCGACGCCCAGGGCGTGCTGCGGCGCGAGTTTCGCGGCATCAAGGTGCCAGGGCACGTAGAGGCCATCGTCGAGGCTGTACAAGCCATTTGAGGCACGCTATATTGATTCGCAATGAGCGCCTGTCCACCCCATTCCTCAAGCCTTTGCGCGAGCCGCCGCATGCCGTTTGGCGCGGTCGGCATGGACCCGGGCTATGTGGAACGGGCACGGCGCAGGCGCTCTGAGAGAGAAGTCAGCCGCTGGTTCCGGTAGCCGGAACGGCGGCTTTTTTATTGGTGTCGCGCGCTTCCTCGCTTTTGTCGTGGGCGCGACGCAACCTCAAGGAGCAGATCGAAACCTAGGCGAACCGGCGTTTTCGACAACGAAGCGCGCCACCGGGCGCAAACTGCGGCACACGTAGCTTACGGGCGGACGAGCAGGATGCGACAGGCGGCGCACGATACACGACCCGATTCCTTTCGAGGGAACACCATGCCTTTGCCTACCGCCCCGGCCAAGCTCGGCCATCTCCTTCCGGCCGAAGAGTACAAGGCCAAAGCCCGGCCTTCGAAGCAGCCGAAAAAACAGGCTGCGGCGAGCGACGACGACGCCATCGGCTCGGTCGAGACCGTCGCCGCCGAGCGTCCCGCCGCTGCGAATGCGGCCACCACGCTGCGCTCCATCGCCAGTGACGTGCTCGCGCAGGCGCCGCAAGACGCATCCGCCGAGACGCCCGCCGCTGCCGCGCCGGTTGCACCCGCCGCGCGCGGCCGTCGCACGAAGCAGACTGCCGCTCTCTTGCAACCGGTGCCCGCTGCGCGTCAGAAAGAGGAAGAGACGAGCGAGGAAGCCCGTCCCGTCAAGCGCGAGGCCCGCGCGGACGCGCCCGCCGCGACGCCGGCTCCGAGCGCCGCGCCCGCCAAGGATCCGCGCACGCAGAACAAGCGCCGCCAGCGCGGCGCGGTCGAGGAAGAACTGCGCAAGCTCTTCGTGCTCGACACCAACGTGCTGATGCACGACCCGAGCTCGCTTTTCCGCTTCGAGGAACACGACGTCTATCTGCCGATGATGACGTTGGAAGAGCTCGACAATCACAAGAAGGGTATGTCGGAAGTGGCGCGCAATGCCCGTCAGGTGAGCCGCACGCTCGACGCGCTCGTCGCGCACGCGGGCCAGATGTCGGAGGGCATTCCGCTTGCCGCGCAAGGCAACCGCGACGCGCTCGGCCGCCTGTATTTCCAGACGACGCTGACCGAGATCGAGCCGGTCGAAGGCCTGCCTATCGGCAAGGCGGACAACCAGATTCTCGGCGTCGTGCGCGCGCTTCAGAAGGAGCGGCCGGATCGGCAGGTCGTGCTGGTGTCGAAAGACATCAACATGCGCATCAAGGCCCACGCGCTCGGCCTGCCCGCCGAGGACTACTTCAACGATCAGGTGCTGGAAGACAAGGACCTGCTTTATTCCGGCGTGCGCGCGCTGCCCCAGGATTTCTGGACCAAGCACGCGAAGGGCATGGAAAGCTGGCAGGACACCAAGACCGGCACCACGTATTACCGCGTGACCGGGCCGCTTTGCCCGTCCATGCTCGTCAATGAGTTCGTCTATCTCGAGCCGCAGAACGGCGAGCCGTCGTTCCACGCGGTCGTGCGCGAACTCAACGGCAAGACGGCGCTGCTTCAGACGCTGCGCGACTACGGGCATCACAAGAACAACGTGTGGGGCATCACGGCGCGCAATCGCGAGCAGAACTTCGCGCTGAATCTGTTGATGAATCCGGAAGTCGATTTCGTCACGCTGCTCGGTCAGGCGGGCACCGGCAAAACGCTGATGGCGCTCGCCGCCGGCCTTGCGCAAGTGCTCGACGACAAGCGCTACAACGAGATCATCGTCACGCGCGCGACGGTGCCGGTCGGCGAGGACATCGGCTTCTTGCCGGGCACCGAGGAAGAGAAGATGCAGCCGTGGATGGGCGCCTTCGACGACAACCTCGAAGTCCTCCAGAAAACCGACGATGCCGCCGGCGAATGGGGCCGCGCAGCCACGCAGGAATTGATCCGCTCGCGGCTCAAGGTGAAGAGCATGAACTTCATGCGCGGGCGGACGTTCGTCGATAAATACGTGATCATCGACGAGGCGCAGAACCTGACGCCCAAGCAGATGAAAACGCTCGTCACGCGCGCCGGTCCGGGTACGAAGATCGTGTGCCTCGGCAACATCGCGCAGATCGACACGCCGTATTTGACCGAAGGGAGTTCGGGGCTGACTTACGTCGTCGACCGCTTCAAGGGCTGGACGCACAGCGGCCATGTGACGCTGGCGCGCGGCGAGCGTTCGCGGCTCGCGGATTACGCTTCGGACATTCTGTAAGACGCACGGTTCGATGCAAAGGCCCGGCGGAGCGATCCGCCGGGCTTTTCTTTGTCCGCGCGTTCCGCTCTCGCAACACTTATCGCACAAAGTTAAAGTGGAACCTCACGATGTCTTGCCGCACGGCCGTGCGGCGGGCTAGTATCGGCGGACTGTCTTCTCTTCGGCGAGCGCGCTCGCTCGGCTCCAATGCGTCGAATCTGGCTACCGCTTTTCGTGTCCGTCCTGCTTGCCGCGTGCGGAAGCGCGCCGCAACAGGCGGGGCGCAAGCCCGCGGTATCGGCCAGCACGACGCCGCGCGCGTATAAGCCGCCGTCGGGCTTCCCGAACTTCGTCGATCACAGCGTCGGGCGCGAGGAGATCTCCATTCAGGCGATGTCGCTCGTCGGCGTGCCGTACCGCTGGGGCGGCAATACGCCGGAGGCGGGCTTCGATTGCAGCGGGCTCGTGCGCTATGTCGTCGATCGTGCCGCGTCGGTGAATCTGCCGCGCACGACCGCCGAGATGAGCGGGCGCGGAGAATCCATCGAGCCGGACGAAGTCGCGCCCGGCGATCTGATTTTCTTCAACACGACCGGGCGACCGCATTCGCACGTCGGCATTTATGTCGGCAAGCTGCGTTTCGTGAATGCGCCGTCGACGGGCGGCACCGTGCGGCTCGATTACCTGACGAACCCCTACTGGGCGAAGCGGTTCGACGGCATTCGCCGCGTCGCGCCGCCGAAGACGGCGCCGACGCCGTTCGATGCGCCGACGTATGTGGCGTCGCGCGGGGCGGATTCTGGGGAGCCGGCGTATGCGCGTCAGCCGATGCCGGCAACGGCCAGCGTCGCTGCCGTCGAGCGACCGTCGACGTCGATCGGCGCGGCGCAGCTGCAAACGTCTACGGCTTCGGCTTATGCGAGTCGGGCGCCAGTCTCAGCGACGACGGCCGGGGCTTCGGTCGCCTCGGCCTATGCCCGCCAGAAGCCGGCCGCAACCACCGGCGCGGACCCCTTCGAGCCGCCGCCGGCGTCGGTGAACGCTGCGCAGCGACAGTCGTCTGCTGGGGCTTCGGCTTATGCGCGTCAAACGCGTACCGCAGCCGCCAGCGCGGACGCGTTCGAACCGCCGCCCGCAACGTTGAGCGCTGCACAGCGGCAGTCGTCTAATGCGGCTTCCGCTTACGCGCGTCAAGCGCCTGCACCAGCCGCCAGCGCGGACGCGTTCGAACCGCCGCCCGCAACGTTGAGCGCTGCGCAGCGGCAGTCGTCTACTGCGGCTTCCGCTTACGCGCGTCAAGCGCCTGCACCAGCCGTCAGCGCGGACCCCTTCGAGCCGCCGCCGGCGTCGGTGAACGCTGCGCAGCGGCAGTCGTCGGCTGGGGCTTCGGCTTATGCACGTCAAACGCCCGCAGCGACCGCAAGCGCCGATGCTTTCGAACCACCGCCCGCATCGCTGACCGCGGCGCAGCGGCAATCGTCTGCTGCGGCTTCGGCTTACGCGCGTCGAACGCCTGCAGCATCAGCCAATGCCGATGCCTTCGAACCGCCGCCCGCTTCGTCGAGCGCCGCGCAGCGGCAATCGTCTGCAGCGGCTTCGGCCTACCCCCGTCAAACACCTGCCGCCGGCGCTGACGCATACGAACCACCGCCCGCATCGTTGACCGCCGCACAGCGTCAGGCGCAGACAGCCAGCAGAAGAACAATCGCGTCCGCGAGCCAGGCACCCGATCCGATCCAGGCCGCCGCCGATGCCTACGAGCCTCCGCCGCCACTCTCACGCGCCGCCCGCCAGCAAGCGCAAGCGGCCATGGCGTCGCAGCCCGCCGAACCGCCCGTGCGCGCGATGCGGGCGTCGACGGGCTCGCTAACTCCACCGCGCACCGCATCGAACGACGACCCCATCGCCCGATTCGCAACAGGGGCCGACTGACGCGACGCAAGCCGCGCAATGCGACACCCTGCGCCCTGCTCTGCTATCGTGTTCGATACTTCCTCGACAGCGACATCAAAGAACCGATAGGAGCGCAAGATCATGGATCTGGGACTGGCCGGCAAGGTCGTGTTGATCACGGGTGGCAGCAAGGGAATCGGCTTTGCGTGCGCGAAGGCGTTTGCGAGCGAAGGCGCGAAAGTCGCCATCGTCTCGCGCGATGCCGCGAATCTCGCCCGTGCGCGCGAACAACTGGCGGCCGACGGTCATCACGTCCACCTCGCGCGCGCCGATCTTCACGAGGCGCATAGCGCGGAAGACGTGGTCGAAGAAGCAAGCGCCGCGCTGGGTCCCATCGATATTCTGATCAACAGCGCAGGCGCTGCCCGCCGCTACGACCCCGATACGCTCGACGCCGCCGCCTACAAGGCCGCGATGGACGCGAAGTACTTCTCGTACGTCTATCCGCAACAAGTCGTGCTCAAGCGCATGGCCGAGCGCCTGCGCAGCGAGCCCGGCGCGGAACCGGGTGCGATCGTCAACATCGTGGGCATGGGCGGCAAGATCGCGACGGACATTCATATCGCGGGCGGCGCGGCCAACGCGGCGCTGATGCTCAACACGGTCGGACTCGCGCATCACTACGCGAAGCTCGGCATTCGCATCAACGCGATCAATCCGGGCGCGACGCTCACCGAGCGCGTCGAGGAAGCGCTGCAACTGGAGGCGCAACGACAAGGCGTCACCCGCGATCAGGTGCTCGCCGAAAGTCAGGCCAAGGTGCCGCTCGGGCGTTACGCGAAACCGGAGGAAATCGCCGACGTCGCCCTCTTTCTGGCGAGCCGCCGCGCGAGTTATGTGTCGGGCGCGATCATCCCGATGGACGGCGTGTCGTCGCCGATCATCTGATGCGCCGCGGCCCGCTTTCTGACGCGGGCCGCGGGCCAAACTGACTGCTTACAGGAAGCGGTGCCCGAGCCACCAGCCCGCCGCGGCGAGCGCCGAGGAAGCCGGAATCGTCAAAATCCACGCCCACACGATGTTGCCCGCGACGCCCCAGCGCACCGCGCTGAACTTCTGCGTCGCGCCCACGCCGACGATCGCGCCGGTGATGGTGTGCGTCGTGGAAACGGGAATGCCGAGGAACGACGCGACGAAGAGCGTGATCGCCCCGCCCGTCTCCGCGCAGAAGCCGCCGACGGGCTTGAGCTTCGTGATCTTCTGGCCCATCGTCCGCACGATGCGCCATCCGCCGAACAGCGTGCCGAGTCCCATCGACAGATAGCAGAGCCCGATGACCCAGATCGGCGGCGCGTCCGAGCCTACGGAGGCGTAGCCGGTCGCGATCAGCAGCATCCAGATGATGCCGATGGTCTTCTGCGCGTCGTTGCCGCCGTGTCCGAGCGAATACAGCCCGGCCGAAAGCAATTGCAGACGCCGGAAACGCCGGTCCACTTTCGACGGCGGCGTGCGGAAATACAGCCACGATACGAGCAGCATGAAAAACGAGCCGAGCACGAAGCCGAGCAGCGGCGAGATGAAGATGAACGCGACCGTCTTCAGGAGCCCGTCCCAGTTGAGCGAGCCCCAGCCCGACTTCGCGAGCGCCGCGCCGACGAGCCCGCCGATCAGCGCATGCGACGAACTCGACGGAATGCCGTACACCCACGTGACGATGTTCCAGCCGATCGCGCCCACGAGCGCGCCGAAGATGACGTAGTGATCGACAATGTCCGGGTCGATCGTGCCCCTGCCGACCGTCGCGGCGACCTTCAGGTGGAAGATGAAATACGCGATGACGTTGAACGCGGCCGCGAACGCGACGGCTTGCTGCGGCTTCAGCACGCCGGTCGAAACGACCGTCGCGATGGAGTTGGCGGCGTCGTGAAAGCCGTTCATGAAGTCGAACACGAGTGCGACCATGACGAGCGTAGCGACTGCCCAGATAGCGAGTTGAATCGAATGCATCAGTTGGTGTGGTATTGACCGGCGCTGTACTGACGGCCGGTCTGTGTCGTCATCGCCCGCCGCATCCGATAAGTCCTGCGCGAACGGGCTCGGGCGGCATGATCAGGCGTTTTCCAGCACGATGCCTTCGATGATGTTCGCGACATCCTCGCACTTGTCGGTGATCGTCTCCAGAAGCTCGTAGATGGCCTTGAGCTTGATGAGCGTCTTCACGTCGTCTTCTTCGCGGAAGAGCTTTGACATGGCCGAGCGCAGCACGCGGTCAGCATCCGACTCCAGACGGTCGATTTCTTCGCAGATCTTGAGGATTTCGCTCGCGCGTTTCATGTCTTCGAGCAGACTCACGGCCTGCTGCACGCGCAGACACGTGGCCGTGCAGATATGCGCGAGCTGGCTCGCTTCCGACGTCACCGCGCGCACGTCGTACAGCGAAATGGCCGTGGCGACGTCCTCCATCAGGTCGAGGATGTCGTCCATCGTCGTGATGAGCTTGTGAATTTCGTCGCGGTCGAGCGGCGTGATGAACGTCTTGTGCAGCAGATCGATGGTTTCGTGCGTGAGCTTGTCGGCACGCTTTTCGTTGGTCTGGACGTTCTGCTTGTGAACCTCGGCTTCGTCGAGGTTGTCGATCAGCAGTTCGAGCTCGCGGCTTGCATCGACCATGCATTTCGCGTGCGCGTTAAAAATCTCGAAGAATTTGCCCTCGGTGGGCATGAAACGACCGAACATGAAAGTCCCGATAGATGGGTCAATGAGGCTGACATCAAACCGACATATTGTACCTGCGCCCAGCACCCCGCGCACCGCGCTCGGACGCCGCGTGCATGGGGCTCTGATCGAAGGCTTGACAGTCTTGCGCGAACGAGGCTATTCGCCGCCGTAGAAGCTCTGAACGCCGGCGAAGTTGTCGAACTTCGTGTATTGGCCGTGGAACGTCAAGCGGACCGGTCCGATGGGACCATTACGCTGCTTGCCGATGATGATTTCCGCGGTGCCTTTGTCCGGGCTGTCAGGGTTATACACCTCGTCGCGGTAGATGAAGAGGATCACGTCCGCGTCCTGCTCGATAGCGCCGGATTCGCGCAGGTCGGACATGATCGGCCGCTTGTTCGGACGCTGCTCCAGACCGCGATTGAGCTGCGACAGCGCGATCACCGGCACGTCGAGTTCCTTCGCGAGCCCCTTCAGCGAACGCGAGATCTCGGAGATTTCGGTCGCGCGGTTCTCGCCGCCGCCGGAGCCCGACATCAGCTGCAAGTAGTCGACGATGATCAGCCCAAGCTTGCCGCACTGGCGCGACAGACGCCGCGCCCGCGAGCGCAGTTCCATCGGATTGAGGCCGCCGGTTTCGTCGATGAAAAGCTGCGCCTCGCTCATTTTCTGCACGGCATGGGTGAGCTTCGGCCAGTCTTCGTCGGTGAGCCGGCCCGTGCGCATGCGGTGCTGGTCGAGCCGGCCGACCGAACCGAGCATACGCATGGTCAATTGCGTGCCGGGCATTTCCATCGAGAACACGGCAACGGGCAAGCCGTACTCCACGGCCACGTATTCGCCGATGTTCATCGAGAACGCCGTCTTACCCATCGACGGGCGCCCCGCCACGATAATCAGTTCGCCGCCGTGCATGCCCGAGGTCATGCGGTCGAGATCGACAAAGCCGGTCGGCGTGCCCGTCACGTCGCTCGGATTCGCGGTGTGATACAGCGTATCGATGCGCTCGACGACTTGCGTCAGCAGCGGTCCGATTTCGAGGAAGCCTTGCGTCCCGCGCGCGCCGTCTTCGGCGATCGAGAACACGCGCGCTTCGGCTTCGTCCAGAATCTGCCGGACTTCCTTGCCTTGCGGATTGAATGCGTCGGCGGAGATTTCATCCGCCACGGACACGAGACGGCGCAGCACCGCGCGGTCGCGCACGATTTCCGCATAGCGGCGGATATTCGCCGCGCTCGGCGTGTTCTGCGCGAGCGCGTTCAGATACGCGAGGCCGCCCACTTCCTCGGCCTTGCCGGCCATCGTGAGCGATTCGTAGACGGTGATCACGTCGGCCGGCCGCGTCGCGGCGATCAGCTTGCCGATGTGCTCGTAAATGATGCGATGGTCGTAGCGATAGAAGTCGCTCTGCGACATCACGTCGGCGATGCGGTCCCATGCCGCGTTATCCAGCAGCAAGCCGCCGATCACCGATTGCTCGGCTTCGATCGAGTGCGGCGGAACCTTCAGCGCGTCGAGTTGCGGATCTTTGGACGGTGCGTTCATGGGGTGGAATTATCGACGAAATCGGCCATGCGGTGTATTGATCGGACAAACAAAAAAGGCAGGAACCCGCGAAGGTTCCTGCCCTTTCTTACTGCTCGCGAAGCCGAAGCCCCGCGTGAAACTTAGGCGTGTTCGCCGAGCACCGACACCGTAACGTCGACCACGACGTCCGTGTGCAGCGCCACTTGAACCGGATGGTCGCCGACCATCTTCAGCGGGCCTTGCGGCAGACGCACTTGCGCCTTTTCCACTTCCGCGAAGCCTTGCGACTTCAGTGCTTCGGCGATGTCCGCGTTCGTGACCGAACCGAACAGACGGCCGTCGACGCCAGCCTTCTGCGAGATCTGAACCGTGAAGCCGTTCAGCTTGTCGCCTTGAGCTTGCGCTGCAGCCAGCTTTTCAGCGGCGTTCTTTTCGAGTTCGGCGCGGCGAACTTCGAATTCGGCGATCGCGTCCTTGGTCGCGCGGCGAGCCTTCTTGCCGGGGATCAGGAAGTTACGTGCGTAGCCGTCCTTGACCTTGACGATGTCGCCTAGGTTGCCCAGGTTGACGACCTTTTCCAAAAGAATGATTTGCATTTTTGGCTATTCCTTATGCGTCGTCTGATTAGGCCTTGTGCAGGTCGGTGTACGGCAGGAGCGCGAGGAAACGCGCGCGCTTGATTGCCGTGTCGAGCTGGCGCTGATAGTGCGCCTTCGTGCCAGTCAGACGAGCCGGCGTGATCTTGCCGTTTTCGCCGATGAAGTCCTTCAGCGTTTCCGTGTCCTTGTAGTCGATGTACTCGACGCCGGCTGCCGTGAAGCGGCAGAACTTCTTGCGCTTGAAGAGCGGGTTTTGTTGCTGACGACGCTTGTCGAATTTCTTACCAGTCGGGCGGGGCATGTTCAGTCCTTTCCAATGTCCTGCAATTCTGTGATGTGAAACACCAGGGTTCGTGAGTTACGGCCCTTCTTCGCCAGAAAGCCCGTGAAGCGCGTTTCGACGCCCATCGGACAGCTTTCCAGCCTGCCGCTCGCTTCTCCGGCAGCGACCGCGGGCAGTGTCAGTTCGATCTTTCGGGCGATGCCCGCTTCGACGACTTCCGCCGCGTGTTGCAACGTGCAGCTTGCGATCGGGATGCCGGCGGGCGTGTATCGCACCGGTTCGCGTTCCACGACGCTCGCTGTCAGTTGCAGCCGGTTCACGAGTGAGTTTCGGTTCCCTGGTGGCTTGACAGTGTTGAACTGTCCTTAAGCCTGCGCTTCGGACGGCTGGCTGGCCGCCTTCTTGGCTTCTTCGCGCTGCACTTCCTTCATCATCGGCGACGGGCCGGTTTCGGCCTTCTTCATCTTGACGATGAGGTGGCGCAGAACGGCGTCGTTGAACTTGAACGCGTGTTCCAGTTCTTCGAGCGTCGCCTGGTCGCATTCGATGTTCATGCAGACGTAGTGAGCCTTCGCGAGTTTCTCGATCATGTAGGCCAGTTGGCGGCGGCCCCAGTCCTCGATACGGTGGATCTGGCCACCGTGCGACGTGATCGTGCTCTTGTAACGCTCGATCATCGCGGGCACTTGCTCGCTTTGATCGGGATGCACGATAAAGACGATTTCGTAATGACGCATATTCACTCCTTTTGGCTACTTGTGGATTAAAGCCGCCCGGGCGTCGGACCGGTGCGGCAAGTGAGAAGCCAGCGAGTATATACCGTTTGGCGGTCGGACGGCAAGCCAAACCGGAGTTTTCCGACTGACTTTCGCCATTTTTTCAATCATTTAGCGCGCCCGCGCCCGGCTGCCGGTGCGCTTCGCCGGGCGGCTCGACCGCGCGGCTCCAATAACCGGGCTGCGCGTAGATTTCCTTCAGATAATCAATGAAGTAGCGCACGCGCGCCGGCACGTAGCGTTGTTGCGGGTAGACGGCGAGGATGTCGTAGTCGGGCAACTCGTACTCGTCGAGCACGGTTTCGAGTTCGCCCGCCGCCAGTTGGCGCTGGATCTCCCACGTGGAGCGCCAGCCGAGCCCGAGTCCTTCCGACACCCAGCGATGCAGCAATTCCCCGTCGTTGCAGTCGAGGTTGCCGCTCACGCGCACGGTCACGAGTTTGCCGTTGCGCCGGAAGTACCAGCCGCGGTTCTGCCCGCCTTGCAGGTTGAACGCGAGGCAGTTGTGATTCGGCAGATCGTCGAGCGATTTCGGCTTGCCGTGCTTGCGGAAGTACGCGGGCGTGCCGCACACCACGCGCCGGTTGCTCGCCAGCTTCACCGCGACGAAGTTCGGATCGACCGTGCCGCCGATGCGAATCGACAGATCGTAGCCCTCGCGCACCAGATCCACGACGCGGTCGGTCAGATTGAACGACATCTGCAATTCCGGCTTGTCGGCAAGGAACGCCGGCGCGTGCGGGGCGACGTGCATGCGCCCGAATGCCGCCGGCGCCGACACGATCAGATGCCCGCCGACCGCGCGCCGCCCCGCCGCGAGTTCGTTTTCCGCCTGGTCCCACTCGGCGAGCAGATTCTTGCAGCGGTCGAGGAATGCCGCGCCCTCTTCGCTGACGACGAGCCGCCGCGTCGAGCGGTACATCAGCTTGACGCCGAGGCGCTTCTCGAGCGCGTCGATGCGCCGTCCGAGAATGACCGGCGACACGCCCTCTTCCAGCGCCGCCGCCGCGAGGCTACCGGCTTCCGCGACGCGCACGAACGTCTCGATCTGCTTAAAGCGGTCCATTTCCTTGTCTCCTGTGCCGAGCCGCGCCGCTGCGTCATTCGAAACTTTTTGTTTGGGAAAAAGCGACTCCGACTGATCTTATCAAACCTTTTTCACAATCTTAAAGTGCAACGGAACCCTGCTTCGATGCAGACAGCGATAACGGAAAGAGACTGAAGGAAGGAGACATTCATGGCCAAGATGAGAGCCGTCGACGCAGCCGTCCTCGTGCTGGAAAAGGAAGGTATCGATACCGCGTTCGGCGTGCCGGGCGCCGCGATCAACCCGTTCTACTCGGCGATGAAAAAGTCGGGCAGCATCAGCCACGTGCTCGCGCGCCACGTCGAAGGCGCGTCGCACATGGCCGAAGGTTATACGCGCGCCGCGCCCGGCAACATCGGGGTATGCATCGGCACGTCGGGGCCGGCGGGCACGGACATGATCACGGGCCTCTATTCCGCTTCTGCCGATTCCATCCCGATTCTCGCGATCACCGGCCAGGCGCCGCGCGCGCGTCTCTACAAGGAAGACTTCCAGGCGGTCGATATTGAATCGATCGCCAAGCCGGTCACGAAGTGGGCGGTGACCGTGCGCGAGCCGGCGCTCGTGCCGCGCGTGTTCCAGCAGGCGTTCCATCTGATGCGCTCGGGCCGCCCCGGTCCCGTGCTGGTGGATCTGCCGATCGACGTGCAGCTCGCCGAGATCGAATTCGACATCGACACGTACGAGCCGCTCCCGGTCTACAAGCCGAAAGCGACGCGCGCGCAGATCGAAAAGGCGCTCGCGATGCTCAACGACGCCGACAAGCCGCTCATCGTGTCCGGCGGCGGCGTGCTGAACGCAGCGGCCGAAGACCTGCTCGTGCAATTCGCCGAAACGCTGGGCGTGCCCGTCATCCCGACGCTGATGTCGTGGGGCGCGATCCCCGACGATCACCCGCTCATGGCCGGCATGGTCGGCTTGCAGACGTCGCATCGCTACGGCAACGCGACGATGCTCGCATCGGACTTCGTGCTCGGCATCGGCAATCGCTGGGCGAACCGGCATACGGGCAGCATCGAGGTCTACACGAAGGGCCGCAAGTTCGTTCACGTCGATATCGAGCCGACGCAAATCGGCCGCGTGTTCGGACCGGATCTCGGCATCGTCTCGGATGCGAAGGCGGCGCTCGAACTCTTCGTCGAAGTGGCGAAGGAATGGAAAGCCGCAGGCAAGCTGAAGGACCGCGGCGCGTGGGTCGCGGACTGCCAGCAGCGCAAGCGCACGATGCAGCGCAAGACGCACTTCGACAACGTGCCGATGAAGCCGCAGCGCGTCTACGAAGAGATGAACCTGGCGTTCGACCGCGACACCTGTTTCGTCACGACGATCGGTCTTTCGCAGATCGCCGGTGCGCAGTTTCTGCACGTGTTCAAGGCGCGCAACTGGATCAACTGCGGTCAGGCCGGCCCGCTCGGCTGGACGATTCCCGCTGCGCTCGGCGTGCGCGCGGCGGACCCGCAGCGCAAGATCGTCGCGCTCTCGGGCGATTACGACTTCCAGTTCATGATCGAAGAACTCGCCGTCGGCGCGCAGTTCAAGCTGCCGTACGTGCATGTCGTCGTGAACAACTCGTACCTCGGTCTCATTCGACAGGCGCAGCGCGGCTTCGACATGGACTACTGCGTGCAACTCGCGTTCGACAACATCAACGCGCCGGAACTCGAAGGCTACGGCGTGGATCACGTCGCGGTCGCCGAAGGCCTCGGCTGCAAGGCGCTGCGCGTGTTCAAGCCGGAGGACATCGCCGGTGCGCTGAAGCAGGCACAGGCGCTTGCGGCCGAACATCAGGTGCCGGTCGTCGTGGAGATGATCCTTGAACGCGTGACCAACATCGCGATGGGCACCGAGATCGACGCGATCAACGAGTTCGAAGAGCTCGCCGAGAGCCGTGCCGACGCGCCCACCGCCGTCACGCCGCTCGACTGAAGCATCAACTGACGACCCACTGACCGACCATCAGGAAAAGAACAATGCCGAAATTCGCCGCGAATCTGACGATGCTCTTCAACGAAGTCCCGTTCCTCGACCGCTTTGCGGCGGCGGCGAACGCGGGCTTCGAGGCAGTCGAATTCCTGTTTCCGTATCCGTATTCGATCAGCGATCTCAAAGCGCGCGTGCGGGACAGCGGCTTGCAGATCGTCTTGCACAACCTGCCTGCCGGTAACTGGGAAGCAGGCGAGCGTGGGATTGCGTGTCTGCCGGATCGCATCGCCGAGTTTCGCGACGGCGTGCCGCGCGCGATCGAATACGCGAAGGCGCTGAACGTGCCGCAACTGAACTGCCTCGTCGGCATTCCGACGGCGGGCGTCTCGGCGCAACAGGCGCGCGAAACGATCATCGAGAACCTCCGTTTCGCCGCCGATGCGCTGAAGCAGGAAGGCATCCGTCTGCTCGTCGAGCCGTGCAATTCATACGATATTCCGGGCTTCGCGCTGAACCGTTCGCACGAGGGACTCGACGTGATTCGCGCGGTCGGCTCCGACAATCTCTTCCTGCAATACGACATCTATCACATGCAGCGCATGGAGGGCGAACTGGCCGCGACGATCAAGAAGAATCTGCCGTCGATCGCGCATATTCAGCTTGCCGACAACCCCGGCCGCAACGAACCCGGCACCGGCGAAATCAACTACGCGTTCCTGTTCGATCTGCTCGATTCGATCGGCTACGACGGCTGGATCGGCTGCGAATATAAGCCGCTCGCGGGCACGGAAGCCGGGCTCGGCTGGCTGCGCTCGATCGCGACGGACAAGGCGCGCGCCGCTGCCTGAACCACGACACAAAGGAGGAGCACACAGTATGGCAACGATCGGTTTCATTGGCCTCGGCATCATGGGCGCGCATATGGCGCGCAACCTCATCAAGGGCGGTCACGCGCTCGTCGTGAACGGCAAGTATCCGGTGCCCGACGATATCCGCGCGCAAACGAAAGTCGTCGCGGACTCGACGGCCGTTGCGCAGGCAAGCGAGATCGTCATCACGATGGTGCCCGACACGCCCGATGTCGCCAACGTCTTGTTCGCCGATGACGGCGTGGCCAACGGCTTGAGCCAGGGCAAGCTCGTGATCGACATGAGCTCGATCAACCCGCTCGACACGCAGGAGTTCGCGAAGAAGATCAACGCGCTCGGCTGCGATTACCTCGATGCGCCCGTGTCCGGCGGCGAAGTCGGCGCGCGCGAAGCGACGCTCACGATCATGGTGGGCGGCCCGGAGAAGTCGTTCAACATCGCGAAGCCGCTCTTCGAACTGATGGGCAAGAACATCTCGCTCATCGGAGACAACGGCGCGGGACAGACCTGCAAGGTGGCGAATCAGATCATCGTCGCGCTGAACATCGAAGCGGTCGCGGAGGCATTGCTTTTCGCGTCGCGCTCGGGCGCCGATCCGGAACGCGTGCGCAAGGCGCTCATGGGCGGGTTCGCATCGTCGCGCATTCTCGAAGTGCACGGCGAGCGCATGACGAAGCGCACGTTCAATCCCGGCTTCAGGATCGAACTGCATCAGAAGGACCTGAACCTCGCGCTCGACGGCGCGCGCAAGATGGGCCTCGCGCTGCCTCACACTGCGAGCGCGCAGCAGTTGTTCAGCGTGTGCGCAGCCAATGGCGGCAAAGCGTGGGATCACTCGGCGCTGGTGCGGGCGCTCGAGATCATGTCGAATTTCCAGGTGGCGGAAGAACCGCAGCAAGCGAAGGCTGCTGCGTAGGCTCGCGCCTGAACCGTGGGGCGTCCCGCGTATGGGCACGCGGGACAAATGCCGCTCTGGGCTGAGGGCGGCAAGTAAGGTCCGAGAGCGGCATCCGGCGGCGCGCCGGGTTAGCCTTGGTCGGTCAGACGGTTTGCCGTCGGGTGTCCGCGTCGGATTGCATTCAGTAGGTATCGAAGAGGCGTTGCAGCGCCGCGGCGTCCTTCATGCCGGCCGATAGCGCCAGCAGCAACAGCACGCGCGCCTTGTAGGGATTCAACGTGCCCGCGCTGACCGTGCCGAGCACATCGTCGCTGGCTGCGCCGTTGCGCATCACATGTCCCGAGCCGACGCGCGACGCCCGCACGACCGCGACGCCCGACTTCACCGCATCGCTCACGGCTTCTGCGATGCTCTCGTGCATCGAGCCGTTACCCGTCCCCGCGACGACGATTCCCTTCACGCCCGCCGCGACGAGCGCATCAATCGCCACGCGCGAGGCGCCCGCATAGCTCGCGACGATCTCGACCATCGGCCAGTTTTCCGGCACGGTGAATTCGCTTGCCGTCGTATGCGGCTTCGTCACCATACGCTGGAATTCCACGCGGCCGTCCTGCACGAAACCGAGCACGCCGGTTTCGGGCGAGCGAAAGGCATCGACGGCATACGTGCTCGTCTTCGTGACATCGCGGGCGCTGTGGATCTGGTTGTTGAACGCGACGAGCACGCCCTGCCCCGATGCTTGTTTCGACGCCGCGACCGTGACCGCGTTGAGCAGATTGAGCGGACCATCGGCGGATAGCGCGGTCGATGGCCGCATCGCAGCGGTCAGCACGACAGGCTTCGCAGTCTTCACGGTCAAGTGCAGCAAATACGCCGTTTCTTCGAGCGTGTCGGTGCCGTGCGTGATGACGATGCCGTCGATGTCGTCCTGCGCGGCGAGTTCATTGATGCGCGCGGCGAGCGTCGTCCATAGCGCAAGGCTCACGTCCTTGCTGTCGATGCTCGCGATCTGCTCGGCATGAATTCGCGCGACGGAAGCGAGCGCAGGCACGGCGTCGAGCAGCTTGTCGACGCCTACGACGCCTGCCTTATAACCGGCCGTGGACGCGGCATTGCCGGCCTGTCCGGCAATCGTGCCGCCCGTTGCAAGGACGGCGATGCGAGGGAGAGTCTGTGTGTTCATGCCGGCGATTGTAAATCAGCCGGCATGCGTGTTTCAGGCCGCTTCGCGCAGTTGCGCGGCGATCTGCGCTTCGTCGAGTTGCGGCGCGAACATTTCGATCAGCCGGTACGCATACGCGCGCAGGAACGCGCCCTTGCGCAAGCCCACGCGCGTGGTGCTCGCTTCGAACAAGTGCTGCGTATCGAGCGCGACGAGTTCGGTGTCGCGCTTGGCGTCATAGGCCATCGCCGCGACGATGCCGATGCCCATGCCGAGTTCCACATACGTCTTGATCACGTCCGCGTCGATGGCGGTGAGCACGATGTCGGGCATCGCGCCCGCGCTCGCGAACGCCTGGTCGACGTGTGAACGCCCCGTGAAATCCTGATCGTAGGTGACGATCGGATACTCCGCGATCTGCTCCAGCGTGATGTCTTTACGCCCGACGAGCGGATGGTCCTTCGGCACCACAACTGTGTGATGCCACGAATAGCACGGAAACGTGACGATGTCGGGATAGCGGTCGAGCGCTTCGGTCGAGATGCCGATATCCGCCTCGCCGTTCACGATCATCTGCGCGATCTGTTGCGGACTACCCTGCCGCAGCGCCAGATGCACCTTCGGGAATACTTCGGTGAACTGACGGATCACTTTCGGCAGCGCGTAGCGGGCTTGCGTGTGCGTCGTGGCGACCACGAGATGCCCGTTGTCCTGATCCGCGAACTGGCGCGCCACGCGCCGAAGGTTCTCCGCATCGAGCAGCATACGTTCGATCAGCTGATGCACCTGCTTGCCCGGCTCGGTCAGCCCCGTGAGCCGCTTGCCGCGCCGGATGAAGATATCGACGCCCAGTTCGTCTTCGAGATCCTTGATCTGCTTGGACACGCCCGATTGCGACGTGTACAGCACGTTCGCTACTTCCGTCAGATTCATGTTCTGACGCACGGCCTCGCGCACGAAGCGCAGTTGCTGGAAGTTCATGGTTCGCCTCTCTTGTCTTGCTGCCGTTTTATGGATGTCTCATTGCGCCGGAAAGACGCGCAGCGCGCGCGGCACGGCGCGCACGCCATCGCCGATATCGAGCTTCAGCGCGCGCCACGCTTCCCGATCCAGTTCCGCTTCGAGCACGCCGCCCGCGTCGCCTTCCAGTTCCACACGTACCGAGCCGCCGAGCGTCACCACGCGCCGCACGCCGACCACGATACCGTCGCGATGCGCGAGACCCGCGGCATCGTCGGCGCGGTACAACGCGAGGTCATGCGGCCGCACGTAAGCGAGCGCGCGTCCGCTGAAGTGCGCTTGCGCGGCGATGGCTTGCGCCGCGCCATCCGCGACGAAGCCGCCTGCATCGACATGACCCTGAAGGCGATTCGCCGCGCCGAGAAACTCATACACGAACGATGTCTGCGGATGATCGTACACATCCTGCGGGCTGCCGACCTGCTCCACGCGACCATGATTCATCACGACGATGCGATCCGCCACTTCGAGCGCCTCTTCCTGATCGTGCGTGACGAAGAGCGTGGAGATATGCAGATCGTCGTGCAGGCGGCGCAGCCAGCTTCGCAGTTCCTTGCGCACCTTCGCATCGAGCGCGCCGAACGGCTCGTCGAGCAGCAGCACTTTCGGTTCGACAGCGAGCGCGCGCGCAAGCGCAATGCGTTGCCGCTGCCCGCCCGAGAGCTCGGAAGGAAACCGCTGCGCGAGCCAGTCCAGTTGCACGAGCTTCAGCAATTCGTGCACTTTCTCGCGGATCACGGCTTCAGACGGACGCTCGCGGCGCGGCTTCACGCGCAGACCGAACGCGACGTTTTCGAACACCGTCATGTGCCGGAACAGCGCGTAATGCTGGAAGACGAAGCCCACTTGCCGGTCGCGCGCGCCCACTTGCGCGACGTCTTCGCCGTTGAGCACGACCTGGCCGGCATCGGCAAATTCGAGGCCTGCGATCACGCGCAGCAGCGTGGTCTTGCCGCATCCCGACGGCCCGAGTAGCGCGACGAGTTCGCCTGCGGGGAAGTCGAGCGTGACGTTGTCGAGCGCCGTGAAATCGCCGAAGCGCTTTTGCAGATTGCGAACGATGATGCTCATGATGTGTCCTTTGCCTTAATTCGTGGCGCCTGCATCGGCGAGCGATTGCGACATGCGGCGTTCCGCGACGAGCTTGAGCCCGAGCGTCACGAGCGCAAGCAACGCGAGCAGCGAGGCCACGGCGAACGCGGCCGAAAAGTTGTATTCGTTATAGAGGATCTCGACGTGCAGCGGCATCGTGTCGGTCTGTCCGCGAATGTGGCCCGATACCACCGAAACCGCGCCGAACTCGCCCATCGCGCGTGCATTGCAGAGAATCACGCCATACAGCAGGCCCCACTTCACGTTCGGCAGCGTCACGCGGCGAAAGATCTGCCAGCCCGAAGCGCCCAGCACATGCGCGGCTTCTTCCTCGTCGTTGCCTTGCGCTTGCATCAGCGGAATCAGTTCGCGCGCGACGAACGGGAACGTCACGAAGATGGTCGCGAGCACGATGCCCGGCACCGCGAAGATGATCTGCACGTCGTGCGCCGCGAGCCACGGACCGAACCAGCCTTGCGCGCCGAACATCAGCACGTAGATCAGGCCGGAAATCACGGGCGAAACCGAGAACGGCAAGTCGATGAGCGTGGTCAGCAGCGCCTTGCCGCGGAAGTCGAACTTCGCGATCGCCCACGATGCCGCGAGGCCGAACACGACGTTGAGCGGCACGGCAATCGCCGCCGTCGTCAACGTGAGCTTGATCGCAGACCACGCGTCCGGGTCTTTGAGCGACTCGAAGTAATAGTCGATGCCCTTCGCGAACGCTTGCGCGAACACCGCGACGAGCGGCACCACGAGGAAGAGCGCGAGGAACAGCAGCGCGGTGCCCGTGAGCAGCCAGCGCACCGCGCGCGGTTCGGTGACGGGATCGAGCGTGCGGGCATCGCGCGGCGCAGCGGTGTTCATCGCGATGGCTTTGGTGTCGGGCGTGCTCATGCGTGGCTCCCTTGCGCGGACGCGGCATGCGCGGCGTGCGCAGGGATCGCGCCCGTGCGGCTCGTGCGCCGTTGCAGGAACCATTGCAGCGTGTTGATGAGGAGCAGCATCAGGAACGACACGCACAGCATGACGACGGCGAGCGCCGTAGCGCCCGCATAGTCATACTGTTCGAGCTTCGTGATGATGAGAAGCGACGTGATTTCCGACTTCATCGGCACGTTGCCCGCGATGAAAATCACCGAGCCGTATTCGCCCAGCGCGCGCGCGAACGCCAGCGCGAAGCCCGTCAGCAGCGCCGGGAAAAGCGACGGCAACACGACGCGGCGAAACGTCAGCCAGCGCGTCGCGCCGAGGCACGCGGCGGCTTCTTCCTGCTCGCGCTCGAAGTCTTCGAGCACCGGCTGCACCGTGCGCACGACGAACGGCAAGCCGATGAACGTCAGCGCCACGAGCACGCCGAGCGGCGTGAACGCGACCTTGACGCCGAGCGGCGCGAGATACTGCCCGATCCAGCCGTTGCCCGCATACACGGCCGCGAGCGAGATGCCCGCGACGGAAGTCGGCAGCGCGAACGGCAAATCGACGATGGCATCCACGATGCGCTTCATCGGAAACGTGTAGCGCACGAGCACCCACGCGACCAGAAAGCCGAACACCGCGTTGATGAGCGCCCCGCCGAGCGCCGCGCCGAAGGTCAGCCGATACGACGCCAGCACGCGCGGCGATGTCACCGCGCGGACGAACTGCGCCCAGTCGAGCGTCGCCGTCTTCGCGAACGTGGCGGCGAGCGGTATCAACACCACGAGGCTCAGATACGCGAGCGTGATGCCGAGCGTCAGGCCGAAGCCCGGTAGCGCGCTCGGCTTGCGCAAAGTGAAAGTCGTCATCCTTGCTTTCGTCCTGTTCCAGTGCGCCGGGGAGCGCGTGTCATCGAATGCTTGTGTGACCGGCGGCGTCATGGCGCGCCGCTTCGGTTTGCTTACGTTTTGCGCTTACTGCGGCTGTTATTGCGGTTCTTATTGCGGCTGATAGATGGAATCGAACACGCCGCCATCCGCGAAATGCGTCTTCTGCGCCTTGGTCCAGCCGCCGAACGTGTCGTCGATGGTGTAGAGCTTGATCTTCGGGAACTGCTTCGTGAGGTCGGCCGGCACCTTGTCCGAGCGCGGACGATAGAAGTTGCGCGCGGCGATCTGCTGGCCTTCGTCGCTATACAGATACTTCAGATACGCCTCGGCGAGCTTGCGCGTGCCGTGCTTGTCGACGACCTTGTCGACCACCGCGACCGGCGGCTCGGCCAGAATGCTCACCGAAGGCACCACGATCTCGAACTTGTCCGGACCGAACTCCTTCAGCGACAGAAACGCCTCGTTCTCCCACGCGATCAGCACGTCGCCCTGGCCGCGCTGCACGAAGCTCGTCGTGGCGCCGCGCGCGCCGGAGTCGAGCACGCCCGCGTTCTTGTACAGCTTTGCGACGAAGTCCTTCGCGGTTTGCTCGTTGCCGCCCGGCTTGTGCTGCGCGTAGGCCCACGCGGCGAGATAGTTCCAGCGCGCCCCGCCCGACGTTTTCGGGTTCGGCGTGACGATGGAGACGCCCGGCTTCGTGAGATCGTCCCAGTCCTTGATGTGCTTCGGGTTGCCCTTGCGTACGAGGAACACGATCGTCGACGTGTACGGCGAGGCGTTATCCGGCAGCCGCTTCTGCCAGTCCGCGGCCACGAGTCCCTTGCCCGCGAGCGCATCGATGTCATAGGCGAGCGCGAGTGTGACGACATCCGCCTGCAGGCCGTCGATGACCGCGCGCGCCTGTCCGCCCGACCCGCCATGCGACTGCTTGAACGTGACGGTCTCGCCGGTTTCGGCTTTCCACTTCTTGGCGAATGCCTGATTGAAGTCCTGATAGAGCTCGCGCGTCGGGTCATACGACACATTCAGAAACGACGTCTGCGCGTGGCCTTGCGTGCTCGCCGCGACCATCGCGCCGATGCCCGCCGCCGTCAGCGCCAGCGCGGTCAGCGCTTTGCGTGCCCTGGTCCCCAATCCCGCTTTCGTGCTTTGCATTCCCCGTTCTCCGTCTTATCCAATTGACGGAATCAGTCTATCGGCGGGCCTATATGAACAGAAATAATCGTTTTTCAGTCTTTTATATCGAAAGCTGCTAAAGCGAGTCGCCGGCGGTCCCGCAGGGCCGAACGTCGGAGCGTGTTGCGGTTTCGAGCCGAACTTAAAGTAATGCTTGAAAAGCTCTGAATACTGTATAAAAATACAGTCATCTGTTGATCCATACAGTGCACGAGAGGCCCGAGCCAGTGACCAGAACCTCAAAACTTACCGCGCGTCAGCAGCAGGTCTTCGAACTGCTCCAGCGCGCAATCGAGCGCACCGGCTTTCCGCCGACCCGCGCGGAGATTGCCGCTGAGCTCGGCTTCAGCTCCGCGAACTCTGCGGAAGAGCATCTGCGGGCACTGGCGCGCAAGGGCGTCATCGAACTGGCGGCGGGGTCGTCGCGCGGCATCCGGCTGATTGGCGACGCAGGACGTTCAGAAGACGTGCCGCACCAGTTCACGTTGCCGCATGCGAGCATCATGCAGCTCTCGCTGCCGCTCGTGGGCCGTGTTGCAGCGGGCAGTCCCATCCTCGCGCAGGAGCATATCTCGCAGCATTACGCGTGCGATCCCGCGCTCTTCTCGAGCAAGCCCGACTATCTGCTGAAAGTGCGCGGCTTGTCGATGCGCGACGCCGGCATTCTGGACGGCGACCTGCTCGCCGTTCAGAAGCGCACCGAGGCGAAGGACGGACAAATCGTCGTTGCGCGGCTCGGCGACGACGTCACGGTCAAGCGTTGGAAGCGACGTCCCGACGGCGTCGAGCTCATCGCGGAGAACCCGGACTACGAGAACATTTTCGTGCGGTCCGGCAGCGGAGACTTCGCGCTGGAAGGCATTGCAGTGGGCCTGATCCGCTCGGGCGAGTTCTAGTCAGCGGCGGCAGCGCGCGTTCATGCGTCGCTGAGCGCCTCTTCACGCCACGCAAGACGCGGCGCGTTTCGAGTACATCAAGCACGGACGGCAGCCGCTCGCGGCATGCCGCGGTGCGTCCTATCGTCTGGAGAGTCATGATGGAACGTTTTGCCCGTTTGCTGCCCTTTCGCCAGTTCGGCCGTCTGCGTCATCTGCGTGCGTTGATTCCTTGCGGCACCGCGGCGCCTTCGCGGGCCGAAGCTGCGCCGGATCTCTTCTATTCCATGCCCGCACTGCCGTCTCGCCAGCCTGCGTTCGCGCGCGTGTCGCTCACGCAGACGGTTCACGCGGAGCCGCCGCGGAGCACGCCCGTGCGCGTGTACCGGAGCGAGTCGCGGTTGATCCTCGTCGGCAAGATCGGCGAAGTGTCGCGCATGATCGACCGCTGCATCGACGAAGAGCGCGCCGGTCTCACGGGCGGCACGGTGGCGTGAACTGGCGGCGAGTTGGGGAATTAGTCGTGCGTCGGCGCGGTCAATCCTGCATTGACCTCCGCTGAAGGCTTGGCCGTCGCATGTCCCGCACCGCTCGTTTCATTGTCGCCACGCTCGCCGCCGTATTGCTCGTCGCGGCGCTGGGCTTCGTCTATGCGTCGCCGTATATCGTGCTGGACCGCGTCAAGCGCGCGGCCGACGCGCGAGACGCCCAAACGGTCAACCAATACGTCGATTTCCCCGCGTTGCGCGCGAGCTTGAAGGATCAGATCGCCGCGCTGCTCACGCGGCGCATCGATGTGCAGAAGAGCGGCAACCCGCTCGCGATCATCGGCGCGATGATCGGCGCGGCGCTGGTCGGCCCGCTCGTGGATTCATACGCGACGCCGGACGGAGTCGCCGCGATCCTGAACGGCATACCGCCGCGCGGCAATCCCGGCGAACGTCCGCCCGCGGCCGGCCAGGCCGATGCAAATGCGTCGGCGCCGGCGAGCGTGTCCGTGAGCGCATCGAATCCGGCTCCGCAACCGCCGCAGACGACGGCCGGCTATCGCAGCATCAACACGTTCGTCGTGACGTACCAGCACGGCGCAGGCGACGCCCGCTATTCCGCCATATTTCACCGCAGCGGGCTGGTGTCATGGAAGCTCGTCGCCGTCAATCTCAACGGCTGACGTGCGCCGCCAGCCATCCACGCTCAGGCGCCCGCTTCGGCCTTCGCAGGCTTCGCGGCATACGCAGCGGCATCTTCCGCTTCCGCCGATTCGCCTGCCTGACAGACGGCAACCAGAATGCTGCACGACACGCGATCCAGCAAAGGCGTGTTGCCCGCGCCCATCCACCAACGAGCGAGCCCGCTCCGGCAGCGGTGCCCCACGACGACGAGATCGACCTTGAGGCTGTCGGCCAGCGCGGCGATTTCGTCGATCGGATGGCCGAACGCGAAATGCCCCTGCGCCGACAGGCCACGCTCGCGCAGCCACTCGACGCCTTCCTGCAAGATATCGCGCGCCGCGTCTTCGAAGCGCCCGCAGGCCATATCGGTCAGCAATCCGGCGCTCTGCGCGATGCTCGACCGCATGTCGACCACCGCGAGCACGTGCGTTTCCGCGTTGAGGTCGAGCGCGAGATTCGCGCCCTGTCGCAACGCCTTGCGGCCCTCTCTGGAACCGTCGTAGCACAGCAGAATCTTTCTATAGCTTGTCATGATGCCTCCCTGCCGCATCGCAGATTGACTGCGGCGTAACTTCATGATCCTGTGCCGCGCCGGACGTGGCAACGATGGAAAACGCTAACTTCACGCAGTAGCGCGCCGAACCCGCGCCACGTTGGACTCATGACTAGCTGGCCGCGTGCCAGATTGCGACGAAGCCCGTCGCACAAGGCTTCGCGGCTTTCGGCATGCACGCACGACTCTCCCGGCGCACCGCTTCTGCCCGCACAAGCGCCGCGCCGGTGCATTCGATTACACTAGCTCGCTGGACTTTCCCCGGCACAAAACGCATGACACAGCGCACCACGCGCGAGCACGCCCCGGAATCAGCCGGCGCGCCCGCCATCGATTTCAGCGAAGTCATAAAAAGCTACGGCGCGAAGAACGTCGTCGACGGCCTCTCGTTCGACGTGCGTCCCGGCGAATGCTTCGGCCTGCTCGGGCCGAACGGCGCGGGCAAGACGACAACGCTCAGGATGCTGCTCGGCATGACGTCGCCCGATCACGGAAATATTCGGCTCGTCGGCGAACCTGTGCCGTCGCGCGCGCGTTTCGCCCGCGAACGCGTCGGCGTCGTGCCGCAGTTCGATAATCTCGATCCCGACTTCAGCGTACGCGAGAACCTCGTCGTCTTCGGCCGCTACTTCGGCATCGCGGGCGCGCGCATGGACGCGCTCGTGCCGTCGCTGCTCGAATTCGCGCGGCTCGAAAACAAGGCGGATGCGCGCGTCGGCGAATTGTCCGGCGGCATGAAGCGGCGGCTGACCTTGGCGCGCGCCCTCGTCAACGATCCCGACGTGCTGATCATGGACGAACCGACCACCGGTCTCGACCCTCAGGCCCGCCATCTCATCTGGGAACGTCTGCGCTCGCTGCTGGCGCGCGGCAAGACCATGCTGCTCACGACGCATTTCATGGAAGAAGCCGAGCGCCTGTGCGACCGCGTTTGCGTGATCGAAGAAGGCCGGAAAATTGCCGAAGGCCGTCCGCGCGACCTGATCGCGTCGGTGATCGGCTCGGACGTGATCGAAATCTACGGCCCCGACCCGCAGGCGCTGGCCGCCGAACTGCAACCGCTCGTCGAGCGCATGGAAGTGAGCGGCGAGACGCTTTTTTGCTACGTCGACGATCCGCAAGCGGTCCACGCGCGCGTCAAGGGGCGCGAGGGCGTGCGTTATCTGCATCGTCCGGCGAATCTGGAAGATGTTTTCTTGCGCCTGACCGGGCGTGAAATGGTGGATTAATCGCGATGGAAACCTTCGATCAACCGCGCGTCGCCAGCAAAAAGCCGAGCGAGACGCACGCGCGCGACGCCGCGCCGCTCACCAACGCGCTGCCCGCCAACGCGACGCACTGGATGTCGGTCTGGCGGCGCAATTACCTCGTCTGGAAGAAACTCGCGGTCGCCTCGATGATCGGGAACCTCGCCGACCCGATGATCTATCTGTTCGGCCTCGGACTCGGTCTCGGCCTGATGGTCGGCCACGTCGAGGGCGTGTCGTATATCGCGTTTCTCGCCGCGGGCACGGTGGCCTCCAGCGTGATGATGTCCGCGAGCTTCGAGGCGATGTACTCCGGCTTCTCGCGCATGCACGTCCAGCGCACGTGGGAAGCGATCATGCACACGCCGCTCACGCTCGGCGATATCGTGCTCGGCGAAGTGGTGTGGGCCGCAAGCAAGTCGGTGCTCTCGGGCGTCGCGATCATGCTGGTCGCGGGCGCGCTCGGCTACGCGAATTTTCCGTCGATGCTGCTCGCGCTGCCGGTCATCGTGTTGACCGGGCTGGCGTTCGCGAGCACCGCGATGATCGTCACGGCCATCGCGCCGAGCTACGACTTCTTCATGTTCTATCAGACGCTCGCGCTCACGCCGATGCTGCTCCTGTCCGGCGTCTTCTTTCCGGTCGCGCAACTACCCGCGCTCGCGCAGCATGTGACGCAGGCGCTGCCGCTCGTTCACGCCGTCGAACTGATTCGCCCCGCGATGCTCGGCCGCCCGCTCGACGGTTTCGCGCTGCACGCAGGCGTGCTCGCCGCTTATGCCGTGCTGCCGTTCTTCGTCTGCGCGTGGCTCTTCCGCCGTCGCATGATGAAATGAAAAACGGCGATGGACCGTCGCGGTCCATCGCCGTCTAACCGGACGCTCAGCGCGTTACTTCGCCAGAAACTCCTTGTGGCCGCCGAAGCCGAAGCGCATCGCAGAGAGCATGCGCTCGGGGAACAGATCGGCGTCGCGCGAGCGGAAGCGCGTGTACAGCGCCGCCGAGAGCACCTGCGCGGGCACGGCTTCCTCGATGGCCGCCTCGATCGTCCAGCGCCCTTCGCCGCTGTCCGCCACGATGGTCGAAAAGTGTTCGAGCCCGCCGTCGCTCGCGAGCGCGCCCGCCGTCAGGTCCAGCAGCCACGACGACACCACGCTGCCGCGCCGCCACACTTCCGCGATATCCGCGAGGTCGAGCGAATAGCGCTCGTTCTCGGGAAGGTCCGTCGATTCCTTGTGCTTCAGAATGTGGAAGCCTTCCGCATACGCCTGCATCAGCCCGTACTCGATGCCGTTGTGCACCATCTTCACGAAGTGCCCCGACCCGACCGGCCCGCAATACATGTAGCCGTTCTCGACGCGCGGATCGCGTCCTTCGCGGCCCGGCGTCGCGGGAATGTCGCCGCGTCCCGGCGCGAGCGTCGCGAAGATCGGATCGAGCCGGCGCACGACGGCCTCGTCGCCGCCGATCATCATGCAGTAGCCGCGCTCCAGTCCCCAGATGCCGCCCGACGTGCCCACATCGACATAATGCACGCCCTGCTCCCTGAACTGCGCGGCGCGGCGAATGTCGTCCTTGTAGAAGCTGTTGCCGCCGTCGATCACTACATCGTCCGCTTGCAGGATCTTGTGCAGGTCCGAAAGCGTGTCCTCGGTGATCTTGCCGGCCGGCAGCATCAGCCAGATGACGCGCGGCGCGGCGAGCTTCGCGACGAGATCGCCGAGATCGTTCGCGCCGGTCGCGCCTTCGCTCGCGAGCGCGTCGGTGGCTTGCGGATTGTGGTCGTACACGACGCATTCGTGTCCGTCGCGCATCAGGCGGCGGCCGATGTTGCCGCCCATGCGCCCTAGCCCTACGATGCCGATCTGCATGTCGATCACTCCCCGGCGGCGGATTTGACGCGCTCGATCTGCTTTTTCGCCGCTTCGTAGACGCCTTCGAGCGTGAAGCCGAACTTCGTCTTCAGCGCCTTCAGCGGCGCGGACGCGCCGAACGTGTGCATCACGATGGTCGCGCCGAAGCGCCCCACGTAGCGGTCCCAGCCAAGCGTCGCGGCCTGCTCGACGGCCACGCGCGCATGCACGTCGGGCGGCAGCACCGAGTCCTTGTACGCGTCGTCCTGCTTCTCGAAGATGTCCCACGACGGCATCGACACGACACGCGCCGCGATCCCCTCGCTCGTGAGCTTCTCCCATGCCTCGACGCACAGCGACACTTCGCTGCCGGTCGCGAGCAGCAGCACTTCCGGCTTCTTGCCGCCATCGGCATCGGCGAGCACGTAGGCTCCGCGCCGCACGCCTTCAGCCGAGCCGAACTTCGTGCGGTCGAACGTCGGCAGCGGCTGGCGCGTGACGACGATGCACGACGGCTCCTTCGGGAACGACAGCGCCACGCGCCACGCCTCGCTCACTTCGTTCGCATCGGCCGGCCGCAGTGTGCAGAGTCCCGGCACGCCGCGCAGCGAAGCCAGTTGCTCGATCGGCTGATGCGTCGGGCCGTCCTCGCCCACGCCGATGGAATCGTGCGTGAACACATAGATGACCGGCACTTCCATGATCGCGGAGAGCCGGATCGGCGGCTTCATGTAGTCGCTGAAAATCAGGAACGTGGACGCGAACGGCCGCATGTTCGAGAGCGCGAGCCCGTTGGCGACGGAACCCATGCCGTGCTCGCGAATGCCGAAGTGCAGATTGCGCCCGGCGTAGTTGTCATGCTCGAAACTGCCCGCGCCTTCGAACTTGAGATTCGTCTTCGTCGATGGCGCGAGGTCCGCCGCGCCGCCGATCATCCACGGAATGCGCTTTGCGATGGCGTTGAGCACCTTGCCCGACGATTCGCGCGTCGCCATGCCCTTCGCGTCAGCCTCGAACGTCGGGATGTCGGCGTCCCAGTCATCGGGCAGCTTGGATTCGAGCATCTGCCAGAGCTGTTTCGCCAAATCCGGGTTCTGCTTCTCGTAGTCGTCGAAGCGTTGCTTCCACTGGGCATGCGCCGCCTTGCCGCGCGCGCCCATGCCTTCGGCGACGTGCTGCATGACGCCGTCGGGCACGAGGAACTGCGCGTCTTCCGGCCAGCCGTAGAACTTTTTCGCGAGCTTGATTTCCTCGTCGCCGAGCGCCTCGCCGTGCGCCGCCGCCGTGTCCTGCTTGTTCGGCGCGCCCCAGCCGATGATGCTCTTCACGACGATCAGCGTCGGCTTGTCGGTCGTCGCCTTCGCTTGCTTGAGCGCGGCTTCGAGCGCGTTGGCGTCGTTGGCGTCGTCGACGTGCAGCGTGTTCCAGTTGTAGCCGCGAAAGCGCGATTCCACGTCGTCGCTGTATGCGAGGTCGGTGTGGCCTTCGATCGTCACGCGATTGCTGTCGTAAATCCAGATGAGGTTGGACAGCTTCAGATGCCCCGCGAGCGATGCCGCTTCGTGCGAGATGCCTTCCATCATGTCGCCGTCGCCGCACAGCGCGTAGACGCGGTAATCGAAAAGCGGCGCGCCCGACTTGTTGAAGTGCGCTTCCTTCCAGCGCGCGGCCATCGCCATGCCGACGCTGTTGCCGAGGCCCTGGCCGAGCGGCCCGGTCGTGGTTTCGACGCCGGCCGTCATCCGGAACTCCGGGTGGCCGGGCGTCTTGCTGTCGAGCTGGCGGAACTGCTTGATATCGTCGAGCGACACGGCCGGGTTGCCGGTCGGCTTGCCGCTTTCGTCCACTTCCTTGACACCCGCGAGGTGCAGCAGCGAATACAGCAGCATCGACGCGTGCCCGACCGACAGCACGAAGCGGTCGCGGTTCGGCCAGAGCGGCGCGTCGGGGTCGTAGCGAAGATGGTATTGCCAGAGATGGAACGCGACGGGGGCGAGCGCCATCGGCGTGCCGGGGTGGCCGGAATTGGCCTTCTGCACGGCGTCCATCGACAGCGTGCGGATCGTGTCGATCGTGAGGCGATCCAGATCTTGGGACTGCGGCGTTGCTTGAGACATGAGCGACGACTCCTTTCGCGAAGAGCGCGCTGAGGCACGACGGGCGCCTCAGCGGCAACCAGGACCATCGAGCAAGCGCAGTGCCTTGCTAAAAGGCACCGCGCCCGGGTGCGAGCGGCCGCGCGCAGCCGTTTGATGCTGGCGCGGCGGCTTTCGGCAGGACGCGAACGCGCGGTGTTCGGATGCGCGTTCGGTGTTTCAGCCGGGCGACGCGATGCAACGAAGGCGCATCGCCCGGATAGTGCATGCAGCTTCTGAGCCGCGAAAGCGCCCGAACATCAATGCTGACACATTCGCGGCGCGGCGGCCCAAATCATGCCTATGACTTACGGCGCCGGATTCGGCTGGCGCTCGTGCAGCGCCTCGATCTCGGCCAGAATCTCATCGGACAGTTCGATGTCCACGCTCGCGATATTCTCCTGCAACTGCGCCATCGACGTCGCGCCGATGAGCGTGCTCGTCGTGAACGGCCGCGTGTTGACGAACGCGAGCGCGAGCTGCGTCGGGCTCAAACCGTGGCGCTTCGCCAGTTCGACGTAAGACGACGTCGCGGCGATCGCTTGCGGCTTGCTGTAACGCTGGAACCGCTCGAAGAGCGTGATCCGCGCGCCGGCCGGACGCGCCCCGCCCTCGTACTTGCCCGAGAGCCAGCCGAACGCGAGGGGCGAGTACGCGAGCAGACCGATGCCTTCCTTGTGCGTGAATTCGGACAAGCCCAGTTCGTAGGTACGATTCACGAGACTGTACGGATTCTGAATGCTGACGATGCGCGGCAGCCCGGCCTTCTCCGCCGCGCGCAGGAATTGCGACACGCCCCACGGCGTTTCGTTCGACACGCCGACATAGCGAATCTTTCCTGCCTTGACGAGATCGCCGAGCGCGGCGAGCGTTTCCTCGATCGGCACCGCGTATTCGTCGTCGATGTACGGATACGCCGAACGGCCGAAGGTCATCGTGCTGCGGTCCGGCCAGTGCAGCTGGTACAGGTCGACGTAATCCGTCTGCAGGCGCTTGAGGCTGCTGTCGATCGCCTCGTTGATGTTCTTGCGGTCGAACTGGTTGCCCGCGCCGCGAATGTGACGCGGATTGTGCGGCTGGCGCGCGGGCCCGGCGATCTTGGTCGCGAGCACGATATCGCCGCGTTTGCCCGCGTTCTTCGCGAGCCACGTGCCGATGTATTCCTCGGTGCGGCCCTGCGTCTCGGGGCGCGGCGGGACCGGGTACATTTCGGCGGCGTCGATCAGGTTCACGCCTTGCGCAAGCGCATAGTCGATTTGCTCGTGCGCCTCGCTCTCGGTGTTCTGCTCGCCCCAGGTCATGGTGCCGAGCCCGATGAGGCTCACGTCGACGCCCGAATCGCCCAGTTTCCGATACTTCATCGCTTCGTTCCTTTTTGTTGACGCCTGCTGGCGCGGTTCCACGGCGGCATTGCCGACAAGCGCAGAAGCTACCATAGGCGCGCGAGGTCTGCTCCGCCGATAGAATGCAGAGCTTAGCGATGCAGCGGAACCGGTTCCCGAGCTTGCAGTTCGCTTGATATGGCTTACCGAAAACGTCTTCCAACGACAAACCACGCAGCCGATGTCATCCTCCACGACGCCCAGCCAGTCCGACGAAGCGAAGCCCGGTTCGTCGCTGATCGTTTCCCTCGTCGCCGCGACATTCTTCATGGAGAACCTGGACGGCACGATCATCGCGACCGCCATGCCGCAGATGGCGCACTCGTTCGGCGTGCATCCGGCCGACATGAGCCTCGGCATCACCGCGTATCTTCTGACGCTCGCCGTCTTCATTCCGATCAGCGGCTGGGCGGCCGACCGCTTCGGGCTGCGCACGGTGTTCGGCAGCGCGATCGCGGTGTTCACGGCGGCCTCCGTGCTGTGCGGCGCGACATCGACGTTGCCGGCGTTCGCCGCGGCGCGCGTGCTGCAAGGCATCGGCGGCGCGATGATGGTGCCGGTCGGTCGACTGGCCGTGCTGCGCGCCACGCCGAAGGACGGACTGATGCGCGCGATCGCCATCATCACCTGGCCGGGGCTCGTCGCGCCGGTGATCGGACCGCCCCTCGGCGGCTTCATCACCACGTATTCGTCGTGGCGCTGGATCTTCTATCTCAACGTGCCGCTCGGTCTGATCGGCTTGCTGCTGACGCTGCGCCATATCGACAACGTGCGCGAAGACGCCAACCGCCGCTTCGATTTCGCGGGCTTCGTGCTGTGCGGCATCGCCTGCACGACGCTGCTCTACGCGATGGAACTGATCGGGCGCAACGACGCGTCGTGGAGCATGATCGGCGCGCTCGTCGCAGTGGGCGCGGCGGCAGGCATCGCGTCGTGGCGATATCTGATGCGGGCGACACAGCCGGTGGTCGATTTGTCGGCGCTGAAGGTGCACACCTTCGCCGTGGCGATGGGCGGCGGGTCGCTCTTTCGAATCGCGATCAGCGCCGCGCCGTTCCTCTTGCCGCTGATGTTCCAGGTCGGCTTCGGCATGAACGCGTTCATGTCCGGACTGCTCACGCTCTCCGTCTTCGCCGGCAATCTGGCGATGAAACTCGTCACCACGCCCGTGATGCGGCGCTTCGGCTTCAGGCCGGTGCTGGTGGTCAACGGGCTCATCGCCGCGCTATCCCTTGCCGCGATGAGCCTGCTCGCGCCTTCGACGCCCACGCTCGTCATCGTCGTCGTCTTGTTCGTGAGCGGCTTGTCGCGTTCGCTGCAATTCACGGCGCTCAATACGCTCAGCTTCGCCGACGTGCCGAAGACGCAGATGAGCGGCGCCTCCGCGCTATCCAGCACGCTGTTTCAAATGTCGATGGGCGTGGGCGTCGCGGCCGGCGCGATCGCGCTGCGCATCGGCGAGTGGTTGCACGGGCATGATGCGCACTCCATCGGTCCGGAAGATTTCGGCGTGGCGTTTCTGATCGTGGCGTTGATCGGGGCGCTGGGCGTGATCGATCTGTGGCGTCTTCCCAAGGATGCAGGCGCGCTGGTTTCGGGGCATGTCAGAGGGAAAGCTACGGAGCGTTAGGCGCGTGAGAGGCGCGCAATGCGAGCCTTGCAGAACTGGAAGCGTTGGTGTCCTGCAAGGCTCGCACGGGCGGAGACGCTTACAAGACTCCGAGCGGTTCAGAGGTTCGGAACGGCTGCTGGTTCGAAGCTCTCGAAAGGTCGCCAGGCACCAAAGGCTCGGACGGTTTGGGACGCTTTCAAGACTGCCAACAGGTCCAGGGTTCGGAACGGCTGCTGGCTTGGCGCCTCGGAAAGGTCGCCCGGTTCCACAGGCTGGCAAGATCGGACCAGGTTAAAGGTTTGCGCCCTTGCGCCGTAAACCCGCGTATGAATCTGCAAAGTCTCGAATCCCTCGCCGCGTTGAGCGAAGCCGTCGCCGTGATCCGCCATGCGCGCGGGCTGAAGAATCCGGACGACCTGCCGACCGGCACGCCCGAATGGCAAGCCGCCAGCGACGCCTTTGCGGACGACTTCCTGCGCGCGCTCGACGGCGAGCCGACCGTGCGCGCGTGGTGGACCATCTTGGCTTCGCCGAACACCTAGCGTCTGAGTGAATCCAGCCAGCCCAGCGCAATCGCCAAATTGACGATCACGCCCGCTGTCGCCGCCAGTGCCGCGATCATCGTCCAGAACGCCGACCGGCGCGATGCCTCCGCGGATTCGCGAGCGAGTTGCGCCGCGTCGTTGGCCGACGACACCGACGCGAACATCGCCCGGAACTGCTCGTCCTGACGCGCGGTGTCCTTCGCGTGCAGCCATGCGCGCTTGTGCGCCGCTTCGGGGTCGGCGGAGGGCGCCGCGTCGAGTTGCGCGCGTATCGACGCTTCGCCGGCCGCTTCGTAGCTACGAAACCGCGCTTCTCGCGCCTCGCGCGCCTCGTCCGCGTCTTCTCGTTGCTGCTCGGCCATACCCGCTCGCGCGCCGCTGACCGTGCGGCTACCGATCGTTCGACATCGCCTTCAGGCGATCGTTGCCGGCATCGCGCGCGGCGTCGGCCGTGGCGAAGTTGTCTTCGGACACCAACGCGCGCTTGACCTCGCCCGCCGCGAAATCGACGAGCGTGATGACCCACACGAACCCGCCGCCCTGTTCCGCCGTCTGCACGAATGCACGCAGCTTGCCTTCATTCGACGATGCCATCTGATCCTCCACGATCGTCCAAGCGATAGACACTCACGCCTCGAAGTCGAGCCCGCCGAGCAGCACCGACGGCTCCGCCTGCGAGCGCGTCGGCACATCCACTTCGCGGGCGTCCTGCCATGCGCGCAGCTTGTCGCCGAGCGCGTCGAGATAACGCTGCAAACGTGCTTCGCCGCCGGGACGCAGCAATCGCTCGATTTCTTCGTCGTCCCAGGTCAGGAAGACGTTCATGTCGAACGGATAACGCCGCGAGCGCGCGCCATCGTCCGACGGCGGCGCGCTCACGCGTAGCCGCGCCGGCTCGCGCGGACTGCCGCCGGGTACGATTTCGACGCGCAATTTCGCATCGACCACGCGGGCCACGCCCTCGGCGATGCGCGGCATGATTTCGGTTTCGAACCTGTGCGCCTGTTCGCGATTCAACGCCTTCCTCTCAAACCAGATTCAGACGTGCGGCAAGTCTTCGAGCGATTTCTCGATCTGCCCTTCCTGCACGCGCGCCTCGATGCCCACGTGGCCGTTCGAGTACGGCAATGCGGTGACTTTGGGTCCGAGAAACGTGCGGCCGCCTAGCCTGAAGAGCGTGCGCACTTCCTTGCCGCTTTTGATGGCGTCCACGACTTGATGGACGTCGACGATGGCGGTCGGCGCCGTCCAGTCGTTCGTCGCGGAATCGAAGCTGCCCCAGCGCACATTGGTCACGCGGTCGTTGACCCAACGCACGCCGTCGATCGCCAAAGTAGCCATAGCTGTCTCCGTGGTCGTTCGTTCGGGGTGGTGGTGCGTTGATGCTAGCACGGTGCGGGCGCGGTGCGGGGGCTGTGTTTAGCGGCGGAAAAGCAAAAAGCAGAAAGCAAAAAGCCCGGTCGCGATGACCGGGCTTTTCGTATGAATTCTTTGGGGTGGCTGATGGGACTCGAACCCACGACGACAGGAATCACAATCCTGGACTCTACCAACTGAGCTACAGCCACCGCTGACAACTGATTTGCTACTTCGCTTTGTTACTTCTCGACTTCGCAAGATTGCCTGCCAATCGAGAAGCGAGATTATACGAACAAAGTATTTGCTTGCCTAGTCCTCTTGAGCATTCTTTTACGATCGACGCGTACTGTCATGACTCGACCGCTTCCGCCGCTTCGCGCAAGTACGCGCGCGCCTCGTCGAAGATGCTCAGGTCGCCCTTCGCAAGCCGGCGGCTGTCCGACAGCGTGCGCCGCCATCCGCGCGCGCCCGCGACGCCGCGATATAGCCCCAGCGCATGGCGCGTCACCGCGCCGAGATACGTGCCGCGCGCGAGCTCGGCCCGCGCGTAGTCGATCAACTTGGCTTCGATTTTTTCGCGCGTCGGCACCGGCGTCGTCGCGCCGTAGAACCGCGTATCGACGCGCGCCAGCACATAAGGATTGTGGTACGCCTCGCGCCCGAGCATGACGCCATCGACATGCTTCAGGTGCTCCTCCACTTCGTCGAGCGTCGTGATGCCGCCGTTGATCGAGATCTCGAGATGCGGGAAGTCGCGCTTCAACCGGTACGCGTAGTCGTACTTGAGCGGCGGAATCTCGCGGTTCTCTTTCGGACTCAGGCCCTTCAGGATCGCATTGCGCGCATGGACGATGAACACGTCGCAGCCCGCCTGCGCGACCGTGCCGACGAAATCGCGCACGAACGCATAGTCCTCGACCGCATCGACGCCGATGCGATGTTTGACCGTCACCGGAATCGACACCGCGTCGCGCATCGCCTTCACGCAGTCCGCGACGAGTTCCGGCTCCTTCATCAGGCATGCGCCGAACGCGCCCCGCTGCACGCGCTCAGACGGGCAGCCGCAGTTCAGGTTGATCTCGTCGTAGCCCCATTGTTCGCCGAGCTTCGCGCTCTTGGCGAGGTCGGCCGGTTCGCTGCCGCCCAGTTGCAGCGCGACGGGCGCCTCGGCCGGCGTGAACGCGAGATGACGCGCGACATCGCCGTAAAGCAGCGCGCCCGTCGTGACCATTTCGGTGTAAAGCCACGCGTGATGCGACACCATCCGATGCAGCGAGCGGCAATGGCGGTCGGTCCAGTCCATCATGGGAGCGACGGACACGCGGCGGGGACTGGTTTTCGAAGCGGCGGACATGGCAGACGTCTGTTTCAGCTAATCCGCAATTTTACCGCAGCGCGCAACGGGCGGTTCTGGGCGCGCATCCCGAATCTTTCCCCGCGCCCGCTGTCACACCGAACATGCGACGCCCGCGTGCGTCGAGCCTCGCGGAGACTGACATGAAAAGCAAATCGATCGCGGCCGCTGCGCTTCTGTGCATGGCGTTCGCCGCACAGGCGCAAACCGCGCGACCGGGACCGGACGAAGGCGCGTCCATGGTCAAGCCGCCCAGCGCGCCGGGTTCGCCGGCAACGAGCGCCGCGCGCCCCGACAATCCCGACAACATGCCGGTCAAGCGCCCCGCGCCGCCGCCCAACAGCGACCGCATGCTGCATCACAGTCCCGCAAGCGACGCCATCGCGAAGTAGGCATCGGCTCCGGCTGGCGGGCGCGCGCCCCTATAATGGCGCTCGTCCCGATTCTCGCGCGAACCGCGGTCTCGCCCGCCAGCGGGTAAGCCAATGCAAAAACTCATTCTGCCGTTCGTCTCCGGTTTTCTCGCCGCACTCTTCTTTCGCGAATCGACGCTCGCGCTGCTGCATGCAGCCGGAATGATCGACGCCGCCGGCTTTTCGACCGCGCCGTTCCTGCCGCTCGGCATTCCGGAATTCATCGCCAATGCGTTGTGGAGCGCCGTGTTCGGCGTATTGATGGCGTGGCTGTTGCGCGTCGCGCCGGAACACCGCGCGCCGTGGATCGGTGCGCTCGTGTTCGGCGGCATCGTGCTGACGGCGGTCAGCGCGTTCGTGATCGATCCGGCGCGCGGCATCTGGCCGAGCGGCAACATGCTGCCGCGCCTCGCGCCGGGCTTCATCGCAAACGCTATCTGGGGCTGGGGCGCGCTGGTTTTCATGCGCGCTTTCATGGCGGGCAGCGAGACCGCCTGAACGCAAGCACAAGCGGCCAAGCGGCCGCTTCCGTTAATCCTTCAACGACCGCAGCGGATGCGTCGCCGGCGTCCAGGCGCTGTCGAACATGCGCTCGACGTCATCGGGCCGCACGTCTTCTGCGCGCGCCACTTTCCATTGCGGCTGGTTGTCCTTGTCGACGATGCGCGCCCGGATGCCTTCCAGCACGTCGCCCCGCTCGAAGACGGAGCGCGTGAGATCGAGATCGCGGCGCAGCGTTTCGGCCATCGTCGAGAAGCGCGCGCGGTCGACCTGCTGAAGCGACACATCCACGGAGAGCGGCGAGCGCTCGCGCAATGCGGCCGCCGTGGCGCGCAGCCATTCGTTGCCGGATGCATCCGCGTCCCGCTCCAGCGAAGCGAGAATGGCCGCGCCGTTGCCGGCGGCGAAATGCTTGTCGATGAGCGTGCGCGCCTCGGCGAGCGCGCTCGTATCCGGAATCGGCGAGACCTTGTACTTCGTGGTCTCGTTCTCGACGAAGCGCACGATGGCGACGCCATCCAGGAAACGCTGATGACGCAGCGATTCGATCAGGCCGGGCAGCGCGCCGTCGTCGAGATACGCGTCGGCCAGGCGGGCATAGAGCGCGTCCGCCGGGCCGATGCTCGCGCCGGTGGCGGCGAGATAGCGGCCGATCGCGCCGGGCGCGCGGGCGAGAAACCAGCTCACGCCGACATCCGGAAAAAGACCGATGCGCGTTTCCGGCATGGCCATCTTCGTGGATTGCGTGACGATGCGCAGTCCGCCCGTATGATGCGCGCCCTGCGAAATGCCCATTCCGCCGCCCATCACGACGCCGTTCACCACGGCGATATACGGCTTCGGAAACGTGAAGATGGCGTGATTGAGCTTGTATTCTTCCGTGAAAAAGGCGTCGATCGAATCGCGGTCGTCGGCCTTCGCGGCTTCATAGAGGAAACGGATGTCGCCGCCGGCGCAAAACGCGCGCACATGCGGGCTGTAGACGATTACGGCGCGAATCGCCTGATCGTGACGCCACGCGCGCAACGCCTCGCCGATGGCGTGCAGCATCGAGGGCGTCAGCGCGTTCAACGCTTTCGGGCGATCGAGCGCAATGAAGCCGATGCCGTTAGCGGTGTCAATACGAATGTCTTCGGTGGTCATCGTGTCGAGAAGTCGAAACGGTTCGTACGGTCACTTCACTCAGCAGGCGGCGAGCCACGCATCGAGCGACAACTCGACGAGTTCTCTCGCCGCGACGTCGGCGCTTGCCGCGCCGTTCAATTGTAGCGCGGTGATGCCATGCAGGTTCGCCCAGAAAGCCTGCGCGCAGGCAGCGGCAGCCGCGCCGGACGGCAGCCTTACGAGCCGGTTCGCTGCCTGAAGTTCAAGGAATGCGTCTGCTATCAGCGAGAGCATGGCGGCGTTGTCGTCCGACACGTTCCCGCTGTTGGCGTTCGCGTTGTCCATGAACATCAGGCGGTACGTTTCCGGCTCGTTCAGTCCGAACTGCACATAGGCGAGGCCGATTGCTCTCAGGCGCGCAGCGGCATCCGCGATGCTCGCGTGCGGCTCGAACGCCGCGCGCAGTTGCGCATGCCCTTCTTCGCGCAACGCCCGCTCGATCTCGCCGCGATTCCGAAAATGCAGATACAGCGCGGCGGGCGAGTAATCGATCGCCTCCGCGAGCTTGCGCATCGAGAGCGACGCGAGCCCTTCCCTTTTGACAATGCCGCGCGAGACTTCGAGTATGCGCTCGCGCAGCGCGTCGCGCTGCTGCTTCTTATGTCGTGACTGGCGCGTGGGCGCGTCGTCGACACTCATACGAGGCATGGTCGGCTCCGCCCGTTTTGATGCCGCTTTCGAAGACGAGCCGCGTGCTGGCCGACTCGCAGACCGGAGACGGTCAGACGATCATCGGACCGTCGTCGTCGCGGCGAGATCCCGAAGCCGCGCGATACAGCGGCTCCTCTGAGTCGCCTAGCACGACCGACGAAAACACGATGCAAAAGCCCAGAATCAGGACACCGACCGCCGCCCAGATGAGCCACAGTGCATTGGACTCGACGAGCGCGTGAAGAAAGGAATGGAACATGACGACCCCGCGCGATTTTTATAATGGCTGCTCAACGCTTACAAAGACTGGTGAGCAAGTGACATGCCGTGCGAATCGCATCGCAAGCGGCAGAATGACAGGATTTTACTCCGTTGCTGCGCCGCGGGAAAGCACGCGCAGCCTTTTCAGGCGCGGCTGGACGGTCGATTAACGCTCGAAGCCGTTAGATGCGCTGCCGCTATTCGACGATCACGCGCCCCGGCGGAAAGTGGCCGCTTTTCAGCAGCACCGGCATGCCCTGCGTGACCTGCAGATGTTCGCGCGCCACGGCTTCGATGCGGGCGCGGCCTGCATCGAAGGCATCGATCCAGCCCGCGCTGTCGAAGGTCTTCGCGCCGAAATGGTCTTCAAGCGCTTCGACGGAAATGGCGCATGGCACGCGTCGGCCATCGACGAGCGCAGCGAATTCGATCGTGAGATTGGAATCGCGATAATCGGGCGCGTCGGAAAGAAAACGAATGTTCATGAGACTCTCGTGGATCGGGCGGCGAGCGGCAGGCGGTGCCTGCGCCCGCACGCGATGAGGTTGACGCACTCGGTTCGGTACGCGGCACCGTATCGCTTGCGTGCGCGTGAATCGATTCGCGGTCTATGGTACTCGCGCTCGCGCCGCGGGGTCCAGCGGCGCGGCGCGCAAGCACCTCACGGATCGAGCACGTCTTCGTTCACGTCGACGACGAGCAGCGAGCTCGCGAGCGGGTCGGCGTAGTTGAAGTCGAGCGAGCGCGTCATGTCGCGCACGCGCTCGCAGACGCGCTGCCGCGCTTCATCCGACAGAGGCGGATAGTCGCGCAGCACTCGCGCGTCGAAGCGGTAATGCACGCCCCAGCCGATATTGCCCGCATGATTCGCCACCCCGCCCGTGCGCCAGCTTACGAACAGCGCGGGCGCGACATCGGCTCCGCCTCCGATTTCGATGATGTCCGCGCCGATCGGAAACAGGTCGACGAGGCAGTTCGCGATATCGTAGAGCACCGCATGGCGAAGATGGATCGGGCGCATCATGTCGGTTGCAGCAATCGGTCGATGTAATCGCGCGCCGCCTTCTCGACGCTCGCGAGCGCTTCGTCTTCGGTGGCGAAGCGCTGCTCGGGACCGAGATCGACCAGCGCCTCGAAATGACGCGGCTCGTCGGGGCCGTTCTGCGCAAGACTCACGGACCCGACATAGATTGCCGTGCCGGGCTCACCCGGCTTCGCGTCGTGCGCCGGAACGAGCCGCGCCGATGCGCTGATGTAATAGCCTCGATACGGGCCCGTCACTCTGTCGACCATTCCCTTGCCTCCGTATGTGTTCCGGGATGTGTGTTCGGCCGCGCTCCATCATGCGTTCGACGGCAAATCGAACCGATGCCCCAGTAGCATAAGGCGCGCGACCCGGAAAATAGTTCACGGCTCATCAGCCGCGATCGATGACGCGAGTTCGTCGATTCAGGCATCGCAAGCATTGCGCCCGCACTGCTTCATCCCGTGCGCTCGGCTTCCTGCAAGCGGCCTATGGGACAATGCTCATCCCAAAATACGGCGGCTCCGAACACAACGAGGAAAAGATGAATCGAAACGATCGGCCGATGCGCCGACTCCCGGCGTGCGCAAGCACGATGCCGAAAGCATGGCGCGCGGCGAGCATTAGCGCGGCCATGGTACTGGTCGCGAGCCTCGGCGCATGCGCGTCGTCGAACGAAGCGTCGCTGATTAATTTGCCGGATGGCCAGACGGGCTATGCCGTCAATTGCAGCGGCGCCGACGCGGGCTCGAGCTGGGCGAGCTGCTATGTGCTCGCGGGCAAGGCGTGCGGCGCGACGGGCTATGACATCGTCTCGAAGGACAACGAGGAAGGCGGGCCGAGCGGCGGCGGCATTAGCAACGTGATCTCGGCGAACGTGAAGAACCGTTCGATGATCGTGCGGTGCAAGTAGAGGCAACCGGCAACGACAAGGCGCGCTCGCCCGCGTGGCGGGAGCTTCAACTATGGTCCAGCGACAGTGCCGCGAAGCTATGGCCGAGCACGGCGCAGAGCGCTTCGACGACCATCTGGTGATCGCCGCGCTGCGGCAGGCCCGACACCGTCACGGACCCGATGACGCCGGCACTCGCGACGCGGATCGGGAAACTGCCGCCGTGCGATGCAAACTGCGCGGGATCGAGGCCGAACTTGTCGGCGAGCGTGGTGCCCGCCTGTTGCAGCGTGAGACCGATGGCATACGAGCTGCGTCGAAAGTGCTCGACCGTCTTCGATTTGCGCTCGGCCCAGCGCGCGTTGTCCGGGCTCGTGCCATCGAGCGCGGCGAAGAAGAGCCGTTGACCGAAGGTGCGCACGTCGATCACCACGGCAGCATCGCGTGCCAGCGCCATCTCGCGCAATTGCGTGCCGACTTGCCACGCCTGATCGGCGTGAAACTGCGCAAAGACGAGCGTGTTTTCCTGATGCGCGATGGTTTGCAGGTCGTGCGGAATGTCCATGAGCGGCGCCTCTTCGTTAGCGTGGTGGCTGTTGTCGAATGCAGGATTTTGACACGGGCGCGCGCTAGGGTGAGCGATTCGATAGGAATACTGACGCTCGGAGAAAATACCCGGCGGAAAAACAGAAAGGGGTTACAGGCCGAAGCACTGTAACCCCTTGAATTTGGTTGCGGGGGTAGGATTTGAACCTACGACCTTCGGGTTATGAGCCCGACGAGCTGCCAGACTGCTCCACCCCGCGTCCGTCGAAGAAAAGATTATAGAGCATCGTTTATGGAAAAGCAACGGCAACGGTCCATGACGATCAATACTCGAAACGATGCCCGCGCGCTGCGTCGATTCGACTCGTTACGCACCGGGCGCATCAGGAAAGCCGCACTTTCGTGCATGGCATAATCGCCCGTTCAGCGGCATCGGTTATGCGGTTATTGGTTATCGGCTCGGGAACAGGCATGCATTCCTTGCGGCGCGGCATCATGAGAAAGATCGGCGGCATCGCGGCGGTATGGGCGATGCTGCTCCTCTCGCTCGCGCCCGCCGTATCGCAGACGCTGAAGGCCGAGCCGTTCGAAGCGCTGCTCGCATCGATATGCGCGTCGCGCATCGATACGCCCGACATCCACTCGGCGCACCATGCCGGGCACAGCGCCGTCGGCGCGCTCGACGCCTGCGGCTATTGCGGCTTCGTCGGACACGCGCCGGCGCCGCCGAGCTTCGTTCGCGCGAGTATCTTCGCGCGCTTCCCTCGCGACGCTTTCTCGGTAGCTAACGCCGACAGCGCGTCGCCTCTTTCGCGCTTCGCTAACGCGCAACCTCGCGCTCCGCCTGCATTCGGCTGAGTCGCTCATCATCCGCACGCGTGGACCGCTTCTTTCCGAAGCGATAAGGCGCGTCGCGACACCATGTTTTCGACAGGACACACCATGACGTTTCAATCCGCATTGCGGAGCGTGCTCGCGTTCGCGCTGGCCGCTTCCACGCAACTGGCGTTCGCTCACGCGCTGCCGAAGCTCCAGCAGCCCGGCCCGGGCGCGACGGTCAGCGCGCCGCACGAAGTCTCCATCGAGTTCGGTGAACGCATCGAGCCGACTTTCAGTTCGCTTCTCGTCACCGACGCGCACGGCACGCAAGTCAACACCGCGAAGTCGGCCGTCGATGCGAGCGACAAGAAGCACATGAGCGTCGCCCTCGGCGATCTCGCGCCGGGCGTCTATACGGTGCAATGGACCGCGGTCGCAGCCGACGGTCATCGCACGCAAGGTCACTATAACTTCACGGTCAAGTGAGGCCGCTTTGAACAAGAACACATTCCTCTCGGGCGCGCTCGCATGCGCGTCGTTCGCCGTCTTCGCCAGCGCCGCGCACGCGGCCACGCTCGAAGCGCATGATTGCTGGGTCCGCGCGATGCCGCCGAGTCTGCCGTCATCGGGCTACTTCGTCGTGTTGAACACCGGCGACGCGCCCGCGACGCTCACCGCCGCAACGAGTCCCGCGTTCGCCATGACGATGATGCACAAGTCGGAGAACAAGGGCGGCACGGCAACGATGGCGCCCGTCGATACCGTCGAGGTGCCCGCGCACGGCTCGCTGGAATTCGCGCCGAAGGGCTATCACCTGATGATGGAACAGCCCGCCAAGCCGCTCAAGATCGGCTCGACGATTCCGCTTGCCCTCACCTTCGCCGACAAAAGCACGCTCAACGTGGAGTGCGCGGTGAAATCGGCGGCGACAGTCGGCAAGTAAGTCGCCGCCGACGCAAAAAAACGCGCCATCACGGCGCGTTTTTCTTTGCAGCAAGCCGATCAGGGCCGGTTGAACATGTCCATGATCTGCTTGCGCTCGTCGGTGGTGACTTGCGGGACCGGCGGCGCCTGCATGCCCGCCGGGCCGACGCCGCCCGCGGTCGTCGAATCGCCGGCCATCGGATTCGTATTGTCGAGACCGATACTCGCGACGAAGCCCGCGCCCGGCGTGCGGTCCGCATAGAACAGTTCGCCGTCGACCGTCGTCACGCCGTCGGGCATTGCCATCTGCTGTTGCGGGATGCCGCGCAGCGCGCGTCCCATGTACTCGACCCAGATCGGCAACGCGAGCTGCGCGCCGAACTCCTTCGTGCCGAGCGACTTCGGCTGGTCGTAACCCATCCACGCCACCGCGACGAGCTGATGCTGATAGCCCGCGAACCAGCCGTCCTTCGCGTCGTTGGTCGTGCCGGTCTTGCCCTGCAAGTCGTTGCGCTTGAGCACGTTGGTGCCCGAGCCCGTACCCGAAGTCGCGACCGTGTGCAGCAGGCTGTTCATCACGTACGCGTTGCGCGGTTCGAGCGTCTGCGGCGCATTCGCGCCCGCGGTCAGCGGATCGGCGCGCGAAATCACTGTGCCGCGCGCATCGGCGACCTGCGCGATCAGATACGGATTGATGCGATAGCCGCCGTTCGCGAACACCGAATACGCGCCGCTCAGCTGCAACGGCGTGACGAGCCCGGCCCCCAGGGCGAGCGGCAGATACGGCGGCGTCTTGTCCTTGTCGAAGCCGAACTTCTGCGTGACGAAGTCCTGCGCGTAGCCCGTGCCGATATACGACAGGATACGGATCGACACGAGGTTCTTCGACTTCTGCAAGCCGGTGCGCATGGACATCGGGCCGTCGGGCTGATCGTCGTCCTTCGGCTCCCACGGCTCGCCGCCCGCGGGCGCCGGGAAGTACAGTGGCGCGTCGTTGATGATGGTCGCCGGTCCGAGACCCTTGTCGAGCGCCGCCGAGTAGATGAACGGCTTGAAGCTCGAACCCGGCTGACGCCACGCCTGCGTGACGTGATTGAATTTGTTCTTGTTGAAGTCGAAGCCGCCCACGAGCGCGCGGATCGCGCCGTCCTGCGGCACCATCGAAACGAGCGCGCCTTCCACCTGCGGCAACTGCGTGACTTGCCAGTTGTCCTTCGCGTCCTTCGTCAGGCGGATGATCGACCCCGGTCGGATCGCGAGCGCCTTCGACGCATTGCTGCGCAACGCCGCTGCCACGAAGCGCAGCCCTTCGCCGGAGATCGTCGCCGTTTCGCCGCCGACGAACTGCACGTTCACCTGCTTCGGGCTCCCCGCCGTCACCACGGCCGCGACGAGATCGCCATTGTCCGGGTGATCGACGAGCGCGTCTTCGATGGCTTCGGCGCGGTCATCCGCCGCCGACGGCAGCGCGATGTTGCCCTCCGGCCCGCGATAGCCGTGACGCCGCTCGTAGTCCATCACGCCCTTGCGCACGGCGCGGTAAGCGGCGTCCTGATCGGCGGAATCGATAGTCGTCGTCACCGTCAGGCCGCGCGTGTAGGTCTCTTCCTTGTACTGCGCGTACATCATCTGCCGGACCATTTCCGCGACGTATTCCGCATGCACGCCGTACTCGGTGCCCGCCGACTTCGTGTGGATTTCCTCGGCGACGGCCTGATCGTACTGCTCGCGCGTGATGAAGTTGAGATCCAGCATGCGCTTCAGGATGTACTGCTGGCGCACTTTCGCGCGCTTCGGATTCACGACCGGGTTATACGCGGACGGCGCCTTGGGCAGACCCGCGAGCATCGCGGCTTCGGCGAGCGTGATGTCCTTCAGGTCCTTGCCGAAGTACACGCGCGCCGCGGCCGAAAAACCGTATGCGCGCTCGCCCAGATAGATCTGGTTCATGTACAGCTCGAGAATCTGGTCCTTCGTGAGCGCGCGCTCGATCTTATACGCGAGCAGCATCTCGTAGACCTTGCGCGTGTACGTCTTCTCGCTGGAAAGAAAGAAGTTGCGCGCCACCTGCATCGTGATCGTGCTCGCGCCCTGCGATGCGCCGCCGTGCATCAGGTCGGTCACGCCCGCGCGCAGGATGCCGACGAAGTCGACGCCGCCGTGATCGTAGAAGCGGTAGTCTTCGATCGCGAGGACCGCTTTTTTCATCTGGTCCGGGATGTCCTGGAAGCGCACGAGGCTGCGCCGCTCTTCGCCGAATTCGCCGATCAGCACGTGATCCGCCGTGTAGACGCGCAGCGGCACCTTCGGCCGATAGTCGATGAGCGCATTGAGCGACGGCAGGTTCGGCTCCATCACGACGAGCGCATAGCCCACAATCAGCGCGCCGACCACTGCCGCCACTGCGGCAAGACCCGCGAACCACAGCGCGATGCGCGCGAACACCGAGCGGCCGCCATCGCGCCGGTCCCCGCCACTGCCATTGTTCCGGCCGTTGCGGCCGTTTCCACCGCTACCGCCGCCGTCGCGGCCTGCCCCCGAGTCGTTGCGTGAGTCGTTCCAGCGCGGCTCGCGATCGTGTCGCGATGAATTCGAAGAGTCGGGGCGTTTGATGATAGGCATGACTGGGATGGTTCGGCGCGCTTTATAGCGCGCTTGGTAGCGCGCACTGCGCGGCGTATCGAAAGAAGCGGATCAGGCGGCGGATCAAGGCGCGCGTGGAACAACGCAAGCGCGGCAAAGACCGGCGAGCGAATGCATGAGCCGGTCCGACCGAAGAGTAACGGCACATTTTAAAGAATTCGGGCGGCCCGCTACAGAATGGGCGGGCATTTTTTGTAAGCAAATGCCGCCGGTCGACTCGAAGATGCAGGCCAAAGACAAACGTGCGCTTACCCACAGAAAGTGTTGAGAGCCTTGTGGACAACCCTAAGAGAAAATAGCCAAGCCATTGAACGGACGCGTTTTTTCGTGCACGCTCATACGATGATCCAGGACGCGCATTCGGTGGACGCTGCAAAACAGCCAGCACGCACAGCCGCCTCGCGAACCGATATGATGGATACATGTATAGCCGGGGCTTTTCGCCGGCGAACGACCTGCGGTAACGAAGTGAGCGATCCCGGCGCCGGGACCGCGCATGCGATGTTTGCAATCGCCTTACTGTCTGCGAGCCGCTCATGACGACCAAGCCTACCGAACGCATCGTTGTATTCGTGACCCCCGCGCAGAAGCTCGCCATCAGCAAGACCGCGGACGACCTCGGCATCAGCGTGAGCGAACTCATGCGGCGGGCGGTGCTCAACTTCAACGCGACGAGCGAGCAGATCAAGGTGGCGGGCATCGTCGACCGTCTGCGCGCGCCGAAAGCCCCCGATCCGCTCGATGTCGCGCTACGCAGCGTGGCCGCTAAAGCAGCGGCCCGCGAAGCGCGCGAAGCTGCCGCGGGCGCGGCCAAGATCGCGCGATCGCAGGCGGCGGCCGCGGCTGCATCAACGGTAGCGACGGTGGCGACGGTGGCGACGGTGGCGACGACAAGCGTTCCCGTCAGCCGCGACGACACCGAAAGCGCCGGCGAAGACGCTTCGCTGACCGGCGACGAACGGCTCGGCGGCTAGGCTCGTCGGCACGCCTCCCTCTTCACGGCGCGCGTCTGCGCAGCCGTTACATTCCTTCACCTTGCTTAAGTCCATATTAAGTCGCGACGTGCTCTAATGAACGGGTAAACCCGCGCGTGAATGCCGCGCGCTTGCGCTTGCATTCCGGGCGCGGCGCCTCACATTCGATGCGCGGCGCGCCAGCCGCGGTCTAGTGGTCCGTGGTTTTCATCCAGGAGATACATACATGTCGCTTTTCGATTCCATCTCGCGCACGGTCAAAGGTCTGCTGAACGATGCGGCCGACACCATGCAGGATCCCTCGCGCGACGCCCGCCAGATCGTGCGCGAACTGGACGACAGCATCGCGAAGGCGGAGAACTCGCTGATCGAGATCGAGGCGCAGGTCGCCACGCAGCAAAGCAAGCGCGACGCCGCCGCCGAGAAAGCGAAGAAGTACGAAGACGGCGCCAAGCGCGCGCTGCAAAGCGGCGACGAAGGTCTCGCGCGCGAAGCGCTCGCGGCGCAAGCCAATGCCGAAACGGAGCGCGACGCGCTCGCGGCCGAGCTGCAAACGCTCGTGCCTTCGGTCGATCACCTGAAGCAGCAGATCGCCGACATGCGCCAGCGCCGCAACGATCTCAACGCGCGCTCCAACATCCTTCAGGCGAAGCAGCAGATCGCGCAGGCGAAGGACACGGCGGCGACCGCGCTGGGCGGCATCGGCGGAAGAAACCTGTCGGAAGATTTTCAGAAGCTGGAGGACAAGGTCCAGCTCGCGAACGCCCGCTCCGACGCGCGCCTGAATTCGGCGGACCAAAAGTCCGGCAAGGCGCTCGATGACAAGCTCGCGGCGCTCAATCGCGGCCCTTCGGTGGAAGACCGTCTGGAAGCCCTGAAAAAGCAGCTGAATACGCCGGCGCAGTAACCCCGGCGGCTGCCGCCGTCGCTTCGCGGACTTTTGCGCTTTCGGGTATCCGCCTTGCGATGTCTCGGCAATCACCGATCGCAGCTTCGAATGGAGACGGGCGTCGCAACGCCCGGCCCGCACATGAAAAAGACTTTGACGGCTCTCGCCTTATCGATGTCCCTCGCGCTGGCGGTCGCCTCGCCGCTCGCATCGGCCGCCGTGCCGACCGCGCAGCAGGTCGAGCAATCGATGACGCAGGGCAACTGGCAGAAAGCCGACGCGCAGTTGAGCGAAGTGCTCGACGCGCATCCGAACAACGCGCACGCCCACTATCTGTACGCGCAGGTGCTGGACCGCGAAGGCCGCGCGAGCGACGCGCTTTCCCACTTGCAGCAGGCGAAGACGCTCGATCCGTCGCTGAGCTTCACAGACCCGTCGCGATTCGCGTCCACCGAGGCGCGCATCCGCAGCGACGCCAACCGCGCCAATGCGACGACCAATCGCGGCTCCAACGGCTCAGTCGCGCTGAATCCGTTCAACCCGGCGCAAGCCGCCGCGCCGCAGAAGCATGGGCCGTCGATGGGCATGTGGATCGGCCTGGCGGTGCTGATCGCGGCGATTGCGCTGGTGCTGCGCTGGGGCCTGCGACGCGCCCGCGCCCGTGACGACGGCCGCAGCGAAGACGACCGCCGCGCGCAGCTCAAACGCGCGACCGAGTTGCTCAACGATGTGCGCACGCTGAAGCTGGACGTGAGGCTCTCGACCGCGCCCGGTCATGAGGCGCTTCTGCGCGACGTCGAGGGCGCGGAGACGCAGTTGCGCGAGATGGTGGAGTCGCTCTCGAACGCGAAGAACCCGGTGCCGCCCTATGCGATCGAGGATCTCGAGAATCAGGTGGCGAGCCTGAAGGCGCGCGCCGAAGGCCGGCCGGATCCAAATGCGGCGAATGCGGCGAATGCCGGTGCGCAAGGGCAGTCGCCGTTCGCGCAGGAAGCCGAGCGCTTCGGGCGCGGCCAGCAGCCCTATGGTCCGCAGGCGCCGTATCCGCAGCAGGGACCGTATCCGCCGCAACCAGGGCAGCAGCCGCCCGTCATCATCCAGCAAGGCGGCGGCGGCTTCGGTGGCGGCATGGGCGGTCTTTTGACCGGCGTGCTGCTCGGCGAAGCCATGTCGCACGGACGCGACCGCGTGATCGAGCGCGAAGTGCCGGTCGAACGCCGCGACGTCGGCAACGACAATGGCGGGCTGGACTTCGGCAACAACAACGGCGGCGGCCTGGACTTCGGCAACGGATCGAACGACTGGGATGACGGCAGCGGCGGCGGAGGCGGCGGAGGCGGTCTCGATCTCGGCAGCAACGACGACAACTGGCGCGACACCTGAAGCGCTTTGTCGAGCCGCAAGCAAGCAAGGCCCCGTTCGCGGGGCCTTCTTTTTTCGTATGCGCGCCTCAGCCGCCGCCCAGAAAACGCAGCAGCGCCCACAGAAACTTGAAGAAGCCGACGACGAATTCCCAGATGCGTTCGAGCTGATCCCACGTCGCCACGCGCAACAACGTGTGCAGGATCATGCGAGGGAGCGTGGGACGGAACGTGAAGAAGGCATCGTGGAAACAAAAAAGGCGGCTTGCGCCGCCTTTTGCGATTGCAAAGATCGCATGATAACCAATCGGCGCGAGCTCCCGCGTGATCGGCGGGAGCCCGTGCGTCAACTGGCGGACGGCGTGTCGCCCTGCTCCGGCGGCACCTCGTCGGTCAGCGCTTCTTCCAGCCGCTCGAACACGCGTTTCGTGGCCCCGCGCGCCTGAAGCGCGAAAAGCAGCAGCGACCGGCCCGTGACCTGATACACATCGCCCGAATCGAACTGCGGCAGTTCCTCGCGGACCGGCGCGTTCGTGTCGATCAGACAGCTCCACTGATCGGGGCCGGGAATGTCCGGCAGCGTGAAATCGACGACATCGTGGTACGCGTTCACGATCAAGAGAAGCGTCGCGTCCGATGCCGGCTTGCGGATGCCGGTGGCCTGCGCGCGGCCGTCGATCACGAGGCCGAAACAGCGCATGCCGGGGTCGCCCCACTGCTCGGGCGTGAGCGCGTCGCCGCTCGGACTCAGCCATTTGACGTCGGCCACGCCCATATCCTCGCGGACTTCGCCCGTCAGGAAGCGCTGGCGTCGCAGCACCGGCAGCGTGTGACGCAGCGTCGTCAGCTTGCGCACGAACTCGGTCAGCGCGCGGCCGTCGTCGTCGATGCCCTCCCAGTCCACCCAGCTGATCTCGTTGTCCTGACAATACGCGTTGTTGTTGCCCTGCTGCGTGCGGCCGAACTCGTCGCCCGCGAGAACCATCGGCGTGCCTTGCGAGAACAGCAGCGTCGCGAGCAGATTGCGCTTCTGGCGCTCGCGCAGCGCGCGGATCTCCGGGTCGTCGGTCGGGCCTTCGACGCCGCAGTTCCACGATTTGTTGTCCGAATGACCGTCCTTGTTGTCCTCGCCGTTCGCCTCGTTGTGCTTGTCGTTGTACGAAACGAGATCGTTGAGCGTGAAGCCGTCGTGCGCCGTGATGAAGTTCACGCTCGCCCACGGACGACGCCCGCGCTTGTTGAACTTGTCGCCCGAAGCGGTGATGCGCGTCGCCAGTTCTGCGGATTCGCCCTCGTCGCCCTTCCAGAACGCGCGCACGGTATCGCGATAGCGGTCGTTCCATTCGGCCCAGCCCGGCGGGAAGCCGCCGACCTGATAGCCGCCAGGACCGCAATCCCACGGTTCCGCGATCAGCTTGACGCTGGAGAGAATCGGGTCCTGCCGGCAACTGTCGAGGAAGCCGCCGCCCTCGTCGAAGCCATACGGCTCGCGGCCGAGAATGGTCGCGAGATCGAAACGGAAGCCGTCGACGTTCATCTCCGTCACCCAGTAGCGCAGGCTGTCGGTGACCATCTGCAAGACGCGCGGATGCGAGAGATTGAGCGTGTTGCCGGTGCCCGTGTCGTTGATGTAGTAGCGCGTCTGGTCCGGCATCAGCCGGTAGTACGACGCATTGTCGATGCCGCGGAACGACAGCGTCGGCCCGCGCTCGTTGCCTTCGGCCGTATGGTTATAGACCACGTCGAGAATCACTTCGAGGCCGGCTTCGTGCAAGCGGTCGACCATCTCCTTGAACTCCGCGACCACGCCGGCTCCGCGCGAGAAATAGCGCGGATCGGCCGCGAAGAAGCCGATGGTGTTATAGCCCCAGTAGTTCGTCAGGCCCTTGTCGAGCAGATAGCTGTCGTTCACGAATGCGTGAATCGGCAGCAGCTCGACGGAGGTGACGCCGAGGCTCTTGATGTAATCGACCACTTCCTTCTGTCCGAGCCCTTCGAACGTGCCGCGCATGTTTTCCGAAATCGCCGGGTGCCGCTTCGTGAAGCCGCGCACGTGCGTCTCGTAGAAGATCGTGTGTTCCCAGGGCACGCGCACGCGCGTCGCATGCGTCCACGTGAAGTTCTGGTCGATCACCTGGCATTTCTGCATGAACGGCGCGCTGTCGCGTTCGTCGAAGGTCAGATCGTCGCCTTCCGCGTTGAGCGTATAGCCGAAGAGCGCCGGGTCGAACTTCATCTCGCCGACGTGCGCCTTCGCGTACGGGTCGAGCAGCAGCTTGTTCGGGTTGAAACGATGCCCGTTCTCCGGCTCGTAGGGCCCGTGCACGCGGTAGCCGTACACGGCGCCCGGCGCCAGGCCATGCAGATAGACGTGCCAGACTTCGTCGGTGTATTCGGGCAGTTCGATGCGCTGCGTTTCCTTTTCGCCTTTCTCGTCGAAGAGGCACAGTTCGACTTTCGTCGCGTTCGCTGAAAACAGGGCGAAGTTGACGCCGTTTCCGTCCCACGTGGCGCCAAGCGGAAACGGGGACCCTTCGGCAATGCGGAATTGATTCGGCATGAGATGATCGGCAGAGAATGACGCGCGATGCGTCGGGATAAGGGTGCCGCATTGCACGGCATTAAGCGGATTGGGTTAGAGCAAGGCACGTGCCCGGCATCGGCGAAGCAGCGCTTCCCGAGTTGCGCCCCGTTACCGCGCGCGATCTGCGGTATGCTGGCCTGTCCATCGCACATGCAGCATTCGCTCGCCGAAGGAGGCACGTTTGTCCACGCGCTTCAGCTCCATCCCGACGACCTCGCAAGCCAGCGGCACCGCCGACGAAAGCCGCGCCGCCGGCCGCGCGCTGCGCGACGCCATCCCTTTCGAAGCCCACGCGAACTGGCAGCCGGAGCCGGACCGCCCCGATCCCGTCGAGCGCGTGCTCGCCGTCAACGCCGGACGACAGGAACGGCTCGTGCCGCTGCGCATGTCGCGCATGGCCGAATCGCCGTTCGCGTTTCTGCGCGGCGCGGCGACCGTCATGGCGTGGGATCTGTCGAGATCGCCGTCGATCGGCCACAACGTGATGATCGACGGCGACGCGCACATCAATAACTTCGGACTCTTTCGCACGCCGCGTCAGGACGTCGTGTTCGATCTGAACGATTTCGACGAGACGATCGTGGCTCCGTGGGAATGGGACCTCAAGCGCCTGACCGCGAGCATCAACGTCGCGGCCCGCGAAAACAGCGTGGACATGGAAGGCCGCGAGCGCGCCGTGCGTTCCGCGTGCGAGGCGTACCGCACGACGATGAACGAACTGCGCCAGGTGAGCCCGTACGATTTGTGGCAGATGCGCTCTTACGCGAGCGCGCTGCACATCGACGCGCCCACGCATCTCGACGCCGACGAAAAAGCCACCATCGAGCGCACCGTCGAGCGCGCGATGAAACGCTCGCACGCGACGATGCTCGCCAAGGTCGCGGAGCCGGCCGGCAAGAGTTGGCGCTTCAAGGTCGATCCGCCGATCCTGACGCAACTCGACGCCGCCGAGAAGAATCACGTCATTGACGGCTTCAGGGCGTATCTGCAGACCATCGCGGGCGAGTGGCGCATGATGCTCGAACGCTACGATGTCGTGGATGTCGCGCATCGGGTGGTCGGCGTCGGAAGCGTCGGCACGCGTGCGTATCTGGTGCTGTTGATCGGCCGCGCGCTCGGCGATCCGATCTTCATGCAGGTGAAGGAAGGCATCGTGCCGGCCGCCGCGCCGTTCGTTCCGCCGCTCGAAGAGCCGTTCCGGCATCAAGGCAGGCGCGTCGTGCATGGTCAGCGGCTCCTGCAAAGCTCATCCGATGCGCTGCTCGGCTGGACGACCATTGCCGGGCGCGATTTCTACGTACGCCAGATGAAGCAGATTCGCGGCTCCGTTCCCGTCGACTGGCTGCACGGCGCCACGTTCGACTTCTACGCGTGGTGTCTCGGGCTGCTGCTTGCCCGCGCCCATGCGCGCACCGGCGACCCGGCGCTGATCGCGGGCTACTGCGGCGCATCAGACAAGCTCGACGCCGCCTACGCGGTCTGGGCCGAGCGATACGGCGCTCAGACCGTCGCGGATCACGCGGCCTTTTGCGCGGCGATCAGCGTGGGGCGCGTCAAGGCCGCGTAGCCGTACGTGTCGCCCGCGCAGTCACTCGCCGCGCGACGCGCCACCGGATTGACTATCATTGCCTTGCCTGCGAGCAAAACGCACGGCTTGCGTAAGTACTGCTCGCGCTCGATGCAGCGGCCCGCCGCACCCTCACAACAATCGTTTCGGACCTGAAAAGGAGGAATCCCCGCATGAGCATGATCGAGGAATTCAAGAATTTCGCCCTCAAGGGCAACGTCATGGACCTCGCAGTCGGCGTCATCATCGGGGGCGCGTTCTCGACTATCGTGAACTCCGTCGTCAAGGATTTGATCATGCCGGTCGTCGGCCTCGCGACAGGCGGGCTCGATTTCTCGAATCTCTTCATCCGGCTCGGCCACATACCGCCGACCTTCAAAGGCAATCCCGATTCGTACAAAGATCTGCAAACCGCGGGCGTCGCGGTGTTCGGCTACGGCTCGTTTATTACCGTGCTGATCAACTTCATCATCCTCGCATTCATCATCTTTCTGATGGTCAAGTTCATCAACAATCTGCGCAAGTCCACCGAAACGCCGGCGCCCGCCGCGCCGCCCGAAGACGTGCTGCTTTTGCGCGAAATCCGCGATGAACTCAAGAGGACGCCGCGCGTCTAGATCAGCAAGTGCGTCCAGCGCCACGAACGGGCCCTGAGAGCCCCGCTTTAGGGCACGCTATCCGCCTTTCGTTAGCATGGGCGCTTTTTTTCTTCGCGAAGTCTGTCCGCGCGGCTCGCAGCAGGACTATTATTGAGACAGATGTCAGATAGATACCCATAGGAAATGCCGAGGGGATGCCAGCGGGCCGCCAACGGGTCATCGGCACGATTCGTGCGCTTCTGACGCCTGTCGGCATTTTGCCGATCGCGCGTTCCGGAGGCCCGAATCACCGTGACCCGATCACATCGATGCGCTATAAAAGATCGACGTGCGGCACGCAAGACGGGAGTGGCCGCATGAGGACGCTGCGTTTCTTGCAATTCTTTTTCAGGCGAGTTTTTATGTCCTTCCCGAAAAAGCGTAGACGCGTGAAGGCTGATGGCGATGAGTCGTTTCTCGCCGTGCTGAGGCATTTCAAGCCGTTCGGCCAGCTCGATACCAAGATTGCACGCGCTCGCGCGCAGGACGAACCGGTGCTGTATGCCCATGCGCTGCCAGGACTCGATGTCCTGCTGTGCAGCGTGCGCGGCGCCCAGCCGCCCTACCCGGCCATCGACGAGCTGCACCGGCGCTGCGTCGAATCCATCACGAATGCGCTGGAGCAGCCGCTCGACGGACTCGAGAACGGCGGCTACTGGTATGAGGCGAACGGCTTCGGCTTTCTTGTCTTTGCAAGCCGCGCCCGCACGCAGATTCTGAGCGAATTCGGCGCGACCGTTTCGGCTCGCAGACGCCGCGGCACGCGCCGTCAGGATGCGGGCGACGCCGCTTCGCGTCCGCTGCGTTGAACGCCGGCATTTTGCATTCGATGTCTCTTGCGTGACACGGCAGTCTCGATGCGCCGTGGCGCGCGCCTTGCTGGATCGCAGTCCGAGCACACCACAAGGAGAACAGCATGTCGGATCACGTCTATAAGCAGATCGAACTCACCGGCTCCTCGACTCAATCGAGCGATGACGCCGTGCGCGTCGCGCTGGCGAAGGCCTCGAAGACCTTGCGCAATATGCACTGGTTCGAAGTGACCGAGACGCGCGGGCATATCGAGAACGGCGAGGTCCTGCACTGGCAGGTGACGATCAAGGTGGGGCTGCGGATCGATGACTGAGCGTCGAGTGTTGGCGTTTTGCATGCGATAACTGAAAACCGCGCCCTCGGGCGCGGTTTTCGTTTCGGCTGACGACGCGCCTTACTTCGGCAGCGACCCGTCCACGCCTTCCACATACCAGTTAATACGCTGCAGCTCCGGATCCGTCAGCGTCTTGCCCGTCGACACCTTTTCCGCGCCCGACTGATCCTTGATCGGGCCGCTGAACACATCCCACTTGCCCGAGTGCAATTCGTCACGCTTGGCGGCAACAGCCTGCACCGCCTTCGCCGGAATCGCGCCGGTGTTCAGATCCTCCAGGTCCACGGCCTTCTGCGGAATGCCGAGCCAGACCGGATCGTTCTTCCACTTGCCGTCGAGCACCTTCTGAATCACGTCGTTGTAGTACACGCCCCAATGCGCGACCACGGAACCCAGATGCGCGTCCGGTCCGAACTTCTTCATGTTCGAATCCCAGCCGAACGCATGCACATGCTTTTCGTTCGCGGTGTTGAGCGTCGCGTTCGAATCGGTGTTTTGCAGCAGCACGTCCGCGCCCTGTCCGATCAGCGTCTCGGCCGCCTGCTTTTCCTTGCCCGGATCGAACCAGCTATTGATCCAGATCACCTTCGTATGGATCTTCGGATTCACCGAACGCGCGCCCAACGTGTACGCGTTGATGTTGCGGACCACTTCGGGAATCGGCACGGACGCGACGAAGCCGAGCGTATTCGTCTTCGTCACATAGGCCGCCGCGACGCCGGCGAGGTACGCGCCCTGATACATGCGCACGTCGTACGTGCCGAAGTTCTTCGCCTTCTTGAAGCCCGTCGCGGTCAGGAAGATCGTGTCGGGAAAGTCCTTCGCGACCTTCAGCTGAAAGTCCTGATAGCCGAAGCTCGTGCCGAAGATGACCTTGTTGCCCTTGTTAGCCAGATCGCGGAACACGCGTTCGGAGTCCGCGGATTCCGGCACGTTCTCGACGCGCGTGATCTTGATCTTGTTGCCGAACTTCGCCTCGGCTTCCTTGCTGCCGGCGTCGTGCGCGAAGGTCCAGCCCGCATCGCCCGGATTGCCGAGATAGACGAAGGCGACGCCGGGGGCGTCGGCGGCTTGCGCACTCGCGGCGGCGAGCGTCGCGGAGAGCGCGACAGTGGCCGTGATCGCCTTCAGCCAGGTTTTCTGCATCGTGATGCTCCTCTTTGGATGTTGTATGCAAAACGGAAAACGGTTCGCCTGAAGTTTCGTCGGTCAAAAAACGCGGCGGAACCTCAGGCGCATGCGGTGCGGTGGCGGAACAACACACCGACCGCGCGAATTGAATGCAGCACTTTGCATGCGGTACCGCGAATGCAAAATGCCGTCGTGCCACAAGCATTAACTCGCTGCGAAAAACGGCTTGCCGAGCGATGCAGGCGCGTTGAGCTTGATCGTGTTCGGGTTGCGCGAGATCAGCACGAGCACGACGATGGTCGCGATATACGGCAGCATCGCGAGGAACTGCGTCGGCACCGGCACGCCGATGGCCTGCGCGTAGAACTGAAGCGCCATCACCGCGCCGAACAGCAGCGCGCCGATCAAGAGACGCCCCGGCCGCCACGTCGCGAAGACGACGAGCGCGAGCGCGATCCAGCCGCGGCCTGAAGTCAGTTGCTCCTGCCAGACATGCAGATAGACGATCGAGTAGTAGCCGCCCGCGATGCCCGCCATGCCGCCGCCGAAAAGGGTCGCGCCGTAGCGCACGCCGACCACCGGGAAGCCGACCGAATGCGCCACCGCCGGCGATTCGCCGACCGAGCGCAGCACGAGCCCCGCGCGGGTCTTGTACAGAAACCAGCCGATCACCGCGAACATGAAGAACGCCAGGTAGCCGAGCGGCGTCAACGAGAAGATGGCCGGGCCGAGAACGGGAATCGACGAGAGGCCGGGAATCGGCACCACGTCGATGGTCGCGCGCACCGCGGCCGACGTGTACGGCTTGCCGACATACGCCGAGAATCCGATGCCGAAAATCGTCAGCGACAAGCCCGTGGCGACCTGATTCGCAAGCATGGTGATGGTGAGGAAGCCGAAAAGCAGCGCCATCGCGAGCCCGGCGAATACCGACGCGACGATGCCGAGCCACGGACTGCCCGTGATCGACGTGACTGCGTAACCCGTCACCGCGCCCATCAGCATCATGCCTTCGACGCCCAGATTGAGCACGCCGGACTTTTCCGCGACGAGTTCGCCCGCGCCCGCGTACATCAGCGGAATGGCCGCGATGACCGCGCTCGATGCGAGATTGCTGGCTTGATTGATATCCATCTTCGAGTTCTCTTATGCGGTCTCAAGCAGCGCGGTGCGCCGCGGCCCTGCGCCTGATGCGGTAAATCACGAACAGATCGCAGCCGAGCAGACAAAACAGCAGCAACCCCTGAAACACGCCCGCGAGCGCCTGCGGCAATTGCAGCGATGTCTGCACCGCTTCGCCGCCGAGATACAGCAGCGCCATCAACAGACTCGCGAGCACGATTCCCACCGGATGCAGCCGCCCGACGAACACGACGATGATCGCGGTGAAGCCGTAGCCCGGCGACCAGCCGGCCTGAAGTTGCCCGATCGGTCCCGCGACTTCGCCCACGCCCGCGAGACCCGCGAGTCCGCCGGAAAGCAGCAGTGAAGTCCAGATGGTCTTCTTGTCCGAGAAGCCCGCGTAACGCGCGGCGAGCGGCGCGAGGCCGCCGACGTTCATCCGGAAGCCCGCGAAACTCTTGCGCATGAAAAGCCAGATGAGCGGAATCGCGATCACCGTCAGAAACACCGACGCGTTGATGCGCGTGCCCTTCAGGAAGCTCCAATGCCAGTCGCCGTAGAGACGCGGGAACAAGGCGTCGTCGACGAACATCGCGGAAATCGGGAAGTTCATGCCTTCCGGGTCGCGCCACGGGCCGCTCACGAGATAGATCAGCAGTTGCGTCGCGACGTACGTGAGCATCAGGCTCGTGAGAATCTCGTTGGTGTTGAAGCGGCTCTTGAGCAACGCGGGAATGGCGGCCCACAGCATGCCGCCCGCGATGCCGCCGATGACCATGAGCGGCAGCGTCCACCAGCCGGACGCATCGCCGACGTGTATCGCAATGCCGCCCGCGACGATGCCGCCGAGCAGCATCTGCCCTTCCGCGCCGATGTTCCATACGTTCGCGCGATAGCCGACCGCGAGCCCGAGTCCGATCAGGCACAACGGCGACGCCTTCAGCACGAGTTCGGACCAGCCGTTCACGGTCGAGAGCGGCTCGATGAAGAACGCGTGCATCGCGCGTAGCGGATCCTGGCCGACGACGCTAAAAATCAGGAAGCCGATGACCAGCGTCGCGACGGCCGCCACGACCGGAACCGCAAGCTGCATGGCGCGCGAGGGCGTCGGGCGCGCTTCGAGTCGATAGGGAAAGATCATGCTTATTTGCTCAAAGAATCCAGTTCGGCCGCGGCCGCGCGCTTGCCTTCGAAGAGCCCCGCCATGAAGAGGCCGATTTCCTCGGCGTTCGTCTCGCCCGTCGCGCGCACCGGCGAGAGCTTGCCGCGCGCGAGCACCGCGAGCCGGTCGCAGATGTCGAACAGTTCTTCGAGCTCTTCCGAGATCACGAGAATGGCGACGCCGCGCGACGCAAGATCCAGCAGTTGCTGGCGGATGAAGCCGGCCGCGCCGACATCGACGCCCCAGGTCGGCTGCGCGACGACGAGCACCTTCGGCGCCTGCAGAATCTCGCGTCCGACGATGAACTTCTGCAAGTTGCCGCCCGACAAGCTTTGCGCGAGCGCGCCGCTGCCGCCACAGCGCACGTCGAACGCCTGGATGCAGCGGTCAGCGAAGCTGCGCACCGCGCCCGCGCGAATCCAGCCGCCGCGCACCATCTGTTGCCGATGCGCGGTCAGCAGACCGTTTTCCGCGAGCGACATCGCCGGGACCGCGCCGCGCCCGAGCCGTTCTTCCGGCACGAACGCAAAGCCGAGCCGCCGCCGCGCGCCCGCCGTGAGCCGCGCCGCGGGCGTGCCGCAGATCCGCACGGCATCGGCCGGGACGTGGCGATCGCGAATCTCGCCCGACAGCGCCGCGAGAAGTTCCGCCTGGCCATTGCCCGACACACCCGCGATGCCGAAGATTTCGCCCGCGCGCACCTCGAACGACACGTTCTGGAGCGACGTGCCGAACGGGTCCGGACTCGCCACCGAAAGATCCTTGACCGCGAGCAGCGCCTCGCCCGGCGTGTGGGCGCGACGCGTGTAGTCGGGCAGCGAATGACCGACCATCAACTGCGCGAGCGACGCATGCGTCTCCTTGCGCGGATCGACATTGCCGGTCACGCGGCCGCCGCGCATCACGGTGGCGTTTTCGCAAAGCGCCTGGATCTCGTCGAGCTTGTGGCTGATATAGAGAATGCTGCAGCCCTCGGCCGCGAGCCGGCGCAGCACCGTAAAGAGCTTCTGCACCGCCTGCGGCGTGAGCACGGAAGTCGGCTCGTCCATGATCAGCAGCCGCGGATTCTGCAAAAGGCACCGCACGATCTCCACGCGCTGCCGCTCGCCCACCGTCAGGCTATGAACGTGCCGCTGCGGATCGACATCGAGGCCGTAGTCCTTCGACACGTCGCGAATGCGCTTCGAAAGCGCTTTCATGTCGAACTTCTCGTCGAGCGCGAGCGCGATGTTTTCGGCGACCGTCAGCGTTTCGAACAGCGAGAAGTGCTGAAACACCATGCCGATGCCGAGCTTGCGCGCCGCCGCCGGACTGCCGATGTCGACGGTCTCGCCCTGCCAGCGGATCTCGCCTTCGTCCGGGCGCACCGCGCCGTAGATGATCTTCATCAGCGTGGACTTGCCCGCGCCGTTTTCGCCGAGCACCGCGTGGATCTCGCCGGGCATGACGACGAGATTCACGCCGTCGTTCGCCTTGACGGACGGGTACTGCTTGCTGATGCCGGACAACGCCAGGCGCGGTGGCGTTGTCGACTTTTGAATGGCGTCGCCCATTGAGCTCTGAATATGCGTCCGGCCACCGAGCAGGCCGGACTGGGAAGAATTACCGCGAGAGCGAGCGCAAGACACCGTTGTCGCACGAACTCATATCGCGGGCAGAATTTACAGAATTCGAGGCACTAAGTCGATCACTCAAAATTAGCGCGACTCCCCCGCCTAGCGAGCATTTGCGGGTTAGCCACACCTTGACGCAAAGTCTATGTCATATTAAAAATGATATGTTGTACCCCGCCGTCGATCAGCCAGAACATATAGTGGAGATAACATGAGTCAGCAACGCGAGGCGATCGATACGTACTTATTGCGCGTCTTGCATACCTTGCTGATGGAACGCAGCGTCACCCGCGCGGCCGTCAAGCTCAATCAGTCGCAACCCGCCATCAGCGCCGCGCTGCGCCGCCTGCGCGACATCACCGGCGACCCGCTCCTCGTGCGCGGCAAATCCGGCATGGTGCCGACCGAATACGGCCTGCGCCTGCTCGAACCGACGCAGAACGCGCTGCGCGAAATCGAGCGGATCAAGGTCCAGCAGCACAACTTCGACCCTTCGACGTCCGTGCGGTGCTATCGCATCGGCTGTCCCGACTATCTGAACGTGCTCTTCGTGCCGACGGTCGTCGAGCGTTTCCGGCAGGCCGCGCCGAACGCGACGCTCGAGTTTCATTCGCTCGGCCCCGCGTTCGATTACGAACTGGCGCTCGAAGACGGCAAGCTCGATATCGTCGTCGGCAACTGGCCGGAACCGCCCGAGCAACTGCATCTGTCGAATCTCTTCGTCGACAAGATTGTGTGTCTCGTCAGCAACACGCATCCGTTCGCGAAGCGCGGCGGGCTCACGCTCGACCAGTATCTGAACGCGCCGCACCTCGCGCCGACGCCCTATTCCGTCGGTCAGCGCGGAGCAATCGACGTGCATCTGGCGCGCGAGCGCCTGAAGCGCCATGTCGTCGTCACGCTGCCGTACTTCAATCTTGCGCCTTACGTGCTCATCAAGTCGGACCTCGTGTTCACGACCACGCGCCTTTTCGCCGCCCATTACGCGAAGTTCCTGCCGCTCGCGGTGGTTCCCGCGCCGCTCGACTTCCCGCCCATGCAGTATTACCAGCTTTGGCATGAGCGCTGCCACTACTCCGACGAAGTTCGCTGGCTGCGTAGTCTCGTCGCCGAGGCGACGCGCTCGCTGATCGACCAGCCTTGACCTCGCAAGAGGCGCGGCGCACCTTCAGCGCGCCGCGTTCGCCAGTTCACGCGCCAGCGTTTTGTGCGGCGCTATGACCGCACTCTTTCACGACCACTTCCGCGCACTGGGAGGCCACGCGCTTCGCCCTTAAGCGGGCTCCACGCCTTCAGTGCGCGGCGTTCGCCAGCTCACACGCCAGCGCGTTATGCCGGTCGACGACCGCGCGCAGATCCACCGTCGTCAGCCGCCCTTCCTTCACAACCACTTTCCCGTCGATGACGCTCGTCGCGACCTGCGACGGCGCGCAGAACACGAGCGCCGCGACGGGATCGTGCAGCGCGCCCGCGAACGCCGGCTGCGACAGATCGAACGAGACGAAATCCGCCGCCATGCCGGGCGCGAGCGCGCCGATGTCGTCGCGGTTCAGTACCTTCGCCCCGCCGAGCGTCGCGATTTCGAGCGCTTCGCGCGCGGTCATCGCGTCCGGCCCGAAGCCGACGCGCTGGAGCAAAAGCGCCTGCCGCACTTCGGCGACCATTTGCGCGCCATCGTTCGATGCCGAGCCGTCCACGCCCAAGCCCACCGGCACGCCCGCGTCGCGCATCGCGCGGATCGGCGCGATGCCGGACGCGAGCCGCATGTTCGAGCACGGACAATGCGCCACGCCCGTTCCCGTGCGCGCGAAAAGCTCGATGCCCGGCTTGTCGAGCTGGACACAATGCGCATGCCATACGTCATGGCCGACCCAGCCCAGGTCTTCGGCATATTCGGCCGGCGTCATGCCGAACTTCTCGCGGCTGTACGCAACATCGTTCACGTTTTCCGCCAGATGCGTGTGCAGCGAGACGCCATACTGACGCGCAAGCGCCGCGGAATCGCGCATCAACTCGCGGCTCACCGAAAACGGCGAGCACGGCGCGACGACCACGCGCAGCATCGCGTAGCGGCCTTCGTCGTGATACGTCTCGATGAGGCGCTGCGAGTCCTTCAGGATCGCGTCTTCCTTCTCGACGACCGAATCCGGCGGCAGCCCGCCGTCTTTCTGGCCGACGCTCATGCTGCCGCGCGCCGCGTGAAAGCGCATGCCGATCTCGCGCGCCGCCGCGATGCTGTCGTCCAGACGGCTGCCGTTCGGATAGATATACAGGTGATCGCTCGATGTCGTGCAGCCGGAGAGCAGCAGTTCGGCCATCGCGGTCGTCGTGGAGACGGAGATCATCTCGGGCGTCAGATGCGCCCAGATCTTGTAGAGGTTCGTGAGCCAGCCGAAAAGCTCGGCGTTCTGCGCGGCCGGAACCGCCCGCGTCAGGCTCTGGTACATGTGGTGATGCGTGTTGACGAGACCGGGAATGACGAGATGCCCGCGCATGTCGAGCACGTCGTCGGCGGTCTGCGGAAGCTCGCTCGTCGGCCCGACCGCGACGATGCGGTTACCCTCGATATACAGGCCGCCATCGGCGATTTCGCGGCGCTCTGCGTCCATCGTGACGAGCATGTGGGCGTTCTTGACGAGCAGGCTGCGGGGTGTCGCATTCATCGAATGTTCTCCGGGAACGGGTTGCATCAGGGTAAGAGGACCAGTGAAAGCCCCGGTTACCCAGCGTGGAACGCCGTCTTCGGGACGCGGCTCGATTGCGCGCGGTGTCACTGTCGGCAGCCAAAAACATGGCGGCAATCACGGAGCCGTCATAGTCGAGTTCAGCCCGGCGATATATTTGTGAATTTTGGCGCAGGTAGCATCGCAGCAAAAGCCGTGCAGATTGTCCGCGGGCCGTGGCTTTGCGCGAGCGGCGGCGCTCATGCGCCCGGCATTATCTTTCCTATCGCGGACGCACAGCGCGTCTCGAATTTCTACAATGCTGTACACGGCGCGCATCTGAAACGCCGACGGGTATGTAGCCACTGACGTGGAGCCTCGATCCGCCGCCGCCGCACGGTTCCCCACAGTGCGGATTTCGGATCGATGCGCGAGCCGGACATCGCACAACACAAGGAACATGCGAATGGGCAAGCTCACCACCCACGTCCTCGACACCGCGCACGGCCGCCCCGGCGCGAGCATCCAAGTCGAGCTCTTCGCGCTATCCGGCGACACCCGGCGCGCAATCAAGACCACCCTGACCAACGACGACGGCCGCTGCGACGCGCCGCTGCTCGAAGGCGCGGAACTCGAAGCCGGCGAATACGAACTGGTCTTTCACGCGGGCGATTATTTCGCCGCGCTTGGCGTGAAAGTGCCCGAGCCGCGCTTCGTCGATCGCGTCGTGCTGCGCTTCGGCATCGCGGACGCCGCCGCGCATTATCACGTGCCGCTCTTGGTCTCGCCGTGGGCGTACAGCACGTATCGCGGCAGCTAACACGCGCCAAGCAAGCGACCAGAGCACGCCGCGCATCGACGGCGTGCGCATAACGAATCGGTAGTGGAGGAGTTCATGGAAGGCTTTATCACCGACTGGCTGAACCTGGTCTTGCGCTGTCTGCACGTGATCGTGGCGATCGCGTGGATCGGCGAGTCGTTCTATTTCGTCGCGCTCGACAACAGCCTGAAACCGCCGCAGGACCCGAACGCGCGCCGGCGCGGCGTGTTCGGCGACTTCTGGCACGTCCACGGCGGCGGCTTCTATCACATGCAGAAGTATTCGGTCGCGCCGCAGGACATGCCGGAGAACCTGCACTGGTCGTTCTGGCCGTCCTACACCACGTGGATGTCCGGCTTCGGCCTCTTCTTCGTGCTGTATCTGCTCTCCCCGAGCACCTATCTGATCGACAAGAACGTGCTCGACATGGGACCGGTCGTTGCGGTGTCGGCGGCGCTCGGCTTTCTGATGGCCGGCTGGATCGTCTACGATTCGCTGTGCCGCCTGCTCGGCCACAACGACAAGCTGCTCGGCATCTGCGTCGGCATCTACGTGCTGATCGCGGCGTTCGTCGCGTGTCACGTATTCTCGGGCCGCGCGGCGTATCTGATCACCGGCGCGATGATCGCGACGATCATGTCGGCGAACGTGTTCTTCGTCATCATTCCGGGACAGCGCAAGATGGTCGCGGCGATGCTCAAGGGCGAAACGCCGAACGCCATCTACGGCAAGCGCGGCAAGCAACGTTCCGTGCACAACACGTACTTCACGCTGCCGGTCGTCTTCGCGATGCTGTCCAACCACTACGCGATGACCTACACGCACAAGTACAACTGGGTGATCCTCGTGCTCATCATGCTGGCGGGCGCGCTCATCCGGCAGTTCTTCGTGATGCGTCACCGTGGGCAGGTGCTCTGGTACATGCCGGTCGCGGGTCTCGTGCTGGTGCTCGGCGCATTTGCGTGGACGATGCCCGCGCCGACGGTGCCGGTCGCGCAAGCCGCAGGCGCGCCGACGATCAAGGTCGCCGATATCCAGCCGATCATCCAGCAGCGTTGCGCGGCGTGCCACTCCGCGCATCCGACGATGATGGGCAGCGCGCCCGCAGGCGTTCTGCTCGATACGCCCGCGGAAATTCGCCAGAACGCGCAGCGCGTGCATCAGCAGGCTGTGACGTTGAAAGCGATGCCGCTTGGCAACGTCACGCAAATGACGGATGCCGAGCGTCAGAAGATCGCTGCATGGTTTCACGGAGGCGCGGTGCAGTAAGCATCGCTGCCGATGCGAGACGGGCCGATCGGTTAGCGCCGATCGGCCCGTTTTTCATTGCGCGGCGAAGTAGGCTTTGACCGCGTCGATGACCGTGTCGATATCTTCGCGCGACACATCACGATGCGTCACGAACCGCGATGCGTAGAGCATCTGCGTGAGAACGCCGCGTTCTTTCAGCCACGCTTCGAGCGGCGCGCAGTGCTTCTCGGGAATTTGCGCGAACACCATGTTGGTGGCTTGCGACTGAATCACGATTCCGTCGATTGCACCAAGCCCCGCTGCGAGCCGCGCCGCGTTGTCGTGATCCTGCGCGAGGCCGTCGACATGATGATCGAGCGCATGAAGGCACGCCGCCGCGAGCACGCCCGCCTGCCGCATGCCGCCGCCGAGCACCTTGCGCCAGCGGTGCGCGACATCGACGAGCGCCTTGCTGCCGACCAGCACCGACCCGACCGGCGCGCCGAGCCCTTTCGAAAAGCAGATGGAGACGGTATGGAACGGCGCGCACAACTCGCTCACAGGCCGCTCCGACGCCACCACCGCGTTGAAGATGCGCGCGCCGTCCAGATGCGTCGAAAGCCCGCGATCGCGGGCCAGCTTCGTCGCCTGCGCCACGTAGTCGGCCGGCAGCACTTTCCCGCCGATGGTGTTCTCCAGCGCGAGCAGGCGCGAACGCGCGAAGTGGTCGTCGATGGGCTTGATCGCCGCCGCGATCTTTTCGAGCGGCAACGAGCCGTCCGGCGCGTTCTCGATAGGCTGCGGCTGAATGCTGCCGAGCACCGCCGCCCCGCCGCCTTCGTATTTGTACGTATGCGCCGCCTGCCCGACGATGTACTCGTCGCCGCGCGCGCAGTGCGCCATCAGCGCGGCGAGGTTGCTTTGCGTGCCGCTCGGAAAGAACAGGCCCGCTTCCTTGCCGGTGCGCTCCGCGAGCGTGGACTGGAGCTTGAGCACCGTGGGATCGTCGCCCCAGACGTCGTCGCCTACTTCGGCGGCTGACATGGCGGCGAGCATCGCTTGGCTCGGGCGGGTGACGGTATCGCTGCGTAGGTCGATCTGGCGTGCTGGCATCGTGAGTCGCTTGGTCGGGGTGAGCGGCATAGTGTAGCGCGCAACAAAAAAGACCGGCCATGCTGCGCCGGTCTTTCCGTGACTGCTATGGGCAATACGCGCAATACGTGCAATACGCGCGACGACTCAGCGCAGCGCCTCTTGTGTCAGCCACAACGACTCTCTCAGGTCCTGCTCGTTCAGATTCAAGCCATCGCCACCGCGATCGACGACGATGAAATCGCTGACCTTATCCAGCGCAATCAGCGGATGATGCCAGACGCCTTTCGCGTAATTCACGCCCTGCCAGCCGCGCGTGACGAACGCGCGGATCTGCGACTCGTCGAGTTCTCCCGCCGGCGCGACGACCACGAGATACGGCCGCTCGTCGAGCGGAATGAACGCCTGCGAGCCGAGCGGATGACGCTCCATCATCTTCACTTCGAACGGCAGCACGCGCGGCTGTCCGCGAAAGAGATTTACGAGCGTTCGGCCGCCCTCGTCGGTCACGTCGACCTTGCACAGATCGTGAAAGCGGATCGTCGTGCCGAGGTTGATCGGAATCTGCTTCGCGCCGTCGAGCTCGATCACATCGCCGAAAGGCTCGAACGCCGCGCGCGTCAACGGTTCGATCGCGAGCGTCTTCATCATGCAAGCGTTCCGAAAAGACGCAGGCGCGACACGCCGCCGTCCGGGTAGATGTTGAAGCGCACGTGCGTGACCGGGCCGAGCGCCGCGAGTTCGGACTCGAAGAAGTGCTGCTTGTCCATCTGCAGCTTCTGTTCCGACAGCAGCACCGGCCAGAACATGGCCTGCGTAACGAGCGAGCTGTCCGTGCCGCCCTTCACATACGCCGCCTGCAAAGAGCAGCGGTCGGGGAAGTTGCCCTTGAAGTGCGCGGTATCCACTTCGACTTTCTTGATGATGCCCGGCTGCGCGAGCGCGACGATACACCAGTCGTTGCCAGGCTCGCGGCGGCGGCGCGTTTCCCAGCCGTCGCCCATGTTGACGCCGCGGCCCGGCATCAGCAGCGTCGACGCGAGACCGAAGTGCTGGTTGTTCGTGCCGACCATGTACGCGCCGTTTTCCATCGCGGCGAGATCGAACAGTTCATTGCGATCCGCGTTGCGCCAGTCCAGTTGCGGCTGACCGTACACGCGCAACCGCGCGATGCCGCCGTCCGGATAGATGTTCACGCGCAAGTGCGTGAACGGCTCGGCCGAGGCGACGTCGAGATAATGATGGCTATTGCCCTGCAGCGTCGTGGACGGCACGATTTCCGTCCATTGCGTGGACTGGCTCGGCGCGCCATCCGCGACATGCGCGCCTTCGATCGACGCCGCCGGCGGGAAGTTGCCCGTGAAGTGGCTCGTATCCAGATCGATGCCCTTGATCACGCCCGGCCGCGCCAGCTTGACGATGCACCAGTCGTAGCCCGTCGTGCGCTTGCGTCGCGTTTCCCAGCCGTCCATCCACTTGCCGTGTTCGTCGTATTTGCCGGGGATAAACACGGCCGGCTCGGGGTTCAGCATGCGTTCCTTCGGCGCGAAGAAATCGTCGCTCGCCTCGAGTGCCTGCGCGCCCAGACGCGGGTCCGCGAGATTCACATAGCGGCGCGTGAAGTCGGGCGCGTTGGGATCGAGTGTCGGAATTGCCATTGTCTTCGTCCTATTGTCGTTGCAAGGGGGGATCAGGCGCGGATCAGGTCGTCGAGCCTGAAGCGCGCGATCCGGTAAATCTGGTCGAGACTCGTGCGAAGCTCTTCGTCGCGGTCGTGATTCACGCGGGCCTCGAAGTTCGCGATGATGCCGTGACGGTCATAGCCGCGCACCGCGAGAATGAACGGGAAGCCGAACTTCTCGCGATACGCCGTGTTGAGCGACTGGAGCTTGTCGAACTCTTCCTGCGTGCAGAGGTTCAGCCCCGCGCCGCTCTGCTCACGCGTCGATTCGGCCGTGAGTTCGCCGCGCACGGCGGCCTTACCCGCGAGTTCCGGGTGAGCGTTGATGAGCGCGAGTTGCTTCTCTTCGCCCGCTGTCTCCACCGCTTGCGACATGGTCGCGTGCAATTCGTCGATGCTCGAAAACGGGCGCTTCTCAGCCGCGATCTCCGCGACCCACGGCGAATGCTCGAAGATGCCGGCGAGCACGGTCACGAACGCGTCGGCGGGCATGGTGTTGAGTTGATCGAGTGTGGTTTGCATCGCCTTCATGCCGCCGTCCCGTTGTCTGCCTGCGTTTGATCGTAAGGGTGATGTTCGCGCCAGTGCCGCGCGATATCCACGCGCCGCGTCACCCAGACGCGGTCGTGCTTTTCGATGTGATCGAGAAACTTCTGCAGCCCGCGAAAGCGCCCCGGCCGGCCGAGTAGCCGGCAGTGCATGCCGATGGACAGCATCTTCGGTGCTTCGTCGCCTTCTTCGTACAGCACGTCGAACGCATCGCGCAGGTATGTGAAGAAGTGGTCGCCCGTATTGAAGCCTTGCGGCGTGGCGAAACGCATGTCGTTGGTGTCGAGCGTGTACGGCACGATGAGTTGTGGCGTGCTCTTGCCGTTGCCGAGCTCGACGTCCATCCAGAACGGCAGGTCGTCGCCGTAGTAGTCCGAGTCGTAAAGGAAGCCGCCGTATTCGGCCACCAGCCGATGCGTGTTCGGACTGTCGCGGCCCGTGTACCAGCCGAGCGGCCGCACGCCCGTCACGCGTTCGATGGCTTCCATGCCGAGACGCATATGCTCTGCTTCGCGCTCCGGCGACATGTCCTGATAGTGAATCCAGCGATACCCGTGGCACGCGATCTCATGCCCCAGCTCCACGAACGCCCGCGAAAGCTCGGGATGCCGCTCCATCGCCATGCCGACGCCGAACACGGTCAGCGGCAGGCCGCGCTTCTCGAACTCGCGCAAGATGCGCCAGACGCCTGCGCGCGAGCCGTATTCGTAAATGGACTCCATGCTCATATGACGCGCCGGATACGATGCCGCGCCCACGATCTCCGACAAGAACTGCTCGGAGCCGGGATCGCCGTGCAGCACGCAGTTTTCGCCGCCTTCTTCGTAATTGAGCACGAATTGCACGGCGACGCGCGCGCGGCCCGGCCAGTTCGCCTGCACGGGATGGCGGCCGTAGCCGATCAGGTCGCGTGGATAGTTCGGATCTAGAGACATGGCTGGGTCAGGAAACGGGCGTTGGGAAGCGGAATGTCGACGATTCAGTGTAGCGAAAACGCCCGGATGCGCCCATACAGCGGCGCAGATATTGCGGGTCACGTCACCGGTATGTGTCGATCGTTTCGGGCGTTCAGCGCGGGCCGAAATCGGCGAGCACGCCGTCGTAGCGTTTCGGGAGCGGCCGCGCGAAGTCGCCGCGCTTCGCCGTATGCAGCCTGAGCGCGATGAGCGCCTCGGTCCATTTGACGGCCGCCGTCACGCCTTCGACGACCGGCGCGCCGATAGCGTCTTCCACTTCGCGGCAGAATTCCGCCATGCCCGCGCAGCCGAGCACGATGGCGTCCGAGCCGTCTTCGTCGAGCGCGCGCCGGCATTCGTCGATGATCGTCTGCCGCGCCGCCGAGCCCGGCTCGTCGAGTTCGAGCACCGCGACGTCCGTCGCACGCACGTTCTTGCAGAAGCGCGTCATGCCGTAGCGCTCGGCGAGATGCCATGCCATGCCGCACGTGCGCCGCAGCGTCGTCACGACCGAGAAGCCCGGCGCGATGACGCTCGCCGCGTGCATCGCCGCTTCCGCGATGCCGATGACCGGCCCGCGCGCCAGTTCGCGCGCCGCATAGAGCGCCGGATCGCCGAAACACGCGATCACGTAGCCGTCGAAGCCCTGCCGCTCGCCCGCCTCCACTTCGGCGAGCAGCCCGAGCGAGGCAATGGCTTCATCGTAATAGCCTTCGATGGAAGGCGGACCCATCGTCGGGCTCACCGCGATGATTTCCGTGCCCGGCGCGGCGACCTCGCGCGCGCAGCGGGCCATCGATTCGGTCATGCGCTGCGTGGTGTTCGGGTTGATCAGTTTGATGCGCATTGCTGCCTCCTGCTCATTGCGTCTTTCCGTCCGCCGCGACGTGTCGCGGCGGCTCGGGTTGCCTTCACTTCAAGCCGCGTGCTTGCGATCCGCCAGCATCCAGTAGAACAACGCGCCGAGCCCCGCGCCGATGAACCACGAGAAGTTCGCGGCGCCTTCGAGCGAAGGCAGCATCACACACAGAATCGCGATGACTGCGGCGGGCAAGAGCGCCATCACTGCGCGACGATTCACGCCCTTCGTGTACCAGTACTTGCCGGTGTCGGACGTCGTGTAGAGGTCGTTCACCGCGAGCTTGCCGCGCTTGAGCAAATAGAAGTCGAGGATCAGCACGCCGTACAACGGTCCGATGAAGCTGCCGAGAATGTCCAGCGTGTAGTGGATCACCGCGGGATTGTTGAAGAGGTTCCACGGCGTGATGAAGATCGACGCGGTCGCGGCCATCATCCCGCCCATGCGCCAGCTGATGAGACGCGGCGCGACGTTGGAGAAGTCGAACGCCGGCGACACGAAGTTCGCCACGATATTGATGCCGATGGTCGCGATGGTGAACGTCAGCGCGCCGAGAATGACGGCCGTCGGATGATCGATGCGGCCCACCGTCTCCACTGGATCGGTAATCAGTTGTCCGAACACCGGCAAGGTGGCCGCGGTCGTGATGACCGTCACCAGCGAGAACGCGAGGAAGTTGACCGGCAGCCCCCAGAAATTGCCGCGCTTCACGCTGCGAAAGCTCTTGCAGTAGCGCGAGAAGTCGCCGAAGTTCAGCATCGGCCCGGAGAAATAGGACACGACGAGCGAGATCGCGGTAATCATCACCGGCACGACTTCCATGCCGTGATACTTCACGCCGCCGAGATTCAGCCCGATGTTGCGGATGCCCGCGCGCCACACCATGTATCCGGCGAGCCCGAACATCACGACATACACGGCAGGTCCCGCGAAGTCGATGAACTTCTTGATCATCTCCATGCCGCGCCAAAACACGACCGCCTGCAACACCCACAGCAGCATGAAACCGGCCCAGCCGAGCGCCGACAGCCCGACGAAGCCATAGCGATGCACGTCCGCATAAGGCATCAGCGACGGCACGAACTTCAGCACGACGATCACGAGCGCGCTCGAAGCCAGATACGTCTGGATGCCGTACCACGCCACGGCGATCAACCCGCGAATCACGGCAGGAATGTTCGCGCCGAGCACGCCGAACGTCGCGCGGCACGCGACCGGATACGGCACGCCCGCCACCTGACTCGGCTTTGCGATGAGATTGCACAGCAGATTCACGAGCCCGATGCCGATGAGAAGCGACACGAGCACTTGCCAGCTCGTCAGCCCGAGCGCGAAGAGACTGCCCGCGAACACATAGCCGCCGACGCTATGCACGTCCGACATCCAGAACGCAAAGATGTTGTACGCGCCCCACGTCTGATTTCTGAGCGGCGCGAGATCTTCGTTGTACAGACGATCGCTGTAGCCGGCGGGCAAGCCGGTATCGTGCTCGGAAGATTCGTACGGGGTTTCATACGGCGGCAGTGCTGAACTGCCGGGCGTTGCACTGAACTGAGCCATGACCTCTCCTTGGATGGGCGGCTTGCGTCATGAAAAAGCGGCAATTGCTTGGGATCAAGCGTCGTCGGATACCTTCGCGAACGGGCTCGCCGCCACGCTCGCGCGGTACTCTTCGGATTTGCTCCATCGCCTGCGGCGTAGTGCCGAGAGCGAGCGGGCTTCGGCCCAACTCGCTCGCCGTCAGGCGCTTTTCATTGCACGCTCATCGATGAGCGTCTCGTTCAGTGCGGCGCATGCTGCGAAGGGGGTCGCGCGTGCGTCTCGCCACGCGTGCGCTGCATCAGCGCGGGCGCGGTCTCCAGTCATGTGTGTTCGTGCTACGGCTTGGCTACGCGCCGAACGCCTTCTCGCGTTCGCCCGGCCTTGCGAATACTTCCTTCAGATCGACCGCGCCACGGGCGGGCCGCTCCAGCATCTTCAATTCGACATCGCGCAGATGTTGCGCCATCAGATCCGCGGCTTTCGCGGCGTCGCCGGCATCGAGCGCAGCGAGAATCGCTTCGTGATCTTCGAACGAGCACGAGCTCTTGCCGAGCGATTCATACAGCGCCGAGATCAGCGTCGAGCGCGCGACGAGTCCGGACAGACAATCGCACAGCACGGCGTTGCCGGTGAGCGCGGCCAGTTCGGTGTGGAACTCGCCCGACAGCCGAATCCACGCGGAGAAATCGCGGTTCTCGAAGGCTCGTCTTTCGCGCCCGATGGTCGCGCCGATCGACTTCAACCGCCGCGTGCCGTGCCCTTTGCAGATGCGCTCGACGACAGCCAGCTCGACGATGCGTCGCATCTCGAACACGTCGTGCACTTCCTGCAGCGACGGACTCGCGACGAACGCGCCGCGATTCGGTTCGAGATCGACGAGCCGCTCGCCTGCCAGTTGCGACAGCGCCTGGCGCACCGGGCCGCGTTTCACGTCGAACACTTCGCACAACTGCGCTTCGGTCAGCTTCGCGCCCGGAGCAAGCCGGTGTTCGAGGATCGCGGCGCGGATGTTCTCGGCGATCGACTCGGGGCTCGCTGCGACGGCTCCGTTCAGAGAACCGGCGGAAGCGTTCGATGCAGCACTCGTTTTACGGTCGGACATGATGTTCTCGCTTGCATGATGACCATCTTAGAATCGACATAAAGATTGTCAACAATTCAAATTAAAAATCTTCGCGGAGGACGGGGTCGCGCGAGATGATGTCTGCCTGCAAGCCAATACCGGCAAGCCATTCAGGCGATTACGCCACTTTTTGTCGGCATTGCCGGCCGGATTTTGTCGACAATCCGGTGTGCTCGAATGGTGCATCGCGATTCACGGTGACGCACAAGAAAGACCGTTAGTTGCGCCACCAGTCGAACAAAAAGGCACTTGCCACGAGTGCCCTCACCCGCAAAGTCAAGCCAGATGCGGATAGTCCGACAGCGCCAGCGTGAAACCGCGCTCGTTTGCGACGAGGTGTGCAGTCGCACCAAAAGGCAGCGTGAGCAGATTATCGACGTGTCCGAACTGCAAGCCCGTCACGAACGGCACGCCGGTCGCCGCCCTCATCTGCTCGATCACCGCGTCGAGCGAGAAGCCGTTGTCGTAGTCGGACAGGCGCCCGCCCGAGAACTCGCCCATGATGACCGCCTGCTGCCGTCCGAGCACGCCCGCCTGATGCAGCTGATAGATCATCCGTTCGATGCGGAACGGATGCTCGTTCACGTCTTCGATGAAGAGAATCCCGCCATCCACAGGCGGCAGATACGGCGTGCCGACGAGCGCGGCGAGTATCGCGAGGTTGCCGCCCCACAGCATGCCGGTCACATCCACTGACTGGCGCTGCGGCGCGTGGCTCGTCACGGTGAAGCTCGGCTGCGAGATCGCCTGCCAGAAGTGGTGCATGGTGAACGCGCTCAGCTGCTCCGCGCCGAAGTTCCCGGCGAACATCGGGCCGCCGAAGCTCTTCACCGCCGAACGCGCGTACAACGCGCACTGAATCGCCGTGAAATCGCTATGGCCGACGAGCGCCACGGGTTCATCGGCCAAGCGCCGCAGGCCGTCGTAATCGAGGCCGTGCAGGATGCGCGATGCGCCATACCCGCCGCGCACGGCCAGCACGATATCGGGCAGCGGCCGCGACGGATCGGCGAGACGGTTCAGATCGGCGGCGCGTTCGCTGTCGGTGCCGCCGAATCGCTGGAAGCGCCGGCGCGTCGCATCGAGATTTTCGAGCCGATGACCCTGCGCCCGCAAACGCCCGATGCCCCGCTCGACAGCGGCGGAATCGTGCGGATAGCCGGACGGCGCGATGAGGTCGATGGTGCGTGATTTCACGATGTTCGGTTCGTGTTGGTGATGGAATCGGCTGTTAGGCGAGCGGCGCGCTCTTCCCGCGCGAGAAGCCGGCGCTCGGCGAAGAAGTTCTTGAGCGCGTGGCCGCATTCGTCGGCAAGCACGCCGCCCGTCACGGCCGTGTGATGATTCAGCCGCTCGTTCCCGAACATATCGACGACGCTGCCGCACGCGCCGGTCTTCGGGTCGGCCGCGCCGTACACGACCCGCGCGATGCGCGCGTGCATGATCGCGCCAGCGCACATCAGGCACGGCTCCAGCGTCACGTAAAGCTCGCAGCCCGGCAGCCGATAGTTCCGCAGCGTCTGCGCGGCGGCCCGCAGCGCGACCATTTCGGCGTGCGCGGACGGATCGTGCCCGCGAATCGGATGATTGAACCCCGTGGCGATGACTTCATCGCCCAGCACGACGACCGCGCCCACCGGCACTTCGCCGGCGCGACGCGCTTCGTCGGCGGCGCGTTGCGCGAGCGCCATGAAGCGGCGATCGCGGTCGCTGGCGGGAGCGGTGTTTTCTGATGTGTCGGGAGAAGCGCCGGGCAGCGGCTCGGTGAGCGTCAAGGCTGCTCCGGCTCCGTGTCGCCGCGCGCCGCGACGCGCTCGGAGAGCCGCTCAGCGATGCGCCGGCGATATTCGTGCGGCACGCAGCCGCCGCCGCGCAGCGATTCGAGCGCCATGTCGAGCGCGAGCATCTTCACCTGAATGCGGCAGCGGGCGGCAGGATCGGTCACTTTGTCGAGTTCGTCCTGCAGGCCGCGCAGTGCGCGAAGCTGCTCGACGGCGGGCGGAACGAAACCCGCGTTTTTGAGAATACGGTTGGCGACGCGCACTTCCTCGGGAACGAGAAGATCGTCGTCCAACTGAAGCGGCGCGCCTGCGCCCGGCAAGTTGTTCAACTCGCCGCGAGACACGGCTTCGTTGATCCGCTGTTCTACCAGAGCATCTAGCAATTTCATCGGGGATTACGACCGGCTTTCGAATGACGCCGAAGCGGTCTGTCACGATTTGCGGGGTTAGCGTGAAGTCGGAGCCGCCGGAACAACGCGCTCGCGCGTGGTTCGGCTGGCTTCGACAATTCATCTCGTATTCTATCAGCGGCGGCCCTGATTGCTTCGCGCGGCGCACGGCCGTTCGCGCGCGCCGGCCGTATAGCCAAGATATGCGGGGTTTTCGCGACATCGCTTGCCGCGCGTCGGCCGTCTGTGCTTACGAGCGCACAGGCTCGCGCGTGTAGCCTTGCGTCGCGAGGAAAAGCCGCCGCGTGTATTCGTGCTTGACGTCGCGCGCCCTCACCGCCTCCACGCCGAGTTGTTCGACGACTTCGCCGTTGCGCATGACGGCCACGCGCTGACACAGGAAGCCGACGACCGCAAGATTGTGGCTCACGAGGATCATCGTGAGCTTGCGCTCGCGATGCAGACGCCGCAGCAGGTTCAGGATTTCGGCCTGCACGGAGACATCGAGCGCGGACGTCGGCTCGTCGAGCAGAAGCACGCGCGGCTCGACGATCAGCGCGCGAGCAATCGACACGCGTTGCCGCTGCCCGCCCGACAACTGATGCGGATAGCGAAAGCGGAACGCGGCCCCGAGGCCGACTTCGGTGAGCGCATCGAGAATGCGCGCGTCCTGATTGCCGATGCCGTTGATCGCGAGCGGCTCGCGCAATGTCCGGTCGACGGTGAAGCGCGGATGCAGCGAGCCGTACGGGTCCTGAAACACCATTTGCACGTCGCGCTGCGGCCGATGCGCGACGGCCTGCCCGTCGATGCGCATGCCGCCTTCTGCAAGCGGCACGAGGCCAGCGAGCGCGCGCAGCAGCGTCGACTTGCCGCTGCCCGACTCGCCGACGAGACCGAATACTTCGCCATCCTCAACGCGCAGCGACACGTCGCGCACGGCATCGACGTGGCCGGTCTTCGTCTTGAAGCGAATGTGCGCGTGGTCGATCTCGATCATCGCGCGGCGTCCTCGATCGTTTCCGCGAGCCACGACGGATCGCGGCGCAGCGTCGGCAATTCGTCGGGCGGATTGGTCAGCGGCGGGCTGGCCGCGAGCAGTCCGCGCGTGTACGGATGCCGCGCGTTGGCCAGTTCACGCGCCGCGCACGTTTCCACGACGCGCCCGCCGTACATCACCGCGACGCGATCGCAGAACGACATGACGAGCGGCAAGTCGTGGCTGATGAACACGAGCCCCGTGCGATGACGCTCGATCATCTCGTCGAGGACGGCGAGCACCTGCATCGACACGAGCACGTCGAGCGCGCTCGTCGGTTCGTCGGCAATCAAAAGGCGCGGACCGGCGCTGACCATCATCGCGATCATCACGCGCTGGCCCATGCCGCCGGACAACTCGTGCGGATACGCATCCGCCACGCGCTCCGGATCGCGGATATGCACGGCCGCGAGCGCCTCCACGATGCGCGCACGCATCGCGCGCCGGCTCAAGCCGCCGTCCTGACGCGCGATGGTTTCGCGCATCTGCTGCGCGACCGTCATCACCGGATTGAGCGAGTACTTCGGGTCTTGCAGGATCATGCTCATCTGCGTGCCGCAGAGGCGCCGGCGCGCGCTCGGCTTCATCGCGAGCAGATCGTGGCCATCGAAGCGCAAAGCCTTGGCCGACCATCGCGCTTCGGGCGGCAAGAGGCCGAGCAGCGCGCGGCCGGTCAGCGACTTCCCCGAGCCCGATTCGCCGACGATGCCGAGCCGCTCGCCGCGCCGCACCGTGAGCGAGACGCCGCGCACCGCGGGCATCGCGACGCCGTCGTGGCCGGCGAAGGCGACTTCGAGACCGTCGATTTCAGCGAGCGCATCTTCCATGTCAGACTCCATGACGCGGATCGAAGACATCGCGCAAACCGTCGCCGAGCAGATTGAACGCGAGGCTCACCGCGAGTATCGCGAGGCCGGGAATGGTCGCGACCCACCAGGCGTCGAGCAGCACGTTGCGGCCCGAGGCGACCATGTAGCCCCATTCCGGGCTCGGCGGCTGCGCGCCCAGCCCGAGAAAGCCGAGCCCCGCGACCGCGAGAATGATGCCGGCCATATCGAGCGTCGCGCGCACGATCACCGACGACGAGCACAGCGGCACGATATAGCGCAGCAGGATGCGTGTATGCGATGCGCCCGCGAGCCGTGCCGCGTGGATGAAATCCGCCTGCGCGAGCCGCAGCGATTCGGCCCGCGCGAGCCGCGCATAAGGCGGCCACGCGGTGATGGAAATGGCGATGACCGCGTTCAGCACGCCCGGCCCCAACGCCGCCGCGAACGCGAGCGCCAGCACGATCTTCGGGAACGCGAGCGCGACATCGGTCACACGCATGAGCGCCGTGTCGACGAATCCGCCGCAATAGCCCGCCAGCGTGCCGATCAGGAGTCCGACGGGCACGACGAGCACGACGACGAGCATCGCGATGGATAGCGTGAGACGCGAGCCATTTACCAGTCTCGACAGGATGTCGCGGCCGAGTTGATCCGTGCCGAACCAGTGCGCCGCGCCCGGCGGCATCAGACGATCGGGGAGCACCTGCCGCAGCGGGTCCTGCGTGACCAAAAGCGGCCCGACGGCCGCCGCCACGACGAGCACGATGAGAATGACGAGGCCCAGCATGCTGAGCGGATTTCCCGAAAACCGCCGCCAGCGCCGGTACGCGCGCCCGAGCGCGGCCTGTCGCGGGGACGCGGGCGTGTCGGTCAGGAGCCACGCGCGCCAGGTGGTCGGCGCGGGTTTCATCGGCGTGCGCTTGGCGGGCGAATGCATGCGGCTAAGTTCTCCGTTGTCAGCGAGCGCGCGGATCGAATACGCGGTAGAGCGCATCGGTCAGCAGATTGAGCGCGATGAACGTCGCGCCGATCACGAGCGTGCTGCCGAGCACCGCGTTCATGTCGGCGTTCAGCAGCGCGCCCGTCAGATACGAGCCGATGCCCGGCCACGCGAACACGATCTCGGTCAGCACCGAGCCTTCCAGCAAATAGCTGTACGCGAGCGCGATCACCGTGAGCAACGGCACCGCGATATTGCCGAACGCATGACGCCAGATCACGCGGCGCTCGGGCAGACCCTTCGCGCGCGCCGTGGTCACGTATTCCTGGCTCAGTTGTTCGAGCATGAACGAGCGCGTCATGCGCGACAGATACGCGATCGAATAGAACGCGAGCACGCCCGCCGGCAGCGCAATATGCGAGAACGCGTTGGCGAACACGTCCCACTCGCGGGCGATGAGCGCATCGATCAGAAGACTGCCGGTGCGCGTATCGACCATACCGTCGTACAGCGGATCGATGCGGCCCGGTCCCGACACCCAGTGCAGCCGCGCGTAGAACAGCAGCAGCCCCATCAGCGCGAGCCAGAACACCGGCACTGAACTGCCCGCGAGGCCGATCACACGCGCGATGTGATCCACGATGCGATTGTGGCGCACCGCCGCGATCACGCCGAGCGGCACGCCGATCATCACGCCGATGAACGTCGAGAGCGTCGCCAGTTCGAGCGTCGCGGGAAAGACGCGCCGGATATCGTCGATGACCGGATTCGCCGTCAGCAGCGACACGCCGAGATTGCCGTGCAGCACGTCGCGGGCATAGATCAGGAATTGATCGACGAGCGGCTTGTCGAGCCCGAGCTGCACGCGCGCCGCGGCATACGCGCTCGCCGATGCGCGGTCGCCGAGAATCGCGAGCACGGGGTCGATCGGAATCTTTCGCCCGATGAAGAACGTGATCGCGAGCAAGCCGGTGAACGTGACGGCGAGCATCGCGATCCAGCGCAGCAGCGCCAGCGCGATCCGCGCGCCGCCGCGATTCGCGTTCGCGGCGCGCAGGCGGTCGAGCACGGTCGGATGCGGCGTCATCGCGTCACTGCTTCTTCAGATTGCGATACGACACGAGGTCATTGATCGGCCCGACTTCGAGACCGGTCACGCCCGGACGCGCCGCCACTTGCGACACCTTCTGGAACATGATGACGAACGGCGACTTCGCGAGCACTTCGCGCTGCATCTTCTCGTACATTTGTGCGCGCTTCGTGGTCGAGCTTTCCGCGAGCGCCGCGTTGGTTTCCTTCGTCAGATCGGGAATATTCCACGCATTGCGCCACGCGAGCATCTTGAAGCTGGACGCATCCGAGTTGTCCGGATTCCACACGAAGCCCTGCGCGTTGCTGTGCGGATCGATATAGTCCGCCGACCATTCGCCGATATAGATGTCATGCGCGCGCGCCCGGTAGCGGCCGAGCGTCTGCTTGTTGTCGCTCGGAATGAGCTGCACCTTGATGTTCGCGAGCGCGAGATTCGCCTGCACCGCCTGCGCGATCTCGCTGTACGGATAGTCGTTGCGCACGTCCATCTTCACGGTGAAGCCGTCCGCGAGCCCGGCTTTGGCGAGCAGCGCCTTCGCTTTCGCGACGTCCTGGTGATACGGGTTCTCGTTGAGCGCGCCGAGAAAGCCTTCGGGCAGAAACGTTTCGTGGACCTTGTACGTCGTGCGAATCACGTTCTTCTGGATGCCCTGATAGTCGATCAGCCACTTCATCGCTTCCCAGACTTCCGGCTTCGCCAGGTACTGATTCTTGTTGTTCAGACCGAGATACATGAGCGTCGCCTGCGGCACGGCCGTCGCCTTGATGACGCCGTTCTTCGAGAGCGTGTCGAGGTCGTCGGGGCTCAAATCGCGCGCCACGTCGATATCGCCGTTCTGGATCATCAGGCGCTGGCTCGCCGCCTCGGTCACATGGCGCAGCACGATGCGCTTCATCGCGAGCGGCAGGCGATACCCGTCGAAACGTTGCAGCACGATGCTGTCGTTCGCCGTCCACTTCACGAGCTTGTACGCGCCGGAACCGGCCTCGTCGGTCTTGAGCCAGTCGTTGCCGTAGTCGTTACCCTTCGCGTGCGATTCCAGCAGCTTGCGGTCCACCACCGACGCCGGCCACGCGCCCAGCACGTTGAGCACGAAAGTCGGCGCGTAGCGTTGATCGGTCGTTACGGACACCGTGGTGTCGTCGATCTTCTTCACGTTCGCGAGCGCGTTGGCCTTCGTGATGCCGATGCCCGCGAGCACCGCCGCCGCGCCCTTGTCGAGCAACGCCGTGCGCTGGATGGACCACGCGACGTCATCGGCCGTGAGCGGATTGCCGGAATGGAACTTGAGGCCGGAGCGGATCTTGAACGTGAACGTGAGCCCGTCCGGGCTGACCGTCCACGACTGCGCGACGTCGCCGTTGAACTTCGAGGGGTCTTTCAGATCGACGCGCACCAGCCGGTCGTACGTGTTCGCGACGTATTCCTCCGGCACGAGCTCGTAGACTTCGCCCGGATCGAGCGTGGTGAATTCGTCGAGCAGCGTCGCCATGACGAACATGTCTTTCGGCGTCGCCGCGTGCGCTGCGCAGGCGACGCTCAACGCCAGCGTCATCGCGACAAGGGCCTTTCGTGCGCTCAGTCTCATGGTTGTTTTTCCCGTTCACATCAGCCGCAAGGGGCCGCTTTCTTCGTTGTCGATGAGCGCGAGTTCGCGCGATCCGGGTAACTCGTAATGCCACCATTCGCTCGGAATATGCGCGAAGCCCGCGCCGTGCATCACGCCGAGCAACAGCGTGCGATTGCGCTGCACGTGAGCCGGCAGTCCCGCGTGGAAGTGGCCGGACTCCGGCACCATCGCGTCGAAGCCGGTGCCCATGTCGAACTCGATGCCGTCGCTATCGACGAGCGTCAGGTCCACCGCCGTGCCGCGGCTGTGATTCGAGCCGCGGCCGAGATCGGCGATGAACGTGGGATCGGGCAGGAAGTTCCACAGCACTTCCTGCGCTTGCGGCGGGCGGTAGGCGTCGAAGATCTTCAGCGTCGCGCCGAAGCTCTGCGCGATCGTCACCGCTTGGCGCAATGCCGCTTCGGCGGGTTCGAGCAGCAGGCAATGCTGCGTCTTGTAGATGGGCTTGCCGGTGAGATTGCGATCGGTCGCGTAGACGAGGTCGATCTGGACGTGATGCGTTTCGGGCGTGACGGGCAGCAGACGGGATCGAGTCATGTATTCGGAATCCTTGGGTCGAACCCTTCAACCTTAACCCGGACGAAAAATCCGCGAAACAGTTTATTCCGAATGTGCGGTGTCTTGTGCGTCGAGCGGCCAGCGTTCGATGACCTGATGTTCCGAGCGTCCGAGCAGACTGCGCACGAGCACGAACTCGCGCACGGTCCATGTGATCGGCTCGACGGCTTGCCGCGCGACGCGATGCTCGTCGTAGAGCAACGTCACGTGCGGGATGAAGCGCGGATGCGATTTGACGAAGATGCCGACCGATTGCAGCGACTTGTCGAGCGTATCGACGAAAGCGGAGAACGCGTCGCCCGGCTCGCCGGCTATGACGAGCGGCCGCTTGGGACGGCGCGTGGCGAAGGTTTCGACGCGGTCGAGCGTCACGTCGAACGACGGCATGTGGACCGATGACGCCGCCGCGCGCGCTGCCGCCAGCGTGTCGGCCGGCACGCCCGCGAAGGCGCCGAGGTAATGCAGCGTGATGTGCACGCGGTCGGTGGGAATGGGCCGCGCCTTCAGCGCATGCGCGGCGCGAAGCCGGGCCGCGTGGTCCCCGATGCGCGCGGCTGCGGCGGCGTCGGGGTAGACCGCGAAGAAGAGGGAGTCGGTGGGGTGGTTAGGGCGAGGGGTGTTCATGCGTCTTAATACGTTTAACTGGCATTCTTATCTTTGACGGCTGACGTCGGCACACACCGAATCAGCGCCCATGTTGTTTGGAAATTACGAACATTGTCTGTCTGAGGCGACTTGTCAGCGCCTTACCGTCATTGATACTGTTCGACGCATTAAAAAGAGGTCGAGATACCGTCACAACCGCAATGCCGCATCAAGATCATCATGTTCGAAAGCACTTGCCATGCGAGCAATCTCTGCGCGCCGGCAACCGACTTCCTGAGCAACCGCTTGCCATGTACGGGTCACGGCAGCCACCTCGCGGATCGCGGCCCGAGCCTGCTTCACCGACAAACCGAAGAACTCCGCCGCGCTCTCTAGCAGGTCGAGCGAACACGTCCCCTCGTCAAGATCGATGTTGGTCGTCAGAATGCGCGCCTTGAGGTCGGTTGGCGTGGGGTTGAGGTCATAGGCCGGTGACAACACCCAGCCGTCGCGGCCGGTCCAGAGGAAACCATGATTACGCAGATGGTCATCGACATTGGAAACCAGTACGTTGAAGGCCACGCGGCGATACAACTGGGCAGCGTCGGCTCTCGCCCTGGCACCATGTTGTGTCAGTGCATCAACCAGTTCGGGATAGCTGCCGCGTTGGCCGTCCCGAGATCCTGTCATCGACATTGCCGAGAGAAAGGGAATGCGAACACCGCCAGCGCGATCGAAGCGGCGCGACAACAGCACAGGCTTGCCCGCTACCTGTAGCAGTTCGTGATGCGGGGTCGAAATGCCGGCGCGTTCAGCCAATCGGAGGGCGACTTCCTCCCAGGCCTCGATGCTGTATTCGTCGAGCTCCTTCGGGAATTTGGCAATCGACAAATGACCGTACTGGTCGATGACCGACGCCTTGGGACGCGCGCCACCGAGCGATGATCCAGGCGCGAAGATCAGTTGCAAATCTTCATCGGTTTCCTCGTCTCGCAGGATACGCTCGGTGATTTGAAGCAGCCGGCCCAATTCGATCAGCGCGGGGACACCCGCGGGCACGGGAGCCTGGAATTCACATTCTCCGCCCCAACGGAATCGCAGCGCGCCGAGACGCGTTTCATCCGCCACGCCCAACAAGTAGTCAAGTTCACCAAGCGTCCGGACGCGCCGCCCCTCCCGTTCGGCCTGTCGACGCTCCGCGCGTTGCATGAGTCGCCGTCCCCAGGTATCGGGCGCTGAATCGCCGATCGAACCGAAAATGGACTGGTCTGGCGGCGGTGGAAAAACGCCGCGCGTCAACGCCAGCGCCGGCTCAATCGAGAACCGCCCGTCGTCGGCCAGCCATGTCTCGTCGTATTCGAACGTGACCGTTTCTTCTCGACGCGACGCATGACGCCTGAGGAGGCCTACCGGACGCGGCGAGCCATCTAGATCGATGTGCACCTCGACATCAGTCATGATCGCCCTTTCCTCTACCGCTGCGAGGCAACCTGACGCGCTGAGGCAACGCGGCGGTTGCCAGCGACTGCCCGACGGTGTCCCGCGAGGCGTCGGCGACCTGAGTCAGTCCGTCCAGCAGCCCAAGCGCCTGTAACACGGCCGCGTAGATGCCGATGCTTACCCCCGGATCGCCCGCCTCGACGCGCTGCAAAGTCGCTCTCGACGTGAACGCACGGTCGGCGACCACCGCCATGGTCAGTCGGCGACGGCGGCGGGCGTCGTGAATATCGGCGCCCAATTTGCGCAGCGCGCGCCGGACGCCGGCCGGAGGCGCGTGAGGTGTTGGCATGTTGCTAACTTCGTGAGTCTTTAGAGCTCTTAATGTATCACGAAGTTGGCATTCCCCAACCGTTGGAGTCAGAGGGAAACTTGACGTCGGGCGATACTTGAAACGCGTTCTCGTCGAGCCAGGTATTTGACCATGACCAGCCTGTAGCGCGCCGCCGGGTCATAGTCCCCGGAAGGGCCCCGGCAGGTCTCTTGCACACGGCCCCCGCATACCGTCAGCACTACCGTAGAATCGCGCCCGCTACAAGCCGGCACGAATGGATCGACGAGAAATCCTTGTAGCTTTTGATTGGTTAAAAAAGAACCCGGCAAGCGATAAACAAGCACCGACTAGTCACCGGTCGCAGGAGCCAATACTGCGACCATTTACTCCCCTCACTCCCACTCGATCGTCGCAGGCGGCTTGCCCGAGATGTCATACACGACCCGATTGATCCCGCGCACTTCGTTGATGATGCGGTTGCTCACATGCCCGAGCAGTTCATGCGGCAGATGCGCCCAGTGCGCGGTCATGAAGTCCATCGTCTGCACGGCGCGCAGCGCGACGACGTAATCGTAGGTCCGGCCATCGCCCATCACGCCGACGCTCTTCACCGGCAGAAACACCGCGAACGCCTGGCTCGTCAACTCGTACCACGACTTGCCGGTTTCCTTGTCGATGGTATTGCGCAGCGTCTCGATGAAAATGGCATCCGCGCGGCGCAGCAGATCGGCGAACTCGCGCTTCACTTCGCCGAGAATCCGCACGCCGAGACCGGGACCGGGGAACGGATGGCGATACACCATCGCGGGCGGCAGTCCCAGCTTCACGCCGAGTTCGCGCACTTCGTCCTTGAAAAGCTCGCGCAGCGGTTCGAGCAGCTTCAGCTTCAGCGTCTCGGGCAGTCCGCCGACGTTGTGGTGGCTCTTGATCGTATGCGCGCCCTTCTTGCCCTTGCCCGCCGATTCGATCACGTCCGGATAAATGGTGCCCTGCGCAAGCCATTTAGCGTCGGTGAGCTTGTGCGATTCGGCGTCGAACACTTCGATGAACTCCGCGCCGATGATCTTGCGCTTCGCCTCCGGATCCGTCACGCCGGCGAGCTTCTCGAGAAACGCTTCGCTCGCATCGACATGAATGACCTTCACGCCCAGATGATCCGCGAACGTCGACATGACCTGCTCGGCTTCGTTCTCGCGCAAGAGGCCGTGATCGACGAACACGCACGTCAGTTGGTTGCCGATCGCGCGATGCAAAAGCGCCGCGGCCACCGACGAATCCACGCCGCCCGACAAGCCGAGAATGACGTGCTCGTCGCCGACCTGCGCGCGAATTTTCGCAACGGCTTCGTCGATGTAATGGCCCATCTCCCAGTCCGCCTTCGCGCCGCACAGTTCGAGCACGAAGCGGTCGAGCATCGCGCGGCCCTGCACCGTGTGCGTGACTTCCGGGTGCCACTGCACGCCGTAGAAGCGGCGGTCGTCGTCGGCCATCGCGGCTATCGGGCACGCGGGCGTCGAGGCCATCAGCTTGAAGCCGGCCGGCATGTCGGCCACCTTGTCGCCGTGGCTCATCCAGACCTTGAGCATCGACTCGCCTTCAGCGGTCTTGAAGTCTTCGATGCCTTCCAGAAAGCCCGTGTGGTTCAGCGCCTGCACTTCCGCGTAGCCGAACTCGCGCACCTTGCCGAGCTCGACCTTGCCGCCGAGCTGGTCGGCCATCGTCTGCATGCCATAACAGATGCCGAGCACCGGTACGCCGAGATCGAACACGATCTGCGGGGCGCGCGGCGACTTCGCCTCGGTGACCGAATTCGGGCCGCCCGACAGGATGATGCCCTTCGGCGCGAACTCGCGGATGAACGTCTCGTCGACGTCGTACGGATGGATTTCCGAGTAGACGTGCGACTCGCGGATGCGCCGGGCGATCAGCTGGGTGACTTGGGAGCCGAAATCGAGAATCAGGATTTTGTCGTGCATGGCTGCGGCCAAAGGCTAAGTGAACGAATGGTGTGGGCGGCCGTCCCGGTGCTGCCGGGTCCGGCTGCCAATAAATCGACGGCCGGCGCGAAGGCCGACCGTCCTTGTGTTTCCTTGCTGCGCGCGTCGCCGCGCTCGCTTTCGCGCATCTGCGGGCGCCTCAGCGCGGCGTCCCGCTTGCCGGGTCCGGCGCCACGCGGCCTGTCAGCGGGTCCACGCGCCGTCCGGTGGCCGGATCGATGTCGCTGCCGATCACCGGGTCGATGCGCCTGCCGGTGGCCGGATCGATCTCGCGGCCCGTTTGCGCATCGAGCGTGCGGCCCGTGACCGGATCGACGACGCCGGCTTCCGTGCGCGTGCGCGCAACCGGTGGCGTGGTATCGGCATCGATCGGACGCCCCGCCGGATCGACGGCGCGGCCGGTGACGGGATCGATGGCAGTGGCTTCGGGCGCGCGGGCGGCGGGACGCGTTGCCGTATCCGACGGCGACACGGCGGTCGTGGCAGGCGGCCGCGTTTCGTCGCGCTTTTGCGCCGCCTTCTTTTCCGCCCGCTCCGCCGATGCCGCGCCGGCCAGTGCCGCGCGTTCCCGCCGCCGCACCGCGCCCGCGAGCCTCACGCTGCCGAGGCCGAGCACCAGCAACACGATGCCGATCAGCGCCGCGCCGACCTGCCCGAAGCCGTCGACCTCAGGCGTGCGCAGGCCGAGCAGCCAGACCAGCACGACGATGCCCGACAGCCATTCGACATGGCCCGACGCCCTTGCGGCTGCGGCGGTCAGCGCACCGTCGATGGCCGCGTGCAGCGACAGCCACGCGAAACCGATCAGCGCGATGCCGAGCAGTTGCCCGGCGAACGCCGGTTCCACTCGCATCGCGTCGAGTTGCAGCGCGTCGTAGAGTCCCGCCCACGGCGTCAGCAGGAACAGCACGCCGAACACCAGAAAAATGAGGGCATTGACGACCAGCACGACGCGCAGCAACGGTTTCATGATCGGTCCACGAGGTTATCGGCGCAAAAGCCGGGAGACGGCGCGAGCAAGCCGGTCAGTCGACGTGATAGTTCGGCGCTTCCTTGGTGATCTGCACGTCATGCACGTGCGATTCGCGCATGCCCGCCGCCGTGATCTGCACGAATTCCGCCTTGTCGTGCAGTTCCGCGATGGTGCGGCAGCCACAATAGCCCATGCTCGCGCGCACGCCGCCGACGACCTGGAACAGGATGGCGTTGACCGAGCCCTTGTAGGCCACGCGGCCTTCGATGCCTTCCGGCACGAGCTTGTCGATGTTCGCCGAGTTGTCCTGGAAATAGCGATCCGCCGCGCCGTCCTTCATCGCGCCGACCGAGCCCATGCCGCGGTACGCCTTGTACTGACGGCCCTGGAACAGGAACACGTCGCCCGGCGACTCTTCGGTGCCGGCCAGCATGCTGCCCATCATCACGACGTTCGCGCCTGCCGCGAGCGCCTTCGCCACATCGCCCGAGAAACGCACGCCGCCGTCCGCGATAACCGGCACGCCGCTGCCGCGCAGCGCCTCGGACACGTTCGCGATAGCCGTGATCTGCGGCACGCCCACGCCCGCGACGATACGCGTCGTGCAGATGGAGCCCGGGCCGATGCCGACCTTCACGGCGTCCGCGCCGTACTCGACGAGCGCCTTGGCCGCCGCCGCCGTCGCGATGTTGCCGCCGATCACCTGCACGCGCGGATAGTTCTGCTTGACCCAGCGCACGCGCTCCAGCACGCCCTGGCTATGTCCGTGCGCCGTGTCGACGACGATCACGTCCACGCCCGCCTGCGCCAGCAGATCGACACGCTCTTCGTTGTCCGGGCCCACGCCGACCGCCGCGCCCACGCGCAGCTTGCCGTCTTCGTCCTTGCAGGCGTCCGGGTTCTCGGTCTGCTTCGTGATGTCCTTCACGGTCATCAGGCCGCGCAGTTCGAACGCGTCGTTGACCACCAGCACGCGTTCCAGGCGATGGCTGTGCATCAGCGCCTTCGCTTCGGCGAGCGACGTGCCTTCCTTGACCGTCACGAGACGCTCGCGCGGCGTCATGATGTTGCGCACCGGTTCGTCGAGCCGCTCTTCGAAACGCAGGTCGCGGTTGGTGACGATGCCGATGAGTTGCGTGCCTTCCACCACCGGGAAGCCCGAGATGCCGTGCTGCTGCGTGAGCGCGATGACATCGCGCACGCGCATTTGCGGCGGCACGGTGATCGGGTCGCGCACGACGCCGGACTCGAAGCGCTTGACCTTCGCGACTTCGCGCGCCTGTTCCTTCGCGGTGAGATTCTTGTGAACGATGCCGATGCCGCCCATCTGCGCCATGGCGATGGCGAGCCGGCCTTCGGTGACCGTGTCCATGGCGGCGGACACGAGGGGCATATTCAGGGAGATGTTGCGAGTCAGCTGGGATTTCAGGCTGGTATCGCGCGGAAGAACGCTGGAGAACGCAGGCACGAGGAGCACGTCATCGAACGTGAGTGCTTTCTGGATCAGACGCATGGCAAATCCTATGGGCGCAAAAGCAGATTATACCGATAGTTCCCCGCATTTTCACTGCCCGAACAGCAGGTTACGGCCGATCGACGCAAAATCCGGGCCGGCGGCGGCGCGCCACGCGGTGCAGGTTTGAACAAGACGCGGGCGGCGCGCCGCGCTACGCTTTCGCGTCATTCGAGTGCAAGTCGGAGTCGGTTCATGCAGCGCGGTGTCGCTTACGGAATGCTGGCGGGAGCCATCTGGGGTTTCATTTTTCTCGCGCCGCGCCTGTTGCCGGACTTCTCGCCGCTCATGCTGAGCATCGGGCGCTACGTGATGTATGGCGTCGTGTCGCTGGCCGCCGCCCTGCCGTTCGCGCGACGGCTCGCCGCGAAGCTCACGCGCGCCGATGTGATCGCGCTCGTGAAGCTTGCGCTCGTCGGCAATCTGCTCTACTACATGCTGCTCGCGAGCGCGGTGCAACTCGTGGGCGTGGCGCCGTCTTCGCTAATCGTCGGCATTCTGCCGGTGACGGTGACGCTCGCGGGCCGGCGCGATCATGGCGCGGTCGAGCTCAAGCGCCTCGCCGCGCCGCTCTTGCTGGTGCTCGCGGGCATCGCGTGCATCAATCTGGACGTGTTCAGCGACGTCTTCACGCCTCACGGCGACGCAAGTGCGAGTAGCGTGCTCACGCGCCTTGCCGGGCTCGCGTGCGCGGTCGGCGCGCTGGCGTCGTGGACGTGGTATGCGGTTGTCAACGCGCGCTATCTGCAGGCGAACCGCCACTTCGACGGCAACGAGTGGTCCGTGCTGTGGGGCATCGTGACAGGCGTGCTCGGCGCGGTCCTCGGGGCGGTTGTCTGGATGTTGCCCGCCGGTGTCGCGCAGGCGAGCGTGCCGGCCGCGCGCTGGCATCTGTTCTGGACCGTGTGCTTCGCGCTGGCGACGGGCGGTTCGTGGCTCGGCAACATGCTGTGGAACGCGGCGGCGAAACGCCTGCCGCTCACGCTTTCCGGGCAGATGATCGCGTTCGAAACGCTCTTCGCCCTGCTCTATGCTTTTGTCTACGACGCCCGCTGGCCGCGCGCTCCGGAAATGCTGGCTATCGTGCTGCTGCTGGCGGGCGTGAGCTGGTCGGTGCGGCAACATACCGTCGAGCCGGCGGCGGCATCGAAGGAAGCGCCCGCGCATTGATGCGATCGTGGATCAGCGGGAATCCTTCGACTGCCACTTGCGCCCTTCGATGGACCCCGCCTTGCGGGCCTTGTCCACGCGGCGCTGGCGCGCGGTCTTCGGATCGACCTTCAGCGGCCGATAAATCTCGACGCGGTCGAAATCGGCGAGCGCCGCATCGAGCGCCTGCAGCTTGCCGAACACGCCGACCTTCTGCGTCGTCAAGTCGATCTCGGGATGCGCTCTCAGCACGCCGCTCGCCTCGATGGCTTCGCGCACGGTCGCGCCGTCGCGCAGATCGACGCGCGCGAGAAAGCTCTTGCCGCCCGGCAGGCCGTAGCAGACATCGATATGCAGATTCATTTCTTGCCGTACCGCTGATCCGCGCGCTTCACGAACGAATCGACGAAGGTGTTCGCGATATGGCTGAACACCGGCCCGATGATTTTCTCGAGAATCAAATTCGAGAACTCGTAGTGCAGCGCGAATTCGATCTTGCACGCGTCCGCGCGCAGCGGCGTGAAGCGCCAGTAGCCCGTGAACTTCTTGAAAGGGCCGCTCAGGAACTCCATATCGATGTTCGTCGGGCGCTTCTGCACGTTGCGCGTCGCGAAGTGCTGCTTGATGCCCTTGAAGTTGATGTCGATCTTCGCTTCCATGCCGGTCTCGTCCTGGCGGCCGATCTCGACGCCGCCGCACCACGGCAGGAAGTTGGGGTAGTCGGCGACATCGGTGACGAGGTCGAACATTTCTTCCGCTGAATGGCGGATCAATACGGTTTTCTGGACGTCGGCCATAAGGGCGCAGCGGGTTACTGGATCGGGTGGCGGCGCGTGCGGCTTTAAGCGATGAGCTATGTCTGCCCATCGTGCGTCAAGCGGCGCGCTGCTAAAATCGTGATTTTAAACGAGTTGGGCACTTTCCATTCATGAGCATCATTGACAACAGAAAAGCCTTCTTCGATTACTTCATCGAAGAACGCTACGAGGCCGGTCTCGTGCTCGAAGGCTGGGAAGTCAAGGCGCTGCGCGAAGGCCGCGGGCAGATCAAGGAAGGCTATGTCGTGATCAAGAACGGCGAACTGTTCCTGATCGGCACGCACATCAGCCCGCTGCCCGAGGCGTCGAAGTTCGCCAATCTGGACCCGGTGCGCACGCGCAAGCTGCTCTTGCATCGCGAGCAGATCGACAAACTCATCGGCAAGGTGGAGCAGCGCGGCCATACGCTCGTGCCGCTCAATTTCCATTACAAGGAAGGCCGCGTGAAGTGCGAGATCGGCCTGGCGAAGGGCAAGAAGCTGCACGACAAGCGCGAGACCGAGAAGAAGCGCGACTGGGAACGCGAGCGCGCGCGCCTGATGCGCACGGCCGCGCGCTGATCGTTCACGGTTGCATACAACAAGGGGCGCTTCGAAGCGCCCCTTCTTGCATCAACTCGTTCGGATGACGCCGCCGCCCTCGCCCTTCACGATGGCGAGCGCCGACGCGATCATCGAACTCATGTCGGACATGTTGCCCGGCACGATCAGCGTGTTGCCGGTCTTCGCGATGTTCGCGAACGCGCCGACATACTGCTCCGCGACCTTCAGGTTCACCGCGTCCATGCCGCCCGCCGACTGAATGGCGGCGCCGATCTTCTCGATGGCCTGCGCGTTCGCCTCGGCCACCGCGAGAATCGCCGATGCCTCGCCCTGCGCCTGATTGATCGCCGCCTGACGTTCGCCCTCGGACTTCTGGATGGCCGCTTCGCGCGCGCCCGACGCCAGATTGATCTGCTCCTGCTTGCGCCCTTCCGACGCCGCGATCAGCGCGCGCTTCTCGCGCTCGGCGGTGATCTGCGCCTGCATCGCGTGGAGAATCTCCTTCGGCGGCGTCAGGTCCTTGATCTCATAGCGCAGCACCTTCACGCCCCAGTTGGACGCAGCTTCGTCGAGCGCATTCACGATGCTGTGATTGATGTACTCGCGCTCCTCGAACGTTTTGTCGAGCTCCAGCTTGCCTATGACCGAGCGCAGCGTGGTCTGCGAAAGCTGCGTGATGGCCAGCACAAAGTTGCTCGAACCGTACGACGCCTTCATCGGGTCGGTGACCTGGAAGTACAGCACGCCGTCCACCTGAAGTTGCGTGTTGTCGCGCGTGATGCAGACCTGGCTCGGCACGTCGAGCGGAATTTCCTTGAGCACGTGCTTGTACGCGATCCGATCGACGAACGGCAACACGATGTTCAGCCCCGGCGTGAGCGTGGCGTGATAGCGGCCGAGGCGTTCCAGCACCCACGCGTGCTGTTGCGGAACGATCTTGACCGTGTTGACCACGATCACGATTGCGATGACGAGCAGGACGACGGCGATAGTCATGTGTGACTCCTTCAGTTCTTATGCGGCGAGTGTGCGTGCTCTAGCGTTTGGCGGCGACCACGAGCCGGCTTCCGTCGAGCGCGGTGATGCGATACCAGCGCGCGCTTTCCGATTCGCCCGGCGCCAGCTCGACGTCCCACTCCGCGCCGCGGTACATCGCGCGGGCGCGGCGGTCGTGCCATTCGGCGACTTCCAGCGTCGCGCCGATGTCGAGGTTCACGGCGGCATCGCGCGAGGCGTCGCGCCGCTTGCGGCTTCCGAAGCGGGAACGACGCAATGCGGCGACGGCGATCAATGCGACGAGCGCCGCGACGCCCAGTTGCACGTGCAGCGCAAGCCCGACGGCGAACGCGATGCCGCCCGCGATCATCCCGAGCGCGATCATCAACAGATAGAACGTGCCGGTGAAAAGCTCGGTGACGATCAGCGCGCCGGCTGCTATCCACCAGATGAGTTCATGGGTCGCCATGCCAGTCTCCAAACGAAAACACCCCGGAGGGTCCGGGGTGTTTTTTATAGCACGCAGCGCCTTCCCGAAAGCATCCGGAAAGGCGTGACCGACTTATTTTGACAATGTGGTCGCGAGCTTCTGCCACGTGTCGATGATCGTGTCCGGGTTCAGCGACATCGATTCGATGCCCTGCTTCGCCAGCCACTCGGCGAGGTCCGGATGATCCGACGGCCCCTGGCCGCAGATGCCCACGTACTTGTTCAGTCTCAGGCACGTTTCGATGGCGCGCTTCAGCATGAACTGCACGGCTTCGTCGCGCTCGTCGAAGTCGGCCGCGAGCAGTTCCATGCCGGAGTCACGGTCGAGACCGAGCGTCAACTGCGTCAGGTCGTTCGAGCCGATCGAGAAACCGTCGAAGTATTCGAGGAACTGTTCGGCGAGAATCGCGTTGCTCGGCACTTCGCACATCATCACGAGCTTGAGACCGTTCACGCCGCGCTTCAGGCCGAACTTCTCGAGCAGCCCGACCACGCGCTCCGCCTGCTTCAGCGTGCGCACGAACGGCACCATGATCTCGACGTTGTCCAGACCCATTTCCTCGCGCACCTTCTTCAGCGCGATGCATTCCATGTGGAACGCCTCGGCGAAGTCTTCCGCGATGTAGCGCGACGCGCCGCGGAAACCGAGCATCGGGTTCTCTTCGTCCGGCTCGTAGCGCGAACCGCCGATCAGCTTCTTGTACTCGTTCGACTTGAAGTCCGACAGACGCACGATGACGGGCTTCGGATAGAACGCCGCCGCGATCGTGGCGATGCCTTCGGTCAGCTTGTCGACATAGAACGCGCGCGGCGACGCGTGGCCACGCGCGACGCTTTCGACCGCTTTCTTGAGATCGGCGTCGACGTTCGGGTACTCCAGAATCGCCTTCGGGTGCACGCCGATGTTGTTGTTGATGATGAACTCGAGCCGCGCGAGGCCGACGCCCGCGTTCGGCAACTGCGCGAAGTCGAACGCGAGCTGCGGATTGCCGACGTTCATCATGATCTTGACCGGAATCTTCGGCAGTTCGCCGCGCTGGACTTCGGTCACTTCGGTTTCGAGCAGGCCGTCGTAGATCTTGCCTTCGTCGCCTTCCGCGCACGACACGGTGACGAGCGCGCCGTCCTTCAGCACGTCGGTCGCGTCGCCGCAGCCGACCACCGCCGGCACGCCCAGCTCACGCGCGATGATCGCCGCGTGGCAGGTGCGCCCGCCGCGATTCGTGACGATGGCCGATGCGCGCTTCATCACCGGCTCCCAGTTGGGATCGGTCATGTCGGCGACGAGCACGTCGCCCGGCTGCACGCGTTCCATTTCCGACGGATCGTAGATCACGCGCACGGGACCCGCGCCGATCTTCTGCCCGATGGCGCGGCCCGTGGCGAGCACGTTCGACTGGCCCTTCAGCTTGAAGCGCATCTCGGCCTTGCCCGCCGCCTGGCTCTTCACCGTTTCAGGACGCGCCTGAAGGATGAACAGCTTGCCGTCGCGGCCGTCCTTGCCCCACTCGATGTCCATCGGACGCTGATAGTGCTTCTCGATGATGACCGCGTACTTCGCGAGCTCGATCACGTCTTCGTCCGAAATCGAGAAGCGGTTGCGCTGCTCGTGCGGCACGTCGACGGTCTTCACGCGGCCCGGTTCGCCCGGCTGCGTGAACTCCATCTTGATGAGCTTGGAGCCGATGGAACGGCGGATGATCGGATACTTGTTCTGCGCGAGCGTGGTCTTGAAGACGTGGAATTCGTCCGGATTCACCGCGCCCTGCACCACGGTTTCGCCGAGGCCGTAGCTCGACGTGATGAAGACCGTGTCCTTGAAGCCGGACTCGGTGTCGATGGTGAACATCACGCCCGCGGCGCCGACGTCCGAGCGCACCATGCGCTGCACGCCGGCCGACAGCGCGACTTCCGCGTGCGTGAAGCCCTTGTGGACGCGATACGAGATGGCGCGGTCGTTGTACAGCGACGCGAACACGTGCTTCATGCGGTCGAGCACGTCTTCGATGCCGACCACGTTCAGATAGCTTTCCTGCTGCCCCGCGAACGATGCGTCGGGCAGGTCTTCGGCCGTGGCGGACGAGCGCACGGCGAACGACAGCTCTTCGGGCGAGCTTTTTTGCAGGACTTCGAATTGACGGCGGATTTCGTCTTCGAGACGCGGCTGCAGCGGCGCGTCGACGATCCACTGACGGATTTCCTTGCCGGCCTCGGCAAGCGCCTTCACGTCGTCGACGTCGAGCGTCTCGAGACGTTTGGCGATGCGCTCCGTCAGTTCATTGTGATGGAGGAAGTCGCGGAATGCGAGCGCGGTCGTGGCGAAGCCCGTCGGCACGCTGACGCCGGCTTCGGAAAGCTGGCTGATCATTTCGCCGAGCGACGCATTCTTGCCACCGACGATTTCCACGTCGGTCATTCGCAACTGCTCGAATGGAACTACATACGCTTGATCCTTTGCGACATCGTTCGCAACATTGACTGCGTTGGTCATACAAGCCCCTAAGGTGGATGGAATTCACGATCGCACGAGTGGGCTCGCATGCGGCGGCGCTCATTGGAAGCGCCGGCGCATCTCGTACAACCTGTTTGATAAGCCTTCGCGGCGGTGAATGAACCGCACTCCGGTTTACCGAAAATCGCGCAGTCATGCGGTGAAAACGCACGAACTACCCGTCAATTGAGGAAGATCAGGCTCAATCTCGACGCAATTGCTTATCGAACAGGTTGCCGCTATTCTACCGTGCCGATTCTCGCATTTGTCTGGGCACGGACAGTAAATCCACGGCAAAATCGAGGTCTTTCACGCCTCTTGGTGCGCCTGCGCACACGTTTGGGCCGCTCAATGTAACACACGCTCAGGCGAGGCCGCCTGACCGCGCACGCTCCGGTTGGAGCGTGCTGTTTTCAACTCGTTCCCACTGGTTCACCGCTGATGCCGCCTTCCGTATTCATCGTTTCCGACGGTACCGGGATCACCGCCGAAACGTTCGCGCACTCGATCCTCGCCCAGTTCGACCAGAAATTCCGGCTCGTGCGCGTGCCGTTCGTCGATTCCATCGACAAGGCGCATGCCACCGTCGAGAAGATCAACGAAGCCGTGTCGCTCGACGGACGCCGCCCGATCGTGTTCACCACGCTCGTGGACAGCGCATCGAACGAGATCGTCAAGCGCTGCAACGCGCTCGTGCTCGACATGTTCCAGACGTTCATCGAGCCGCTCGAACACGAACTGGAAATCAAGTCGACGCATGCGATGGGCCGCGTCCACCAGAACGCCGACACCGAGGAGTACAAGAATCGCATCGAGGCGATCAACTTCTCGCTCGCGCACGACGACGGCCAGTCCAACCGCAATCTGACCGAAGCGGACGTGATTCTGGTCGGCGTGTCGCGCAGCGGCAAGACGCCGACGAGCCTCTACCTCGCGATGCAATACGGCGTGAAGGCCGCGAACTATCCGCTGATTCCGGAAGACTTCGAACGAGGCAAGCTGCCGACGCCGCTTTTGGAACATCGCGACAAGATGTTCGGTCTGTCGATCGATCCGCAGCGCCTAGCCGAAATTCGCAACGAGCGCCGGCCCGGCAGCAAGTACGCGGCGCTGGAAAATTGCCGGTACGAGATCAACGAAGCCGAGAGCATGATGAAGCGCGAAGGCATCAAGTGGCTGTCCTCGACGCATAAGTCGATCGAGGAAATCGCCACGACGATCCTTCAGGAAATCAAGCCCGAGCGGCCTTCGTACTATTGATTGAAGTTTGATTCAGCGCTGCTGGCGGCACTGCTCGAAAAGGCAGATGGCCGCCGCGGCCGCGACATTGAGCGATTCCATGCCGCCCGGCTGCGGAATCGTCACGCGATGCGTCACGGCATCGCGCCAAACCTGCGACACGCCCGCGCCCTCGTTGCCGAACACCCACGCCACGGGCGACGACAGATCGCAATCATAAATGGCGACGGCGCCGTGCGAATCCGTGATCGTGACCGGCACGTCGAGCCGCGCGATGAGTCCGGCCGGATCGGCGTCCTCGAAGATATCCAGCAGAAAGTGCGCGCCCATGCCCGAGCGCAGCACCTTCGACGACCACGCGTACGCGGTGCCCGGCGCGCAGAACACGCGCCCGACGCCCGCCGCCGCCGCGCTGCGCAGAATTGAGCCGACATTGCCCGAATCCTGAATGCCGTCGAGGATCACGCACGTCTCGCCGACGCGCTCGGGTAGAGCCGCTTCGATCTTCTCGACGAGCAGCAACATGCCCACGCCGTGCACGACGCTCGATAGCTGTCCGAAAAGCACATCCGGCAACACGATCACGCGCTTCTCTTCGATGCGCGCCACGATCTCGCGGGCTTCCGCGTGCGTGAGCGCGCCCTCGGTGACGACACACGTTTCCGGCTCGCCGGCGGTGTCCAGATAAGCAGCGGCGAGATGCAGACCTTCGAGCAGCGCGTGACCGCTGCGCCGCTGCTGCGCCGTCGAGCCGGCGAGCGCCTTCAGGCGCTTGTAGAGCGGGTTGTCCCGCGAAGTGACGGATTTCACGTTGGAATGGAACGGCGAGGCTGCTCAGAACGGATGCGCTTCGGGATCGGCGTCGAGCGCGGCGGTGGCCTGAATGACTTCGGGCGCGATGTCGGGCAGCACCGAGCCGAAGCGAAGATGCGCCTCGCGCACCGGCGCGAACGAACGCCGGTGATGCTCGCAAGGCCCGTGTTCGCGCAGCGCGGCGAGATGTTGCGGCGTGCCGTAGCCCGCGTGCACGTTGAAACCGTACATCGGATGAGCCTCGTGCAGTTCGCACAGCAGACGGTCGCGCGTGACCTTGGCGAGAATCGACGCCGCCGAAATTTGCTTGACGAGCGCGTCGCCGCCAATCACGGCTTCCGCGCGTATCGACAGCACCGGGCAGCGATTGCCGTCCACTTTCACGAGCGTCGGCGCGACCGACAAGCCTTCGACCGCGCGCTTCATCGCGAGCATCGACGCGTGCAGGATGTTGATGGTGTCGATTTCCTCGACGCTCGCCGACGCGATGCAATACGCGAGCGCGCGATCCACGATCTTCTCGTAGAGTTCCTCGCGCTTCTTCGCGGAAAGCGCCTTCGAATCGTCCAGTCCGTTGATGCGCGGCTTCGCCGGATCGAAGATCACGGCGGCGGCCACGACCGGCCCCGCGAGCGGGCCGCGCCCGGCTTCATCGACACCGCAGACGATGTCGAACGGCGAGCTGAAGTCGAGTCCGCGTTGCGCCGACCGGTTCGCAGCCTTCATTGCGGTCTCCGCGTGTCGAGCACTCGCGCCACGGCTTCGGCCGCCCGCTGCGACGTGTTTTGGCGCAGCGCGATGTGCATCTCGGTGAAAATCTCGGTCAGGGTACGGCGGTTCGCGTCGTCGTTCAACTGTTTCAGCGTGGCCTCGGCGAGGGCTTCGGGCGTCGCGAAATGCTGGAGGATTTCCGGCACGACGAAACGGCCCGCGAGAATGTTCGGCAAGCCCACGTACGGCAGATAGCCCTGCCGCTTCATGATCTGTCCCGTGAGCCAGGGCACCTTGTACGAGATGACCATCGGCTTTTTGAGGAGCGCCGCTTCGAGCGTGACCGTGCCGCTTTTGACGAGAATCGCATCGGCGGCGGTCATTGCGGTTTGCGCGCGGCCGTCCGTGATCGTCAGCGACAGATGCGGATGCGCCTCCACCAACGGTTGCAGCAACTCGCGCAGCGCCGGGTTCGCGGCCGGCATCAAGAATCGCACGTTCGGCTCGCGAAGCTGCATCAACTCCATGGCGTCGAAAAACGTCGGGCCGATCAGCGCGATTTCGGAACGGCGGCTGCCCGGCAGCACCGCGATGACCGGCCCGCCTTCCGCGATGCCGAGCTCGCGCCGCGCGGCCGCGGTATCCGGTTCGAGCGGAATTTCGTCGGCGAGCGGATGGCCCACGTAGCTTGCCGCGACGCCCGACTTCGCCAGCAGCGCCGTTTCGAACGGAAACACGCAGAGCATGTGATCCACGGCTTTCACGATCTTCTTGATGCGCCCGCCGCGCCACGCCCAGATCGACGGACACACGAAATGCACGGTCGGAATGCCGGCTTCGCGCAGCGGCTGTTCGAGCCCGAAGTTGAAGTCCGGCGCATCCACGCCGATGAACACCGACGGTGGATCCGCCAGCAACTGCCGCTTCAGCTCGTTGCGAATGCCGAGGATTTCGGGAATATGCCGCAGCGCCTCGACGTAGCCGCGCACGGTCAGCTTGTCCATCGGCCAGTGCGCTTCGAAGCCGGCCGCCGTCATGCGCGGGCCGCCGATGCCGCTATAGCGCGTTCCGGCCGGCAGCCGCTCCTGCAAGCCTGTGAGCAGCGAGGCCGCGAGCAGATCGCCGGACGGCTCGCCCGCGACCATCGCGATACGCGGCGCAGTGGTGATAAGCGTCATCGGATGGCGCGATCAGCGGATGATGCCGCGCTGCGACGCCGCGATGAAATCGGTGAACGCCTTGACCGGCGCGTCGCCGTCGCCGCCTGCCGCGCCCAGTTCCTTCAGTTGCGCCTTGGCTTCTTCGAGCGACAGGCCGCTCTTGTAGACGATGCGATACGCCTGGCGCAGCGCCGAAATGGCGTCCGGCGTGAAGCCGCGGCGGCGCAGACCCTCGACGTTGATACCGTGCGGTTCCGCCTTGTTGCCGGCCGCGATGACGAACGGAGGCACGTCCTGCACGAGCGCGGATGCGCCGCCGAGCATCGAATGCGCGCCGATGCGCACGAACTGATGCACGCCCGACATGCCGCCGACGATCGCGTGGTCGCCCACCGTCACGTGCCCGGCCAGTTGCGCATTGCTCGACATGATGACGTGGTTGCCGAGCGTGCAGTCATGGCCGACGTGCACGTACGCCATGATCCAGCAATCGTCGCCGATCGACGTCACGCCCCGGTCCTGCACGGTGCCGGTATGCAGCGTGGTGAATTCGCGGATGGTGTTGCGGTCGCCGATCACAAGACGCGTCGGCTCGTCGCGGTACTTCATGTCCTGCGGCCGTCCGCCGATGGACGCGTAATGCCCGATGCGGTTCTCGCGTCCGATGGTCGTGTGACCTTCGATCACGCTGTGCGAGCCGATTGTCGTGCCCGCGCCGATGACGACATGCGCGCCGACGACCGCGTACGGTCCGACTTCGACCGAATCGTCCAGTTGCGCGCCTGGCTCGATGATCGCGGTGGGGTGAATGATGGTCATGCGCCTCGCCTCTGTATGCTGTGTTTCTGCCGTTGTCTGCTGCGCTTAAGCGCCGGCGTCCGTGTTCTTCACGGTGCACATGAGTTCCGCCTCGGCAGCCGTCACGCCATCCACTTCGGCGCGCGCCTTGAACTTCCAGATGCCCCGCATGTACCGCTCGAAGTTGACGTTGAGAATCAGCTGATCGCCCGGTTCCACCACGCGCTTGAAACGCGCGCCGTCGATGCCGACGAAGTAGTAAAGCGTGGTCGTCGGGTCGTGCGGCTCTTCGGCGAACGTGAGCAACGCGGCGGTTTGCGCGAGCGCTTCGAGAATGAGTACGCCGGGCATCACGGGCCGCGTCGGGAAATGTCCCTGGAAATACGGCTCGTTGATCGACACGTTCTTCAGCGCCTTGATGCTCTTGTGCGGCTCCAGTTCGAGCACGCGGTCCACGAGCAGGATCGGGTACCGATGCGGCAGCAGCGTGAGGATCTTATGGATGTCGAGGTTGATTTTTTCTGTGCTCATGGTGGTTCTGCTCGCGCGCATCTCCTGCGCGGAAATTGACTGCGGGCGTCGTGCGCCCGCTTGGTGAATCTTACTGTGTTGCCGGTGCTCGCCTGCGCGCTCTCCGGCAGCCTTGCGGTTATGCTTCGTCGCCCTGCTCGCCTGCCTTCTGGCTTAGCGCCGATTCCAGCGCCTTGATGCGATCGCGCAGCTTGTCCAAATTGCGCACGAGCGCGGCGCTCTTGTTCCAGTCGGCGTGATTCACGGCCGGAAATGCGCTCGTGTACATGCCGGGCCGCGTGAGCGACTTCGAGACGCCCGACTGCGCGGTGACGATCACATGATCCGCCAGCGTCACGTGGCCCGCGATGCCCACCGCGCCGCCGATCATGCAATGCCGCCCGATGTTCGTGCTACCCGCGATGCCCGCGCAGCCCGCGATCACCGTGTAGGCGCCGATGCGGCAGTTATGGCCGATCTGCACGAGATTGTCGATCTTCACGCATTCTTCGATGACCGTATCGGCCATGGCGCCGCGGTCGATGGTCGTGTTCGCGCCGATCTCCACGTCGTCGCCGATATCGACCGCGCCGACCTGCGGAATCTTCACCCAGCTCCCCGTACGCGCCTCGCCCTCGCCGACGAAATCCGGCGCGAAACCGAAGCCGTCCGCGCCGATCACTGCGCCCGCATGCACGATCACGCGCGCGCCGAGCTTGCAGCCATGATAGACGGTGACATTGGGATACAGATGCACGTCGTCGGCCAGCGTGACGCCCTGACCGACGGACACGCCGGCGTCCAGCCGCACGCGCTCGCCGACGACCGCGCCCGCTTCCACCGTGACATGCGGGCCGATGACCGCGCTCGCGGCCACTTTCGCGGCCGGGTCGATCCACGCGCTCGGATGCACGCCCGGCACCGCCTTCGGCGACGCCAGCTCGATAAACGCCTGCGCGACGCGGGCGAAGTAAGCGTAGGGATTCGGCGTGACGATGAAATTACTGCCTTCGCGCGGCGCGGGCAGTTTGTCGAGGTCCGCGCGGGAAATCAGCACGGCGCCGGCGCGCGTCGTCTCGACCTGCGGCAGATACTTGTGGTTCGCGAGAAACGCGAGTTGCGCAGGCCCCGCCTTGTCGAGCGGCGCAAGGCCCTCGACGCGATGCGCGCCCTGGCCGACCACCTCGCCGCCAAAGCGCCTGACCAGTTCGTCGAGCGTGATCGCCATGCCTGATGCCATGCCTATGAAAACTCCTCGTCAGTTCGGGCTCGCGCCGCCGTTCTGGCTCGTCGCCGCCAGCGCCTTCAGCACCTGATCCGTGATGTCGATGCGCGGGCTCACGTACACCGCTTCCTGCACGATCAGGTCGTAGTGCTGCTGCTCGGCAATCTGCTTGATGACCTTGTTCGCGCGATCCAGCACCGCCGCCAATTCCTCGTTGCGGCGCTGGTTCAGGTCTTCGCGGAATTCGCGCTGCTTGCGCTGGAAGTCCGCGTCGAGTTGCGCGAGATCGCGTTGACGCGCGGCGCGGTCGGTGGCCGACATCGAGGCGCCGTTCTTGTCGATGTTGTCCGACATCGACTTGAGCCGCTGCGCCATGTCCTGCAGCGCCTTGTCGCGCTTGGAGAACTCCTGCTCCAGCTTCGACTGCGCGGCCTTCGCCGCCGACGATTCGCGCAGGATGCGGTCCGAATTGACCGCTGCGATGCGCGCTTCCTGAGCGTCCGCTTTCGCGACGGCGCCGAGGCCGAAGACCAGAGACAAAGCCAGCGCCAGCGCCGCATGTTTCGAAAGCATACCGGTTCGCAAAGTGTTCCTCACGTCACGTCGATTTGAAGGAAGTGTCCGTTCGTTCACGTCGGGCCGTCTCTTAGAAGGCCGTACCGATCTGGAACTGGAACTTCTGGTATTGGTCGCCCGTGTGTTTCTGCAGCGGGAAGCCGAGGCTCAGCTTGAGCGGGCCGATCGGCGAAATCCACGCGAGACCCACGCCGTAGCCGTAACGCAGGCCGTTCGCGCCGCTCGTCGTGCCGCCCTGACCCGGATCGCCCCAGACGTTACCGGCGTCGAGGAACGTGAAGACGCGCAGCGTGCGGTCGTAGCCCGTGCCCGGCAGCGGGAACGTCAGCTCGATATTGCCGACCGCCATGCGCGAGCCGCCGATCGGATCGTTCGTGGTGGCGTCGCGCGGACCCAGCGAGCTCGGCGAGTAGCCGCGCACCGAACCGATACCGCCCGCGTAGTAGTTCTTGAAGATCGGGAACGTCTGGCCGTCGAGACCCTTGCCGTAACCGCCTTGCAGGTTGAAGCCGAGCACGAAGCCGCGAGCGAACGAGTAGTAGTACTGGAACTGCGCGTCGAACTTCGCGTACGTGGTGTTGCCGAGCGGCGTGCCGTATTCCGCGTTCGACTGGATGTAGTAGCCGCGGCTCGGCACGAGCGCGCTGTCGCGATTGTCGCGCGACCAGCCGACCGTGAGCGGAAAGTTGTTGACCACGCGGCCGAACTCGGCGACGTAGTTCTTGTACGACTGCGGCGTGGATGCGTCCACGTCCATCGTGTTCTGCTCGGCGCCGACGCCGAAGAACACCGTATCCTGCTCCGAGAACGGAATGCCGAACTTCGTGTCCGCGCCCATCGTCACGATCTTGAAGCTCGAATCCGTCGAGTAGTACAGCGGCTGATACGTGCGGTAGTAAGCGTCGGTGATGCGCTTGATGCCGTCGATGGTGAAGTACGGATCGACCTGCGTGACCGTGAGCGTGCGATAGGTCTTGGCCGTGTTCACGTTGACGGAAAGGCTCGTGCCCGAGCCGAACACGTTGTCCTGCGACACGCCCGCCGACAGCACCACCTTGTCCGTCGACGAGAAGCCCGCGCCCAGCGTGATCGCGCCGGTCGGCTTTTCGGCCACCTTGACGTCGACATCCACCTGGTCGTTCGTGCCTTCCACCGGCGTCGTGGTGACGTCCACGTCCGTGAAATAGCCGAGACGATTCACGCGGTCCTTCGACAGCGCGAGACGGCTCGAATCGAACCACGAGCTTTCGAGCTGGCGCATTTCGCGGCGCACCACTTCGTCGCGCGTGCGCGTGTTGCCGACGATATTCACCCGGCGCACATAGACGCGGCGGCTCGGATCCACTTGCAGCGCGAGCGCGACCGTGTGATGCGCCTGATCGATTTCCGGCTGCGCATTGACTTGCGCGAACGCGTAACCGTACTGGCCGAGCTTGTCGACGATCGCCTTGGTCGTTGCCTGCAGCTTCTCCGCCGAGAAGAGCTGGCCCGGCTTGACGGTGATGAGCTTGTTCAGCTCGGCTTCGCGGTCGAGCAGATTGCCGGCGAGCTTGACGCTCGCGACCTTGTACGGCTCGCCCTCATGCACCGCGATGGTCAGGTACATGTCCTTCTTGTCGGGCGAGATCGACACCTGCGTGGAGTCGATGCTGAACTCGAGGTAGCCGTGGTTCAGGTAGTACGAACGCACGTTCTCGAGGTCGCCCGTCAGCTTTTCCTTCGCGTACAGGTCGCTCTTCGTGTACCACGAGAACCAGTTCGGCGTGGACAGCTGCATTTCGCTCAGCAACGTGCCGCTGCTCACCGCCTTGTTGCCGACGAAGTTGATCTGGCGGATCTTGGCGCTCGGACCTTCGGCCACCGAGAAGAGGATGGACACGCGGTTGCGGTCCACCGGCGTCACCGTGGTGGTCACTTCGGCCGCGTAGTAGCCGCGCGTCAGGTATTGGCGCTTCAGTTCCTGCTCGGCCTTGTCGAGCAGCGACTTGTCGTAAGAACGGCCCTGCGACAGACCGACCGAGCGCAGCGCCTTGGTGATGGTGTCCTTGTCGAACTCGTGCAGACCGCTGAATTCGATGTTCGAAATGGCCGGCCGCTCCTGCACCTGCACGACCACCACGTTGCCTTCGGTTGCAATCTGTACGTCGTTGAAGAAGCCGGTTGCATACAGCGCGCGAATCGCTTCGGAGGCCTTGTCGTCGGTGAACGTGTCGCCTTGCTTGATCGGCAGATAAGCGAATACGGAGCCCGGCTCGATGCGTTGGAGACCTTCGATCCGGATATCCTGCACGACGAACGGCGTGGTGGCGTGTGCCGCCATGCCCGTTGCGGCGAGCGCCGCGGCCACAGCCGACTTAGGAACAAAGCGATGAGGTTTGAACAACGTGCTTCCCCAGTATTTAAAGCTGCATTCGTTCCGGCGGTCGCGTGAGGAGCGCCGCCAGACATTATCAAAGTGGATCAGAAACGGATCAGGCGAGTCAGGTCGTTGAAGAGCGCGATCACCGACAGAGCGACGATGCAGACCAGCCCCGCCCGCTGCAGAACCAGCTGCCAGCGATCGGACACGGCTTTGCCGGTAACGGCTTCAACCAAATAATATAACAGATGCCCACCGTCCAGAACCGGAATCGGTAACAAGTTCAACACACCCAGGCTGATGCTGACGAGCGCCAGGAAAGACACGAACGCGGTCAGACCGAGCCGCGCGCTCTTGCCCGCGTAATCCGCGATGGTGACCGGACCGGACAGGTTTTTCAGCGACGCCTGCCCGACGATCATGCGGCCGAACATGCGCAGCGAATACACGCTGATGTCCCAAGTCCGATTGACGCCGAGACGCAGGCTTTCGAGCGGACCGTAGCGCACGTCGACGGTCGGCAACTGGTTCGCGAGCGCCGCGCCGATGCGACCGATGTCCTTGCCCGTCGCCGCATCGCGCTTCACATCGGGCACGATCTGGACGGAGGCGCGCTTCGCATCGCTGCCCGCGCCGCGCTCGATCTGAAGCGTCACGGGCTTGCCGCCGTGCGCCTTGACGTAGTCGATGAAGCTCGTCGCGTTGTCGACCGGACGGCCGTCTATCGCGCGCAGCCGGTCGCCGGCGACGAGACCGCTTTTCTGCGCCGCGCTGCCCGGCTCCACGCCCGCGACCGTCAGCGTGCCGCCACCCGGCGTAAAGCCGAGCTTGTCCATGAAATCCTGCTCAGCATCCGCGTCCGTGATGCCCGCGACGTTCACCGGAAAGTCGAACGTGCCGTCGTGCGTCTTCGCCATCAGCACGACGCGCCGGTGATCGAACGACGCGTCGAGCAGCTTCCAACGCAGGTCGGACCACGAGCGGATCGGCTCGGTCTGGCCGCCTTGGGCATCGCGCATCGACACGATCTTCTCGCCGCCCTCGAAGCCCGCGCGTGCGGCGGCCGTCGCCGGTGCGGGCGTCGACACGATGGCCTGCGGTTCGGTCACGCCGCCCGCGAACACGGCGGAAAAGAGCGCAATGGCCAGCAGGAAGTTCGCGACCGGCCCGGCGGCGACGATCGCGATGCGCTTGATGACCGGCTGCCGGTTGAATGCGCGCGGCAGGTCCTCTGACGGGATGCTGTCTTCCGTCTCGCGCTCGTCGAGCATCTTCACGTAGCCGCCGAGCGGCAGCGCCGCGATCGTCCACTCGACGCCGGTCTTCTTGCTGACCCAGCGCACGAGCGGCTTGCCGAAGCCGACCGAGAACCGCAACACCTTGACGCCGCACAGTCGCGCGACGCTGTAGTGACCGAATTCGTGGACGACGACGAGCACGCCAATCGCGACGACGAAGGCGACGATTTCGGTCAGGAAGTTCATGAGGGCCTCAATGGGCGATGGGTTCCGCGCCTGGCGCGCTCGCAGTGAGCTCTGCGACGAAACGGGACGCGAGACGGCGCGCGCTGGCATCGGCGGCGAGCACGTCGTCGAGCGATGCGGCGCTCGTGTTCGGCAGGGCGCTCAGCACCCGCTCGACCACGCCGCCGATCGACATGAAGCCGATGCGCCGTGCGAGGAACGCTTCGACCGCGATCTCGTTCGCCGCGTTCAACGCCGCGCTCGCGATGCCGCCGGCTTCGAGCGCGTCGATGGCGAGCGCGAGGCACGGAAAGCGCGCGAAGTCGGGCTTCTCGAAAGTCAGCGAGGCGATCTGCGCGAGGTCCAGCGGCGCGACGCCCGATTCGACGCGATCCGGGAACGCCAGCGCATGCGCGATCGGCGTGCGCATGTCCGGATTGCCGAGTTGCGCGAGCACCGATCCGTCGGCGTACGACACCATCGAGTGAATCACGCTTTGCGGATGGATCAGCACTTCGATGCGCGAGCCCGGCAGATCGAAGAGCCAGTGCGCCTCGATGACTTCGAGGCCCTTGTTCATCATCGTCGCGGAATCGACGGAAATCTTGCGGCCCATCGCCCAGTTCGGATGCTTGCAGGCTTCGTCGGGCGTGACGTCGACGAGCGTCGCAGGCTCGCGCGTGCGAAACGGACCGCCGGACGCCGTGAGAATGATCTTCGACACGCCGCCGTGCAAGCGCGCCTCGTTGTCCGCGCAGGGCGGCAGGCATTGGAACACGGCGTTGTGCTCGCTGTCGACCGGCAAGAGCACGGCGCCATTGTCGCGCACGGCGTCCATGAAGATCTGGCCGGACATGACCAGCGCTTCCTTGTTCGCGAGCAGAATGCGCTTGCCGGCGCGCGCGGCGGCCAGCGTCGGCGCGAGGCCCGCCGCGCCGACGATCGCCGCGACCACGGTGTCGCACTGCGCGGCGCGGGCCACGTCGACGAGCGCGTCCGGGCCGTACGTCACTTCGGTCTTGCTGCCGGCGGCGCGCAACGCAGCGGCGACGCGCGCGGCGGTTTCGGCATCGCCCACGACCGCTACTTCGGGCTGGAAACGCAGGCACTGCGCGACGAGTTTGTCGCCGTTACGGTGAGCGGTGAGCGCGTAGACCGAGAACCGGTCCGGGTGCCGCTCCACGACGTCGAGCGTACTGTCGCCGATCGAGCCCGTGGAGCCGAGCAATGTAAGACGTTTTTGCATGAAATCTTCTCTGGCCGATCTATCCGAGCATGAGCAATGCGATCGGCAATACCGGCAACAATGCATCGATGCGGTCGAGCACGCCGCCGTGGCCCGGCAGCAGACCGCTTGAGTCCTTGACGCCGGCCTGGCGTTTCAGGAGCGATTCGAACAAATCGCCGACCACGCTGAACGCCACCAGCACGGTCAGCGCGACGAGCGCGCGCGCCCAGCCGAGATGTCCGACGAAAGCGGAAAACACGGTCGGCGCATAGACGCCGGTGGCCGCCGCCAGCGAGCCGATCACCATGACGGCCGCCCAGCCGCCGATGGCGCCTTCCCACGTCTTGCCCGGGCTGATGGACGGCGCGAGCTTGTGGCGGCCCAATGCTTTTCCGGCGAAGTATGCGCCTATGTCAGCCAGCCAGACGACTAGGAGAAGCGATAGCACGAACGCGACGCCGACGGTGCGCGCCGCGACGACCGCATGCCAGCACGCGACGAACACGATGATTCCGGCGAAAAGCAGGAACGCGCGCCACGCGCCGCCTGCCAGAACCGGCTTGCGCAACAGCGCGTACGGTCCCGCGAGCACCCAGAAAATCGCCGCCATCTGGAAGAGCGCCTTGGGCGCGACGCCGAGGTACGTGCTGAAAATGAGCGCGAGCCCCGCGACCAGCGCGTACGCCACGGGCCCTGCCCCGTTGAGCTTCAGCAGGCGTCCCCACTCCCACGCGGCGAACACGACGACGAAACCGATCAGCGCGCCGAATGCGCCGATCGGCGCGAACAGCGTGACCGGCACCAGAACCGCCAGCAGCACGATTGCCGTGATGACACGGGTCTTTAGCATGAAAGGGTGTCGGCCTTCTGCGATTGGGACGCGAGTTGCGCGCTGGTGCGCCCGAAACGGCGCTCACGGCCGCCGTATGACGCGATCGCGCGGTCGAGCGCGTCGGCGTCGAAGTCGGGCCAGTAAGTGTCGGTGAAATAGAACTCGGTGTACGCAAGCTGCCACAGCAGGAAATTGCTGATGCGCTGCTCGCCGCCCGTGCGAATGAAGAGGTCGGGCTCCGGCGCGTAAGCCATGGCCAGATGCTCGGCGAAGGACTCGTCGTCCACGCGGGCGGGCGTGCCCTGTTCGAGCGATTGCGCGATGAGCTTCTTGGTCGCCTGCATGATGTCCCAGCGCCCGCCGTAATTGGCCGCGATGGTCAGCGTGAGGCGTGTATTGCGCGCGGTCTTGGTTTCGGCGCGCTGAATCAGCGCGCGGATGCGATCGTCGAACATGGAGATGTCGCCGACGACGCGCAGGCGAATGCCGTTGGCGTGCAGCTTGCCGATTTCGCGTTCCAGCGCGGTCACGAAAAGCCGCATGAGGAACGACACTTCTTCCGTCGGACGACGCCAGTTCTCGGAACTGAACGCGAACAGCGTGACGAATTCGACGCCGCGCTTGGCGCAGCTTTCGACGGTCGCGCGGACCGCATCGACGCCGCGCGTATGACCGGCGACACGCGGCAGGCGCCGCTCGGTCGCCCAACGGCCGTTGCCGTCCATGATGATCGCGACGTGGCGCGGGACAGCCGCGACATCGGGCACGCGAACGGTAGAGCTGGTATAGGTCATGGCCGCTGAATCTTGTAATCGACGGGAAATGAAAAGCCAGCCTGGGTTTTTCGTCACCCGAGGCTGGCAGGACCGGCTTTCGGCCTCACACCGTCATGATTTCGGCTTCTTTCGTCTGAACGAGCTTGTCGATTTCCGCCACGAATTTGTCGGTGAGCTTCTGAACGTCGTCGCTGGCGCGGCGCTCGTCGTCTTCCGAGATTTCCTTGTCTTTCACGAGCTTCTTCAGTTGCTCATTCGCGTCGCGGCGCAGGTTGCGCACCGCGATCTTCGCCGTTTCACCTTCGCTCTTCACGACCTTCGTGAGTTCGCGGCGGCGCTCTTCGGTGAGCGCGGGCATCGGCACGCGGATCAGATCGCCTTGCGTGGCCGGATTCAGGCCGAGATCCGATTCGCGGATCGCCTTTTCGACGACGGCGACCATCTTCTTTTCCCACGGCTGCACGCCGATCGTGCGGGCGTCGACGAGCGTCATGTTCGCCACTTGCGAGATGGGCACGTTGGAGCCGTAGTAATCAACCTGGATGTGATCCAGCAGGCCGGTGTGCGCGCGGCCCGTGCGGATCTTGGCGAGATCGGCCTTGAATGCTTCGATCGATCGCTGCATCTTCTGATCGACGCCCTTTTTGATGTCAGCCACACTCATTTGAACCTCCAAAACCTGGGTTTACTGGCGATGCGGGCGCCCGCTTCGCCCTCGCCCGGCGCGGTTGACGCCGGGGTGCGCGCGGCGCCCGATTACGCGAGAGTTTACACGTGGACGAGCGTCCCTTCGTCGTCGCCTTGCACGATGCGCTTGAGCGCGCCGGCCTTGGTGATCGAAAACACGCGGATCGGCAGTTTCTGGTCGCGGCACAGGGCGAAAGCCGTGGCGTCCATCACCTGCAGATTGCGGCCGATGGCCTCGTCGAAGCTGATCGTGCTGTAGCGCGTCGCGCTCGGGTCCTTCTTCGGGTCGGCGGAGTATACGCCATCGACCTTCGTCGCCTTCAACACCACTTCGGCGCCGACTTCCGAGCCGCGCAGCGCGGCAGCCGTATCCGTCGTGAAGAACGGATTGCCCGTGCCGGCCGCGAAAATCACGACCTTGCCTTCTTCGAGCTGGCGAATGGCGCGCGGGCGGATATACGGCTCGACCACCTGGTCCATGCGCAGCGCCGACTGCACGCGCGCCTCGATGCCCGCGTGGCGCATGGCGTCCTGCAGCGCGAGCGCGTTCATCATCGTGGCGAGCATGCCCATGTAGTCGGCCGTCGCACGGTCCATGCCGGCCGCGCCGCCCGCGACACCGCGAAAGATGTTGCCGCCGCCGATCACGACGGCCAGTTGCGTGCCCATCCGCACCACTTCAGCGACGTCCGCCACCATCCTTTCGATTGTTGCGCGATTGATGCCGAATGCATCGTCGCCCATGAGGGCTTCGCCGGAGAGTTTGAGGAGTACGCGTTTGTAGGCTGTGGGCATATGAGGTTCCGATCGCGCCGAGGAGGGTTGCAACAACGTAGAACTGTAGGGGTGAAACAATAGTTACCGCAAGCGGCCCGGATCGGACTGACGGGCGCGGCATGCACGGGTTAACCCGAACCTACCGCGCCCGCCACATGATGCGAACCGGAACGCCTTGAATCTTTCGGCAGACGCGTGCTGCGATCCGCCGCGGGTGTTCGCTTCGACGCGGCGCCGCGCCATTTGCGCGCAGGCGCCGCGAATACCGCTTACGACTGCTTGGCCGCCGCGACTTGCGCCGCCACTTCGGCTGCGAAGTCGTCCTGGCGCTTCTCGATGCCCTCGCCCACGACGAACAGCGCGAACTTCTGCACCGACGCGTTGGCTGCCTTCAGCATCTGCTCGATCGTCTGCTTGTCGTTCTTCACGAACGGCTGGTTCAGCAGCGAGACTTCCTTCAGATACTTCTGGATGCTGCCGTCGACCATCTTCGCGACGATCTCAGCCGGCTTGCCCGACTCGGCGGCCTTCTGCTCGGCGATGCTGCGCTCCTTGGCGATCAGGTCCGCCGGCACTTCGTCCGACGACAGCGACACCGGCTTCATCGCGGCCACGTGCATGGCCACGTCCTTGCCGACTTGCTCGTCTGCGCCCGTGAACTCGACCAGCACGCCGATGCGCGTGCCGTGCAGGTACGACGCCAGCTTGTTCGTGGTTTCGAAGCGCACGAAGCGGCGGATCGACAGGTTCTCGCCGATCTTGCCGACGAGCGCGAGACGCACGGCGTCGACCGTGTTGCTTTCGTAAGGCAGCGCCGACAGCGCGGCCACGTCAGCCGGATTGCTCTTCGCGACCAGCGCCGCGATGCCCTTGCCGAACGTCATGAAGTCGTCGTTCTTCGCGACGAAGTCGGTTTCGCAGTTCAGCTCGACGAGCGCGCCCACGCCGCCTTCGACGTGCGCCACGACGATGCCTTCGGCCGTCACGCGCGATGCCGCCTTGCTCGCCTTGTTGCCGAGCTTCACGCGCAGCAGCTCTTCAGCGCGCGCCATGTCGCCGTCGGCTTCGGTCAGCGCCTTCTTGCATTCCATCATCGGCGCATCGGTCTTCGCGCGCAGTTCTGCCACCATGCTTGCGGTAATTGCCGCCATCATTCGCTCCTTGAGTCTGTTTGATACGTGCCGCCGGCGTCTGCGCCCACGGCAAAGATTGGTTCAACCATCGCGCCGACTAAAAAAAAGGGGCCTTTCGCAAAGCCCCCTTTTTTGTCGGCCACAGGGCTCGATTACGCCTCTGCGTTGACCTCGACGAACTCGTCGCCTTCGCCGTTGCGCACAGCCTGAACGACGTCGTTCACGGCGTTCGCGCGGCCTTCGAGGATCGCGTCCGCGACGCCTTCGGCGTACAGGGCCACGGCCTTCGACGCGTCGTCGTTACCCGGGATCACGTAGTCGATGCCTTCCGGCGAGTGGTTCGTGTCGACCACGGCGATGACCGGAATGCCGAGCTTCTTCGCTTCGGTGACGGCAATCTTGTGGTAGCCGACGTCGATCACGAAGATCGCGTCCGGAATGCCGCCCATGTCCTTCACGCCGCCGATCGACTTTTGCAGCTTGGCGATTTCGCGTTCGAACAGAAGGGCTTCCTTCTTGCTCATGCGCTCCGTTTCACCCGACTCAACCGCTGCTTCCATGTCCTTCAGGCGCTTGATGGACACTTTCAGCGTCTTGAAGTTCGTCAGCATGCCGCCGAGCCAGCGGGCGTTGACGAAAGGCATGCCCGCGCGCTGGGCTTCCTGCGCGATGGTGTCGCGCGACTGGCGCTTGGTGCCGACGAAAAGAATCGTGCCGCGATTCGCTGCCAACTGGCGCACGTACTTCAGCGCGTCGTTGTAGAGCGGCAGCGTCTTTTCGAGGTTGATGATGTGAATCTTGTTGCGATGACCGAAGATGTACGGGGCCATCTTGGGGTTCCAGAAGCGCGTTTGGTGACCGAAGTGGACACCGGCTTCCAGCATTTGACGCATCGTGACTGCCATGAAATTCTCCGCGAGGGTTGGGTCTTAAGCCGGCTGCCGCATCCTGCGCCCGGTTCAGCATCTCTCTGACCGGACGCCGGACACCCTGGGTGCGCCGGCTTGAGTTTCGGCTTCAGTTTCGAATCAGCGCCGCTTCTTGAACCGCGAACGCTCCAAGTCTTGCCACTCCGAGTGACCAAGAAAGTGGACTAAGACTTAGCCCATGAGTATAGCATGTGACGATTACACCGCTCAAGCCGCCCGATGCCCGCAAAAACCGGCGCGCGGACCGGCTGCGCCGTCTCGCGCGCCGCAGAATCGCCCTGCGGCGCCTTTCCTAAGGTGCGATAATGCCGGCTTCGCGGCTCACGCCCGCCTCCCTGCAAAACCGCGCATTCAGAGCCCGTCATGTCCATTACGCTGAAAAACGAACACGATATCGCGCACATGCGCGTCGCCTGCCGGCTCGCCAGCGAAGTGCTCGATTTCATCACGCCGCATATCGTGCCCGGCGTGACCACCGAAGAACTCGACCGCCTCTGCCACGAATACATGGTGAAGGAACAGGGCACGGTTCCCGCGCCGCTCAACTACCAGCCCCCGGGCTATCCGCCGTATCCGAAGGCCACCTGCATTTCCGTGAACGACGTGATCTGCCACGGCATTCCCGGCGAGAAGGTGTTGAAGAACGGCGACGCGCTCAACATCGACATCACGGTGATCAAGGACGGCTATTTCGGCGACACGAGCCGCATGTTCATCGTCGGCGAGGGCTCGATTCTCGCAAAACGCCTCGTGCAGACGACGTTCGACTGCATGTGGCTCGGCATCGATCAGGTGCGCCCCGGCGCGCATCTGGGCGACATCGGCCACGCCATTCAGAAGCACGCCGAAGCGCAGGGCTACAGCGTCGTGCGCGAATACTGCGGTCACGGCATCGGCACGGTGTTCCACGAGGAGCCGCAAGTGCTGCATTACGGGCGGCCGGGCACGGGCATCGAGTTGCAGCCGGGCATGATCTTCACCGTCGAGCCGATGATCAACGCCGGCCGGCGCGACATCCGCACGATGCCCGACCAGTGGACCGTCAAGACGCGCGACCGCAGTCTGTCGGCGCAATGGGAGCACACGGTGCTCGTCACGCCGACGGGCTACGAAGTGCTGACGGTGTCCGCCGGCACGCAGGCGCCGTCGCAACTGATCGCGGCGACCGCCTGAGGCGCACCAACGCGCTGCGCGCGCCGCGCGAGAGCCACCTTCCGGTTCCCTCGTCCGCCGTTCCATTCATCTCTCGCCGATCCGTCCCATGAGCGTCACTGCCGTCGTCGCCTCGCCTTGCGAAACGCTGCGCGCCGCCTACAAGGCGGCGAAGGCGGCACTCATCGAACGCTTCGAGACGGCATCGAATGTCGACTCGTTGATGCAGGCGCTCGGCCGCGCCACCGACGACGCGCTCAAAGGCGTCTGGTCCGCCTCCGACATGCCCGCGAACGCCACGCTCGTCGCGGTCGGCGGTTACGGGCGCGGCGAGCTTGCGCCCTACTCCGACGTCGACATTCTCGTGTTGCTGCCGGACGCCGTGCCGCAGGCTGAGGAGGCCGATCTCAACGAACGCGTCGAGCGGTTCATCGGCATGGCATGGGATCTCGGGCTCGATATCGGCAGCAGCGTGCGCTCGGTCGAGCAATGCATCGCGGAAGCCGCCAACGACGTGACAGTGCTGACGTCGCTGCTCGAAGCGCGACGCCTTTGCGGCGACGCGGCGCTCTTCAGTCGCTTCACGGAGCGCTATCGCGAAACGCTCGATCCGCGCGCCTTCTTTCAGGCGAAGGTGCTGGAGATGCGGCAGCGTCACGCCAAGTTCCAGGACACGCCGTACAGCCTGGAGCCGAACATCAAGGAAAGCCCGGGCGGGCTGCGCGACCTGCAACTGATCCTCTGGATCACGCGGGCGGCGGGGTTTGGCTCGAGTTGGCGCGAACTGGATGCGCGCGAGCTGATCACCGAGCGCGAGGCGCGCGAACTGCGCCGCAATGAAGCCTTTCTGAAAACGCTGCGCGCCCGCCTGCATGTGATCGCCAAGCGCCGTCAAGACATTCTCGTGTTCGACTTGCAGACGCCGCTCGCCGAGAGCTTCGGCTTCAAGGCGACCGCCGCCAAGCGCGCGAGCGAACAGCTGATGCGCCGCTATTACTGGGCGGCCAAAGCCGTCACGCAGCTCGCCACGATCCTGATCCAGAACGTCGAAGCGCAGCTTTTCCCGTCGACGTCGGGCGTCACGCGCGTGCTGTCCGAGCGTTTCGTCGAGAAGCAAGGCATGCTCGAAATCGCCAGCGACGACGTGTTCGAACGCGAACCGCACGCCATTCTCGAAGCCTTCCTGCTTTACGAGCAGACGCGCGGCGTGAAGGGCCTGTCCGCGCGGACACTCCGTGCGATCTACAACGCGCGCGAAATCATGGACCGCAACTGGCGGCGCGACCCGGAGAACCGGCGTCTTTTCATGGACATCCTGAAGCAGCCCGAAGGCATCACGCATGCGCTGCGGCTCATGAACCAGACGAGCGTGCTCGGGCGCTACCTGCTGAACTTCCGGCGCATCGTCGGCCAGATGCAGCACGACCTCTATCACGTCTATACGGTCGATCAACACATCCTGATGGTGCTGCGCAATCTGCGCCGCTTCGCCATTGCGGAGCACGCGCACGAATACCCGTTCTGTAGTCAGCTGATGGGCAACTTCGAGCGGCCGTGGGTGCTTTACGTCGCGGCGCTGTTCCACGATATCGCGAAGGGCCGCGGCGGCGATCATTCGACGCTCGGCATGGCGGACGCCCGCCGCTTCTGCCGCGAGCACGAGATGAGCGCGGACGACACGGAACTCGTCGTGTGGCTGGTGCAGCAGCATCTGACGATGAGCCATGTCGCGCAGAAACAGGACACGAGCGATCCGGAAGTCATCAAGCAATTCGCGTCGGTGGTGAAGACGGAGCGGCGCCTGACCGCGCTCTACCTGCTGACCGTGGCCGACATTCGCGGCACGAGCCCGAAGGTCTGGAACAACTGGAAAGGCAAGCTGCTCGAAGATTTGTACCGCGCGACGCTCGCCGTGCTCGGCGGCGCGCGGCCCGACACGCATTCGGAACTGAAGTCCCGGAAAGAAGCCGCGCTTGCGCTCCTGCGCCTCGAAACCGTGCCCGAGCACGCGGAAAAGCGGCTGTGGGATCAACTCGACGTCGGCTATTTCCTGCGTCACGATCCAGCGGACATAGCCTGGCAGACGCGCGTGCTGTACCGGCACGTGGAAAGCGACGCGCCGATCGTCCGCGCCCGTCCCTCGCCGATCGGCGCGGCGCTGCAGGTGCTCGTCTATCTGCGCGACCGGCCGGATCTCTTCGCCGGCATCTGCGCGTACTTCGACAAGAACGGCCTCTCCGTGCTCGATGCGCGCATCACGACGACGCGCCACGGCTACGCGCTCGACAACTTCCTCGTCGCGCATCCGGATCACGACGGGAGCTATCGCGATATCGCGAATCTTGTGGAACAGCAACTGAGCGCGCGCTTGACGGACGAAAGCATTTTGCCGGAGCCGTCGAAAGGCCGCGTCTCGCGGCTCGTGCGCACTTTCCCGGTCACGCCGCGCGTGGATTTGCGCCCCGACGAGCGTGGCCAGTACTACATCCTGTCCGTGTCGGCGAACGACCGGCAGGGCCTTCTTTATTCGATCGCGCGCGTGCTCGCGCAACACCGGATCGGCGTGCAGGCGGCGCGCATCAACACGCTCGGCGAACGCGTCGAAGACGTGTTCCTGCTCGATGGCCGAGGCCTGTCGTCGAACCGCACGCAGATCCAGGTCGAAACCGAACTGCTGCGCGCGATCGCAGCCTGAGACTTTATGCGCGTCAAACTGACAGCCAAACATCCGCGTCCCACGTCGTCGACGCGATCGCCGATCCGTTCCGGATCGATCACTGGGCGCAAGCCTGCGCGCGATGCCGCGCCTGAGAAGGCGCTGGTCAAGCGCGGGAAGCCGGCCGATGCGCGGGCGGGATCGACCGGACGGTCGGATGCTTCGGGCGAGCGGAGGCCTTTCAAGTCGCGTGATGCGGCTGGGGATCGCGATACGCGTTCCGACCAGCGCCGTCCGTTTAAACCGCGCGGCGATGATTCGCGTGCTGCCTTCGGTGATCGTGGTCCGCGTCGCACAGCGGAAGGACACGGCGACCGACATTTCCGCAGCGACGAGCGCCGTCCGTTCAAGCCGGGCGGCGATGATGCGCGCCCGGCATTCGGTGATCGTGGCCCGCGTCGGCCGGCGGAAGCGCGCGGAAACAGCGATTCCCGCAGCGACGAACGCCGTCCGTTCAAACCACGCGGCGATGACTCGCGTGCCGTGGGCGATCGTGGTCCGCGTCGTGCGACTGAAGGACACGGCGACCGCGATTCGCGTTCCGACGAGCGGCGTGCTTTCAAACCACGCGGCGATGATTCGCGGGCTGCGTTTGGCGATCGCGGTCCGCGTCGGGCGGCTGAAGGACGCGGTGAGCGACATCCCCTCAGCGACGAGCGCCGTCCGTTCAAACCACGCGGCGATGATGCGCGTCCAGCCTTTGGTGATCGTGGCCCGCGTCGGGCGGCGGAAGCGCGCGGCGACCGCGATTCGCGTTCCGACGAGCGGCGTGCTTTCAAACCGCGCGGCGATGATTCGCGTGCTGCGTTTGGCGACCGCGGTCCGCGTCGGCCGACGGAAGGACGCGGCGATCGCGATTCCCGCAGCGACGACCGCCGCCCGTTCAAGCAACGCAGCGACGACTCGCGCCCGACTTTCGGCGATCGCGGCCCGCGTCGGCCGACCGAAGCGCGCGGCGACCGCGATTCCCGCAGCGACGACTCCCGCCCCTCATTCAGCGACCGCGGCCCCCGCAAACCGACTGAAGCGCGCGATTCCCGCACAGACGACCGTCGCCCATCGAAAACGCGCGGCGACGCTGCCCGACCGGCCTTCGCAGCCAACGAAGGAGCCCTGAAGAAACCCCACGCTCACGGCGACAACCTCGTTCGCCTGTCGAAAGTCATGTCCGAACTCGGCCTGTGTTCCCGCCGCGAAGCCGACGAGTGGATCGAAAAAGGCTGGGTGCTCGTCGATGGCGAAGTGATCGACACGCTCGGCTCGCGCATTCGCCCGGATCAGAATATCGAGATCCTGCCCGCCGCCCGCTCCGCGCAGTCGCAACTGGTGACGATCCTCTTGCATAAGCCCGTCGGCTACGTGTCGGGCCAGGCGGAAGACGGCTACGAGCCCGCCGTCACGCTCATCAACCCGTCGAATCACTGGGACGAAGACCGCTCGGGAATCCGTTTTTCGCCGGGACATCTGCGCACGCTCGCGCCGGCGGGCCGTCTGGATATCGACTCGACCGGCCTGCTGGTTCTGACGCAGGACGGCCGCATCGCGAAGCAACTGATCGGCGGGCACTCCGAAGTCGACAAGGAGTACCTCGTGCGCGTGCGCTACGGCGAGCATACCGTCGATGTCGACCAGCACCTGCCCGCCGAAAAGCTCGCACTGCTGCGTCACGGCCTGGAACTCGACGGCGTGCCGCTCAAGACCGCGCAGGTGAGCTGGCAAAACGGCGAGCAGCTTCGCTTCGTGCTGCGCGAAGGCAAGAAGCGTCAGATTCGCCGCATGTGCGAACTCGTCGGGCTGGAAGTCGTCGGCCTGAAGCGTATCCGCATGGGACGCGTGACGCTCGGGGCGCTGCCGCCCGGCCAGTGGCGTTATCTCGCACCCGACGAGACCTTCTGATTCATCACACGTCGCAAAAACGCGACATTCGAAGTCCGAAAACGGCGCGATCGCTTATCGATCGCGCCGTTTTATTTTGTTCACATTTAGGCTAAAGAAAATCGGTCAAATGTCCGTTAGGTACGGAATGTCCGAGAACTTTTGACAGCCCCAACGCGTCGAGGACGGGCATCGGAATAACGGCAATCAGCATCAACGCTTCAAGGAGAAATGGCCATGTCAGTTGAGATCATCGTTCGTGCGACAGAAACCGGTCTTGAAATCGTGAGCGGCCGACGACGGCTCGAAGCCCTGCTCGCCCTGCGCGATGAAGTCGTCGTGACGAGCCCCGGCATCGGAGAGATGGTGTTCGCCCGCCTGCCCGACGGCCGTCTGCAAGGCTCGGCCAATCCCAAGCACGTCGCGCTCTTTCGCCAGCCCGACACTACGCGCGATTCGGAAACGTTGGCCTGAACGAAAAAAACCCGCTTGCAGCAAGCGGGTTTTTTCTTGGGCGGCGCGAGAATCGGCCGGCTCAGTCGTCGCGCGCCGGGTCGAGGCCCGGAAAAAGCACTTCGGTGAAGCCGAACTTCGAAAAGTCGGTGATGCGCATCGGATACAGCTTGCCGATCAGATGATCGCACTCGTGCTGCACCACGCGCGCATGAAAGCCCTCCGCGAGCCGTTCGATCGCGTTGCCGTATTGATCGAAGCCCTGGTAGCGGATCATCGAGAAACGCTGCACCGCGCCGCGCAGCCCCGGCACCGAAAGACAGCCTTCCCACCCTTCCTCCATGTCGTGCCCGTTGGGCGTGATGATCGGATTGATGAGCACCGTCTCCGGCACGGGCGGCGCGTCCGGATAACGCTCGTTGTGGCCGAAGCCGAAGATGACCACCTGCAGATCGACGCCGATCTGCGGTGCGGCGAGTCCCGCGCCGTTCGCGTCGCGCATCGTGTCGAACATGTCCTGCACGAGCGTGTGCAGTTCCGGCGTGTCGAAGTGTTCGACAGGCTGCGCGATACGCAAAAGACGCGGATCGCCCATCTTGAGAATTTCTCGGATCATGGAGTGACTCCTTCCAATAGCTTCTTCATGCCGTCTTCGTCGACGACGGGAACCCCGAGTTCCTCCGCCTTCGCGAGTTTGCTGCCCGCTTCGGCGCCCGCCACCACGTAGTCGGTCTTTTTCGAGACGGAACCGGCCACTTTCGCGCCCGCCGCCTCCAGCATTTCCTTCGCTTCCTCGCGCGAGAGCGTGGGCAGCGTGCCCGTCAGCACGACGGTCTTGCCTGCGAGCGCCCCCTGCGGCGCTTTCGGCGCGGGCGGCCCTTCCGGCCACGACACCTTGGCGCGCAACTGCTCGATCACATGCTGGTTATGCGCTTCGCTGAAAAAGTTGTGAATCGCTTCAGCGACGACCGGCCCGACATCATTGACTTCCAACAACTGTTCGACCGACGCCGCCATGATCGGATCCAGCGAGCCGAAGTGCTTCGCGAGATCCTTCGCCGTCGATTCGCCGACATGCCGGATGCCGAGCGCATAGATGAAACGCGGCAGCGTCGTGTGTCGCGCCTTCTCGAGCGAATCCAGCAGGTTCTGCGCTGACTTGTCGGCGAAGCGGTCGAGCGCCGCGAGCGTCGAAAAACCGAGATTGAACAGATCCGCGGGCGTGCGCACGAGATTCTGCTCGACCAACTGGTCGATGATCTTCTCGCCGAGACCGTCGATGTCGAGCGCGCGGCGCTGCGCGAAATGCCACAGCGCCTGCTTGCGCTGCGCCGGACAGAAAAGCCCGCCCGTGCAGCGCGCCACGGCTTCGTCCGGCAGGCGCTCGATTTTCGAGCCGCACACCGGGCATTCCGTCGGCATGACGAACTCGCGGGCGTCGGCAGGACGGCGTTCGAGAATCGCGCCGACGACTTCCGGAATCACGTCGCCCGCGCGGCGCACGGTCACCGTATCGCCGATGCGGATGTCCTTGCGGCGCACTTCGTCTTCGTTGTGCAGCGTCGCGTTCGTCACCGTCGCGCCGCCGACGAACACCGGCGCGAGCCGCGCCACCGGCGTGATCGCGCCCGTTCTGCCGACCTGCACGTCGATGGCCACGAGTTGCGTCAGCGCCTCCTGCGCCGGGAACTTGTGCGCGAGCGCGAATCGCGGCGCGCGCGAGACGAAGCCGAGCTTGTCCTGCTCGTCGCGCCGGTTGACCTTGTACACGACGCCGTCGATGTCGTACGGCAGCTTGTCGCGCTTCTCGCCGGTCTGGCGGAAAAAACCGAGCAAGCCTTCCGCGCCCTCGACCACGCCGCGCTCCGCGTTGACCGGCAGCCCCATCTCACGGTACCAGTCGAGCAGCGCCGCGTGCGTGTCGGGCATCTCGGCGCCTTCGAGCACGCCGATGCCGTACGCGAAGAACGACAACGGCCGCTGCGCCGTCATCTTCGGGTCGAGCTGGCGCAGGCTCCCCGCGGCCGCGTTGCGCGGATTCGCGAACTCGCGCTGTCCGGCGTCGCGCTGGCGGGCGTTCAGGCGGTCGAAGTCGCGCTTGAACATCAGCACTTCACCGCGCACGTCGAGACGCTTCGGCACGTTCGCGCCTTTCAGCGTCAGCGGGATCGACCGGATGGTCCGCACGTTGGCCGTCACGTCCTCGCCGGTCGCGCCGTCGCCGCGCGTCGAGGCCTGCACGAAGCGGCCGTCGTCGTAGCGCAAGGAGATTGCCAGCCCGTCGAATTTCAATTCGCACGCGTACTGCACCGGCGCGTGGCCGAGCGCGTCCGACACGCGTTTGTCGAACGCGGCGATGTCTTCGTCCGCGAAGCCGTTGTTGAGCGACAGCATCGGCACGTCGTGGACGACCGGCGCGAAGCCTTCGGCGACCTGACCGCCCACGCGCTGCGTCGGCGAATCCGGCGTGACGAGTTCCGGATGCGCCGCCTCGATGCCCTGCAATTCCTTGAAGAGCGTGTCGTATTCGGCGTCGGGCAGATCCGGCTGGTCGAGCACGTAATACGCGTAGTTCGCGCGCTCCAGTTCCGCGCGCAGCCACGCGGCGCGCTCCTCCGGCCGGTCGGCGCTGGGCACGGGCGCGAGCGACTTGGCAGTGGCGGCGGATTCGGCTTTCGTTTTTGCGGACATGCGGCTTTCGAGGAATGAAATGAGTCAGTTGAACCGACCGTTCGATTGTCTCAGAAGAACGGTCGTCGCGGCATCGGCCGAACGGTCTAGGCCATGCGCGCATGTGGCGGCGCGTACCAACGGAAAGCGCCCCGGAGCGGGGCGCAATCGCGACACGACATGCAGCTACGAACCAAGCGCTTACTGGCTGAACAACCTGCGCGTGGCGGGCGACCCGGCCGGCATGCCCGCCTGCTCCAGCTTCGCGTACAGCGTCATCAGCTGCTTTTCGATAGCGAGCAGCGCAGATTCCGGCAACGGGCGACGCTGATCGTCGACCACGCGCGCCCCGATGCGCTCGGAGAGCGACTTCGCGTAATCGCACATCAGGCGGAACGGCAAGATGTCTTCGTCGGCGACGGGCACGTCCAGCACTAGCGTAATCATCTGGCCGCCCTTGTACGTGAGGTCGTCGCGCAAGAAATTGGTGTCGCCGAACTGGAGCATGAACACCGGGTTCTGCTTCGCGTCCAGCTTGACGAAGCGCGTGCCGTCGCGCGAGAGCAGCAAGCCGTCCTGCGAGGCTACCGCCTGCACGTAGTTCGCGGACCACGGCGCGCCGTCGGAGAGAATGTTGATCGACAGCTGCGCGTCGCACTGGGCGGCGAACGCGTCCAGCTCGCGCGCCATGCCGACGGTTTCCATCATGTCGGGAAATTCGGGCGCGCCGTCGATGGCGTCCGCGAGACGCTGCACGCCCGTGACGAACTCCGAGAACTCGAGTTCGTTCAGCGGACCGCTGCGGTTGGCGAGTTGCGCGGCCGCGCGCAGTTCCTCGTAGCGCACGCCGTGGCGCAACAGCTCCCACGTGCTCTCGCCTTCGGCCTTGCCTTCGATCGTCACGGGCTTCGTGCCCGCGCGACGCAGCCGCTGCGCGAGCGGAATCACGCGGTCGCCGGCCACGGGCGCGGCGAGCCGGATCGGCACCACGCAGTCGATGCGCCGGTCGACGACAGCGGGCGGCGTCGACGAAATGGTCGTGGCGGCGGGCATGACCGGCTCGCTGCGCTCGTCTTCTTCGACGACCGCGGGTTCATCGGCGACGCCGTTCGCGGAGGTCGCTTCAGCCTGCAGATCGACGGGGGTATCCGCCGGCGCGACGGCTGGCGTGACCGCCGCAGCCTCGGTCGACACAGGGACGCCGCCAAAGCTGGGTTCGACGCGCGCGTCTTCCTGCGCATCCCCCGCGCCGCCGCCCGCGACAGGCTCGCGCCGCGCCGGGCGCACCGGCTCGATGAACGGCTGCTCGTCGTCGGTTTCCTGGCGCGCGAGCGCATCGGCGGCTTCGTCGGGCATCGGGCGCGGCATCTTGCGCCGCACTTTCGCGCTCTGCCACGCGTTGTAGACCACCACGCCGCCGACCACGACAGCTCCCGCTCCGATCAATCCGAGTGTCAACTCGTCCATGCACGCTCCATCGTTCTTTTGAGTTACGAAGCGCCGCGCGATCTGTCGCGCGCATCCGATGCACGCCACTCCGCGCCTGCGCGCCTGGCCGGCTCCACGTCCGGCCTTCATTCATAAAACCGGGTCAGCCGTTTTGCGCGAATCCCGCGGCGGATTCCATATCCACCGCGACGATGCGCGACACGCCCTGCTCCTGCATCGTGACGCCGATCAGTTGCTGCGCCATCTCCATCGCGATCTTGTTGTGCGAGATGAAGAGGAATTGGGTCTTGCTCGACATGGCCCGCACGAGGTTGGCGAAGCGTTCCGTGTTCGCGTCGTCGAGCGGCGCGTCCACTTCGTCCAGCAGACAGAACGGCGCGGGATTCAGCTGGAACATCGCGAAGACGAGCGCCGTCGCGGTGAGCGCCTTTTCGCCGCCCGAGAGCAGGTGAATTGTCGAATTCTTCTTGCCGGGCGGCTGCGCCATGACCTGCACGCCCGCGTCGAGAATTTCGTCGCCCGTCATGATGAGCTTAGCCTGCCCGCCGCCGAAAAGACGCGGGAACAGATCGCCGAAATGGCGATTCACTTCGTCGAACGTGCCTTGCAACAGTGCGCGCGTTTCCTGATCGATCTTCTGAATCGCGTCTTCCAGCGTGCCGATGGCGTCGTTCAGATCGGCCGATTGCGCGTCGAGGAAGTGCTTGCGCTCGGTCGCGGCCGCCAGTTCTTCCAGCGCGGCCATGTTGACCGGCCCGAGCGCGATCACCGCGTTGTTCAGGCGCGTGACTTCGCCTTGCAGATACGACGGCTTCATGTCGGGCGTGAGCTTCGCCTGCAATTCAGCTTCGTCGACGCCCGCGGCCTGCAACTGCTCGGCGAACTGCTCGCCGTTGATGCGCGCCGCCTGCTCCTTCAACTGCAATTCGTTGATCTTGTCGCGCAGCGGCTGGAGCGACCGCTCCGTCTGGAGACGCTGCTCGTCGGCCTGACGCAGCCGCGCGGTGAGATCGTCCAGTTCGATGCGCGCCGCGTGCAGCGCCTCTTCGCGTGCCGCGCGCACTTCGAGGGCGTCTTGCAAGCCAGTCTGTGCCGTCTGCGCGTTGATGGTCTCGAGTTCGGCCCGCGCGTCTTCCAGCGCGCCTTCGACGCGTTCGCTCTGCTCGTGCGCCGTGTCGATGCTGCGCTTGTATTCCTCGATCTTCGCCGCGAGGCCGCGCGCCGCGAAGTTCGCGTCGCTAGCCACGCGTTCCAGTTCGCGCAGTTCGTGACGCGCGTTGGTGAGCGCCTCGTCGAGCGATTCGAACGCAAGCTGATTGTCTTCGAAGCGCGCCTGCAATTGCGCGATCTCGGCGTCATGCTGCTCGAACGCAGCTTCCGATTCGGCCCGCAGCGCGCGCTGTTCTTCGATCTGCGCAGCGATTTCTTCGAGTTCCTCGCCGATCTGCGAGCTGCGCTGCGTGTAGCGCTCGTGCGCCTGCGTGAGCTTGAGCACGTCCATCTGCAACGCATGGACGCGCTGCGTGGCGCGCTCGGCGGCGGCACGCGCGTCGGCGAGAACTTGCGATGCCTGCGTGTGAGCAGCGTCGGCGCGCACGGCGTTGGCCTTTGCTTCGTCCGCGAGCAGCGCTTGAGCGCGCACTTGCCGCGCGAGATTTTCGATTTCCTGCGCGCGCGCCAGCATGCCCGACTGCTCGGAATCCGACGCATAGAGTTGCACGCCGACGCGCGTAACCCTATGCCCCGCCTTCACAACGAACGCGCCGCCTTCCGGCAACTGATTGCGCATGGCGAGCGCCTGCGCGATGTCGTCGGCGATGAACGTGTTGCCGAGCCATTCGTTGAGCACGGCGCGGATGCCGGGGTCGTCGATGCGCACAAGCGAAATCAACGGCCGCAAACCTTGTGGCGCGTCCAGCGGCTTGCCCGCGACGGGCGGCGCGAAGAACGCGAGCTTGGCGGGTGGCGCGTCGCTTGCGAACGCCTTGATCCAGTCGAGATTCGAGACTTCGAGCGCGGCGAGACGCTCGCGCAGCACGGATTCGAGCGCCGGTTCCCAGCCCGCCTCGACGTGCAGCTTCTTCCACAGACGCGGCAATCCGCCAAGTTCGTGCTTGTCGAGCCACGGCTGGATCTTGCCTTCGGTTTGCACGCTCTCCTGCAACGCTTTCAGCGCGGCAAGGCGTGCTTCGAGCTGATGAATCTGCGCGCTTTCCGCCTGCACCCGCTCTTGCGCGGCGCGGCGTTCGGCGTCGAGGCGCGGCACGGTTTCCTGCGCATCGGCAAGACGCGCCTGCGCTTCGGCCAGAATCTCTTCGTTCTCGGCAAGCTGCATGCGCAGTTCTTCGAGTTGCGCTTCGTCGGGAGCGTCGAGGCCGCCCGCTTCGTTCTTCAGGCGTTCCTGGCGCTGCTGCAATTGCTGAAGCTGCTGATCCGCGTTGCGCTGATGCGCGGCTTCGAGCTTCAACGCCTGTTCCGCCCGCGCGATGCCGGCGCGTTCCTCGTTCAATTGCGCCTGCGCGTCGCGCCAGCGGGCTTCGAGCGCGGGCAGCGCATCGTGCTTCGCGGCGGCGTTCTCTTGCGCGATCGCGGCCTTCTCTTCGCCTTCGGCCAATGCTTCGGACGCCGTTTCGATTTCGTCGCGCGCCTTCTGCGCCTGCATCTGCCATTGCTCGCGCTGCGCGGCGAGCGCGGCGATCTGCGCCTGCACGCGGTTGCGCGACTCGACGATGAAGCGGATCTCCGCTTCCAGCCGGCTCACTTCGGCGTTGGCTTCGTAAAGCGCGCCCTGCGCGCCCTGCATTGCGTCGCTGGCGCTGTAGTGCGCGACGCGCAGCGTTTCCAGTTGCGCTTCCACTTCGCGCAGACGCGCCGTTTGCGCTTCCAGTTCGATCTGCGCGTCGCGAATGGCGCGCTGCTGGCGCTCGGCTTCGTTGCCCGCCTCGTTCTTGCGCAAGAGCCACAGCAGGCGCTGCTTCTCTTCGCCTTCGGTCTGCAAGGCCTTGTATTTCGTCGCGACGATGGCCTGCGCTTCCAGCTTCTCCAGATTGGCCGTCAGCTCGCGCACGATATCTTCCACGCGCGTGAGATTCTCGCGCGTATCGTGCAGACGATTCTCCGTCTCCCGCCGACGCTCCTTGTACTTCGAGACGCCCGCGGCTTCTTCGAGGAACACGCGCAAGTCTTCGGGCTTCGCCTCGATGATCCGCGCGATCATGCCCTGTCCGATGATCGCGTAAGCGCGCGGGCCGAGACCCGTGCCGAGAAAGATGTCCTGAATGTCGCGGCGGCGCGCGGGCAGGTTGTTGATGTAGTAGCTGGACGTGCCATCGCGCGTGAGGACGCGCTTCACAGCGATCTCGCCGTAGGCGCTCCATTGACCGGCGGCGCGGCCGTCGGCGTTATCGAAGATCAGTTCGACGCTCGCGCGGCTGCCCGGCTTGCGCGCGGTGGATCCGTTGAAGATGACGTCCTGCATCGACTCGCCGCGCAATTCTGATGCGCGCGATTCGCCGAGCACCCAGCGCACCGCATCGATGATGTTGGACTTGCCGCAGCCATTCGGCCCGACGACGCCGACCAGTTGGCCGGGGACCTGGAAATGCGTGGGATCGACGAAGGACTTGAAACCAGCGAGTTTGATCGAAGTCAGACGCACGGCGATATCGCTGTTTGAAGTGAATGACGGAGGATGAACGGCAGACAAGCCGCGGCGCGGCCGGTCGCGGATGAAGATTTCATGCGCGCCGGACGCCGCCTGCCGCGGCGCGAGCGGACACCATCATACCATCGCGCGTGTCGATTTCTTTTTGGCTTCGGCCTCGCCGGGCGGGCTTTGCGATGCGTCGCGGCCCTGCCTGTGCGCCCATGCCGACAGCACGCAAGCAGCCACGATGCACGCGCCGCCCGCCCATTCGCGCGGCCCCGGCACTTCGCCCGCGATGAGCCACGAGGACAGCGCCGTCACCACGAGTTCGAACAGCATGATGATGGACGCGCGATTGGCCGGCACGCGCGCAAGCCCGATTTGCACGATCACGTTGTTGACCGCGAGCACGACGCCCAGCGCGATCACGATGAACGCGACCGTGCCCATCTGCGCTGCTGCGGGCGGCGCGGGCATCGGCTCGAACAACGTGGCGACCGACGCCACGATCGCCGCGCCGCCGAAGATCACGGCCGTGCGCATCTCCGGCTTCATGCCCGGCAAGACGCGCGTGATCTTCACGACGAGCACGTTGCTCATCGCGAAGCCCATGCCGCCCATGAGCCCGGCCCACTCTGCAAGATTGGCGGGCAGCGGCACGCCGAGTTCGGGCGACCAGAGCATCGTGACCGCGCCCGCGAGCGACAAGAGCGACAGCGCGGCATCGGCGCGCGTCAAGCGGTCGCGCAAGATGAAATGCGCAAACATCGCGGTCCATGCGGGCGTCAGATAGAAAAGCAGCAGCACGCGCATGACCTGCCCGTGGATCGCGCCCCAGACGAAGCCCACGCTCGTCACGCCCGCCGCCACGCCAAGGCACGCGAGCAGCCAGTGCCACGACACCGTGCGGATCGAGCGGCGCTTGAGCAGCAGCACGAAAAGACACGCGGCGCCGCTCGTCGTCGCGCTGGCGGCGGTGCCGGTGAGTCCCATCGATGCGATGAGGCGCATCGGATACCAGACGAAGCCCCACACGGAAGCGCCGATCATGATGGCGAGCGTGGGCAGCGCGTCGTGCAGGCGGCGCGTCATTGCGGCGCTCCTCTGCGCGTGGATTTCGATACGGTTTTGCTACGTGTCATGCGTCTGTCGTCCTTGCCGCCGCGCGCCGTGGAGCGCAAAAGCGCGCGGTATAATCGCCCGTTCTCTGATGTCTTTCTCATGCCGCTACGTAGATCGCTGCGGCCGCATGGCGCCTCGCCGCCGCCCGACGTTCATCGCTCAATCGACACGCCGTGAATCCACTTCTCCAGAAACTCCAGCCGTATCCCTTCGAAAAGCTGCGCGCGCTGTTCAAGGGCATCGAGCCGCGCGCCGGATTCACGCCGATCAGCTTCGGCATCGGCGAGCCGAAGCATGCGACGCCCGCGCTGATCCGCGACGCGGTGATCGACGCGCTCGGCGGCCTCGCCGCCTACCCGGCGACGCTCGGCAGCGAGCCGCTGCGCGAAGCCATCGCCACATGGGTGAAGGCGCGCTACGGACTCGCTTCCATCGACGCGGCCACCGAAGTGCTGCCCGTTTCCGGCTCGCGCGAAGCCTTGTTCGCGCTCGCGCAGACGGTGATCGACAGCCGCAGCACGCCGGAACTCGCGGGCGCGAAACCGCCGATCGTACTCTGCCCGAACCCGTTCTACCAAATCTACGAAGGCGCGGCGCTGCTCGCGGGCGCGGAACCGTACTTCGTCAACAGCGACCCCGCGCGCAACTTCGCGTGCGATTACTCGGCCGTGCCCGACGACATCTGGGCACGCACGCAACTGCTCTACGTCTGCTCGCCCGGCAATCCGACAGGCGCGGTGCTCACGCTCGACAACTGGCGCGAACTCTTCGCGCTCTCGGACAAGCACGGCTTCGTGATCGCCTCCGACGAATGCTATTCCGAGATCTACTTCGACGAAGGGCAGCCGCCGCTCGGCGGTCTGGAAGCCGCGCGTCTGCTGGGCCGCGGCTTCGAGCGCCTCGTGATGCTGTCGAGCCTCTCCAAGCGATCGAACGTGCCGGGCATGCGCTCGGGCTTCGTCACTGGCGACGCTGCCGTGCTCAAGAGCTTCCTCTTGTATCGCACGTATCACGGCGCGGCGCTCTCGACCGTGTTCCAGCGCGCGAGCATCGCCGCGTGGCAGGACGAAGCGCACGTGCGCGAGAACCGCGCGCTCTACGCGAGCAAGTTCCGCACGGTCACGCCGATGCTCGCCGAGGTGCTGGACGTGCGTCTGCCCGACGCCGCGTTCTATCTCTGGGCGAACGTTTCGCGCACCGGACTCACGGATACCGAGTTCGCCGCGCGCCTGTACGCCGACTATAATGTGACGGTTCTGCCGGGCTCCTATCTCGCTCGTCCCGCGCATGGCACGAATCCCGGCGAAGGGTTCGTGCGTATCGCGCTCGTTGCCGGGACCGAGGAATGCATCGAAGGCGCCCGCCGCATCGTCGAATTCTGCCGCACGCTGAACACCTGAACGGTCCTGAACGCGTTGCCGGTTCCTCTCTCCATCCTTGATATCACTATGTCGGAACAACTTCAGAGCATCATCGACAACGCCTGGGAAAACCGCGCCGAGCTGTCGCCGAAAGCCGCGCCCGCGGAAGTGCGCGAAGCCGTCTCGCACGCCATCGAGCAACTGGACCGCGGCGCGCTGCGCGTCGCCGAGAAGCGCGACGGCGACTGGGTCGTGAACCAATGGCTCAAGAAGGCCGTGCTGCTGTCGTTCCGCCTCGAAGACAACGCGCCGATGCCCGCCGGCGGCTACAGCCAGTTCTACGACAAGGTGCCCTCGAAGTTCGCGAACTACACCGCCGAAGACTTCGCAGCGGGCGGCTTTCGCGTGGTGCCGCCGGCCATCGCGCGCCGCGGCTCGTTCATCGCGAAGAACGTGGTGCTGATGCCGTCGTATACGAACATCGGCGCTTACGTCGACGAAGGCACGATGGTCGATACGTGGGCCACCGTCGGCTCGTGCGCGCAGATCGGCAAGAATGTGCACCTGTCGGGCGGCGTGGGCATCGGCGGCGTGCTGGAGCCGTTGCAGGCGAACCCGGTCATCATCGAGGACAACTGCTTCATCGGCGCGCGCTCGGAAGTGGTGGAAGGCGTCATCGTCGAGGAGAACTCGGTGATTTCGATGGGCGTCTACCTCGGCCAGAGCACGAAGATCTATGACCGCGAAACCGGTCAGGTGAGCTACGGCCGCATTCCGGCGGGCTCGGTCGTCGTGGCGGGCAATCTGCCGTCGAAGGACGGCTCGCACAGCCTCTACTGCGCGGTGATCGTGAAGAAGGTCGATGCGAAGACTCGCGCGAAGGTCGGCCTCAACGAACTGCTGCGAGGCGACTGATCGTGGCGCGCGGCCCCAATGCCATGACGGTCGTGTACGGCATCCCCAACTGCGACACGGTGAAGAAGGCGCGCGTGTGGCTGGAAGAGCACGGCGTGCCGTTCGAGTTCCACGACTTCAAGAAGGCCGGCGTGAACGAGAAGCTGCTTCAGGACTGGCTGAAGGACGTGCCGCTGGAACAGCTCATCAACAAGCGCGGCACGACGTGGCGCGGTCTTTCGGATGTGCACAAGGCCGAAGCCGACACGACTTCCGGCGCGATCGCGCTGATGATCCACAAGCCGTCGATCATCAAGCGGCCGGTCGTCGTCGTGAACGGCCGCGTGAAGACGCTCGGCTTCTCGGCCGAGCAGTATGAGACGCTGTTCGCGTGACCGACGTGCGGCGGACTGCTTCGAACGTCCGGCCGTCGCGTCACGCCAAACCGCTTGCCGGCCCCGCGCCGGCATTTTTTTACGCTGTCGAAAGAAATGCAGGCTGAAACCATGTCCGGCACCTTGTCCTTAACCGAAGCCTTGATCGAGCGCGCGTCCGTCACGCCCGACGATCGCCACTGCCAGGCGCTGATGATCGAGCGGCTGGCGGCTGTCGGCTTCGAATGCGAAACCATCGAATCGGGCGGCGTCACGAATCTGTGGGCCGTGAAGCGCGGCACGGACGGCGCGTCGGGCAAGCTGCTCGCATTCGCCGGACATACCGACGTCGTGCCGACCGGCCCGCTCGATCAATGGACTTCGCCGCCCTTCACGCCGACGCATCGCGACGGCAAGCTCTACGGGCGCGGCGCCGCGGACATGAAGACGTCGCTCGCGGCGTTCGTCGTGTCGAGCGAAGAATTCATCGCGAAGTGCCCGCAGCATCGCGGCTCGCTCGCGCTGCTCATCACGAGCGACGAAGAAGGCCCCGCCACCGACGGCACCGTGAAGGTGGTCGAAGCGCTGAAGGCGCGCGGCGAGCGGCTCGATTACTGCATCGTCGGCGAGCCGACATCGAACGAAACGCTCGGCGACATGGTCAAGAACGGGCGGCGCGGCTCCATGTCCGGCAAGCTCGTCGTGAAGGGCGTGCAGGGGCATATCGCCTATCCGCATCTCGCGCGCAATCCGATTCACCTGCTCGCGCCCGCGCTCGCCGAACTCGTCGCGCAACGCTGGGACGACGGCAACGAGTATTTCCCGCCGACCACCTGGCAAGTGTCGAACCTGCGCTCTGGCACCGGCGCGACGAATGTCATTCCGGGCCACGCCGAGCTGATGTGCAACTTCCGCTTTTCGACGGCGAGCACGGTCGAAGGCTTGCAAAGCCGCGTCCACGCGATTCTCGACAAACACGCGCTCGACTACGATCTCACCTGGACGGTGAGCGGCCTGCCCTTCCTGACGCCGCGCGGCGCGCTCTCCAACGCGCTCGAAAAAGCCATCCACGATGAAACCGGCGTGCGTCCGGAACTGTCCACTACGGGCGGCACGTCCGATGGCCGCTTTATCGCGCGCATCTGCGAGCAGGTCGTCGAATTCGGGCCGCCGAACGGCAGCATTCACAAGATCGACGAATATGTCGACGTGCGCTTCATCGAGCCGCTCAAAAACGTGTACCGCCGCGTGCTCGAAGAACTGATCGCGTAAATCTTCACCCGTAAAAAAAACAAGGAGCCTTCGATGGCGCTACCCTTCACCACCGTCCGCGACCTGCTGCGCTTCGGCGTCTCGCGCTTCACCGAAGCCGGCCTCTCGTTCGGTCACGGCTCGTCTAACGCCTATGACGAAGCGGCGTATCTGATCCTGCATACGCTGCACTTGCCGCTCGACACGCTCGAACCGTTTCTCGACGCCCGCCTGCTCGACACCGAAATCGATGCCGTCATGCAGGTGATCGAGCGCCGTGCCAAGGAACGCGTGCCGGCCGCGTACATCACGCAGGAAGCGTGGATGCACGGCCATCGTTTCTATGTCGACGAGCGCGTGATCGTGCCGCGCTCGTTCATCGGCGAGTTGTTGCAGGACGGGCTGCAACCGTACGTGGCCGATCCGGACCACGTCACGCGCGTGCTCGAACTGTGCACCGGCTCCGGGTGCCTCGCGATTCTCGCGGCGCAAGCGTTCGAGAACGCGGATATCGATGCCGTCGACATCTCCGCCGATGCGCTCGCGGTCGCGCGCCGCAATGTCGACGACTACGGGTTGCAGGACCGCATCGCGCTGCACGAAGGCGATCTGTACGCGCCGCTTTCGCCGGCCCGCTACGAGGTCATCATCACCAACCCGCCGTACGTGAACGCGACCGCGATGCAGGCGCTGCCCGAGGAATACCGTCACGAGCCGGAACTCGCGCTCGCGGGCGGTGCGGACGGCATGGACGTCGTGCGGCGCATCGTGCGCGATGCCGGCAAGTGGCTGACCGAAGACGGCGTGCTCGTCGTCGAGATCGGCAACGAGCGGGCCAACGTCGAGGCCGCGCTCGGCGGGCTCGATCTCGTCTGGCTCTCGACCAGCGCCGGCGACGACAACGTGTTCCTGATTCAGGCGGCGGACCTTCCCGCCTGAGCGGCATTCGCCGCGCAAGTCAGGTTCGGTAAGCAGGTTCGGTAAGCGGGTTCGGTAAGCGGGTTCGGTAAGATAAGGCATCGCCGCCGCGGCTCGCGGCGGTGTCCGTCGTCTGGCTCCGCGTGGGATCCGCGCGCATCGAGTTCCGAACCGAACGCATCTATGCAAGCAGCAGACTGGCTCCACGTCGGCACGCTCGTGATGGCCGCGCATGTGCTCGGCGTGATCGCGGCCGTCCACGCCATCATCAATACGCGGACCTCGCAAGGCGCGGTCGCGTGGGCGGTGTCGCTCGTCGCGATGCCCTATCTCACGCTCATTCCATATCTCTTCCTCGGGCGCAGCAAGTTCGCGGGTTATATCGACGAGCGCCGGCTCGAAATCGAGATCCTGCGCAACCGCAGAAAGCCGACCGAGTGGGATTCGACCGACCGCAGCGACGCTCCAACGACAGGCACGGCGCTCGTCGACGCTTCCGGCGCGCGCGGCGAACTCGACACCGGCCCCGCGCGATACTTAGGCAATCCGACGATCCGCACGCTGCAACGGCTCTCCGGCATGCCGTTTTTGCGCGGCAACGCGGTGCGCGTGCTCGTCAACGGCGACGCGACGTTTTCTGCGATCCTCGAGGCCATCGAAGCGGCCGAACAGTATGTCGTCGTGCAGTTCTTCATCGTGCGCGCCGACGCGCTCGGCGAGATGCTGAAGGACGCGCTTATCGCCAAAGCGAAAGCCGGCGTTCGCGTCTATTTCCTCTACGACAGCATCGGCAGCTTCGACCTGCCGCATCGCTACGTGCATGCGCTGCGCGCGGGCGGCGTCGAAGCGCATCCGTTCGCGACCAAGCGCAAGTTCGTGCACCGCTTTCAGATCAACTTCCGTAATCATCGGAAGATCGTGGTCGTCGACGGCAAGCGCGCGTTCGTCGGCGGGCACAACGTGGGGGTCGAGTATCTCGGCGGCAATCCCCGGCTTTCGCCGTGGCGCGATACGCATGTGGAAGTGCGCGGGCCGGCGATCGCCAGCATCCAGTTCGTCTTCACCGAAGACTGGTACTGGGCGACGCAGCGCCTGCCTGAGCTCGGCCCCGCGTCGCATGCGGACGAGAACATGCATTGCATGGTGCTCTCGAGCGGCCCCGCCGACAAACAGGAGACCTGCTCGCTCTTCTTCGTCGAGGCGATCAACGCGGCGCGCGAACGGATCTGGATCACGTCGCCGTATCTGATCCCCGACGAAGCCGTATTCTCGGCGCTGAGGCTCGCCGTGATGCGCGGCGTCGACGTGCGCATTCTCATTCCGAGCCGGCGCGATCATCGCGTGGTGTTCGCGGCGTCGAGGCTGTACGCATACGATCTCGTGCAGGCGGGCGTGCGCATCTTCCGATACAGGCCGGGCTTTCTGCATCAGAAGGTCGTGCTCGTCGACGACATCGCCGCGTCGGTCGGCAGCGCCAATCTCGACAACCGCTCGTTCCGGCTGAACTTCGAGATCACCGTGCTGACCGTCGATCACGACTTCGCCCGCGAAGTGGAGAGCATGTTGCTCGTGGACTTCGCGCATGCGTATGAGATCGACGGCAACGATTATCGCGGCGCCGCGTTCTGGCGGCGCATGGCGATGCACGTCGCTCGGCTCTTCTCCCCGATTCTCTGAGCGCGTCAGAGCAGCTTTTCGATGTCGTCCGCGATGGACTCGGGCTTCGTGATCGGCGCGTAGCGTTTCACGATGTTCCCGTTGCGGTCGATCAGGAACTTCGTGAAGTTCCATTTGATCGCCTCCAGTCCGAGCACGCCCGGCTCCTTCTCCGTCAGATACTTGAAGAGCGGATGCGCATTCGGCCCGTTGACGTCGACCTTGGCGAACATCGGAAACGTGACGCCATAGTTCGACTCGCAGAAGCTGCTGATCTGCGCCGCGTCGCCCGGCTCCTGCTTGCCGAACTGGTTGCACGGAAAGCCGAGCACCTCGAAGCCGCGCCCCGCGTACAGCGTGTACAGCTCTTGCAAGCCCCGGTACTGCGGCGTGAAACCGCATTCGCTCGCGGTGTTTACGATCAGCAGCACCTTGCCGCGGTACGTGTCGAGGCTGACGGTCGTGCCGTCGAGCCGCTCTGCCGTAAAGCCGTAGATGCTGTCGGTAGTCGAATTCATGCCGTGCTCCGCGCGTTGAAGTGGTGAAAGATGGAAGGGTGAAAGTCAGGCGATGCTACTCCGCCGCGCGCTCGCCCGCCATTAGCCGAACGGACGACCCCTTGCGGCGTACGCGCCCGGTCTAAAATAGCGGTTTCCTCCAGTCCGCGCTCTGCCGCCGCCCTCCGACGTGATTCGCTTCAACCAGTTCAGCTTGTCCCGCGGCACCAAGCCGCTCTTCGAAGAGACCAGCTTCACGCTCAATCCGGGCGAGAAAGCCGGTCTCGTCGGCGCGAACGGCGCGGGCAAATCCACGCTCTTTTCCGTGCTGCGCGGCGAGTTGCACGCGGACGGCGGCGATTTCTCGATGCCGCCGTCGTGGCGCATCGCGCATGTCGCGCAGGAAACGCCCGCCGTGGATCGCACCGCGCTCGACTACACGCTCGACGGCGACACGCAGTTGCGCGCCATCGAAGCGCGCATCGCGGCGGCGTCCGCGGCGCACGACGGCGCAGCGGAAGCCGAAGCTCACGCCGCGTTCGCCGATGCCGACGGCTACACCGCGCCCGCTCGCGCGGAAACGCTGCTGCTCGGGCTCGGCTTCACGCTCGAACAGACGCGCGAGCCGGTGGCGAGCTTTTCGGGCGGCTGGCGCATGCGGCTGAACCTCGCGCAAGCGCTGATGTGTCCGTCCGACCTGCTGCTGCTCGACGAACCGACCAACCATCTGGACCTGGACGCCATCGTCTGGCTCGAAGACTGGCTCGGCCGCTATCCGGGCACGCTCGTCGTGATCTCGCACGACCGCGAATTTCTCGATGCGGTCTGCAACGTCACGCTGCATCTGGAAAACCGGCAGGTGAAGCGTTACGGCGGCAACTACAGCCAGTTCGAAGTGCTGCGCGCCCAACAGCTCGCGTTGCAGCAAAGCGCCTACGAGAAGCAGCAGAAGACGGTGCAGCATCTGCAGAGCTTCATCAACCGCTTCAAGGCCAAGGCCACCAAGGCGAAGCAGGCGCAAAGCCGCGTGAAGGCGCTCGAAAAGATGGAGCTGATCGCGCCCGCGCACGCGAGTTCGCCGTTCACTTTCGAGTTCCGCACGCCGGATGCCGCGCCGAATCCGATGATGGTGATGGAAGACGTGCGCTGTGGTTATCGCACCGAGGACGGCGCCGAGATTCCGATTGTCGAAGGCGTGACGCTGTCGATTCAGAACGGGCAGCGCATCGGTTTGCTCGGCGCGAATGGTCAGGGCAAGTCCACGCTCATCAAGACGCTCGCCGGCACGCTCGACGCCCTCTCGGGTCGCGTGCAGCAAGGCAAGGGCTTGCAGATCGGCTATTTCGCGCAGCATCAACTGGAAACGCTGCGCCCGGACGACTCCGCGCTCGCCCATCTCGCGCGCCTCGCGCCCGACACGCGCGAGCAGGAACTGCGCGACTTTCTCGGCAGCTTCAACTTCTCGGGCGACATGGCCACCGCGAAGATCGCGCCGTTCTCCGGCGGAGAGAAGGCGCGGCTCGCGCTCGCGCTCATCATCTGGCAGAAGCCCAATCTGCTGCTGCTCGACGAACCGACGAACCACCTCGATCTCGAAACGCGCCACGCGCTGACCATGGCGCTCGCGCAATTCGAAGGCACGCTCATTCTCGTGTCGCACGACCGGCATCTGCTGCGCGCCACCACCGACACCTTCATGCTGGTGGCGAAGCACCGGCTGAGTCCGTTCGATGGCGATCTCGACGATTATCGCGACTGGCTTCTGCAACATGCCGCCGACACGCGGGCGGCGGCGAAAGAAGCAAACGGCGTCGCGTCGGCTGCCGGCAATGCGCCGGACAGCGCGGCGAATCGTAAGGAGCAGCGCAGACAGGAGGCGCAAGAGCGGCAAAAGCTCTCGCACCTGCGCAAGCCGCTGCAATCGCGGATCGCGAAGATCGAGAAGGAAATGGACGCGCTGAATGCGGAAAAAACGACGCTGGATGCGTTCGTCGCCGATCCCGCGAGCTACGACGCCGCGCTGAAGGCGAAGCTCACCGACACGATTCGCCGTCAGGGCGAAGTCAACGCGCGGCTCGAGACGCTCGAACTGGAGTGGCTCGACGCGCACGAGGAACTCGAACAACTGAGCTCGTAATCCTCCACGGAGACCGACGACTTGACGACCTCCCCCGCTCTCGCCGGTCTTCGCGTGCTGGATCTGACGCGGCTTCTGCCCGGACCGCTCGCCACGCTGCGCCTCGCCGAACTCGGCGCGGACGTGCTGAAGATCGAGCCACCGGGCGAAGGCGACTACGCCCGCTCGATGCTGCAAAGCGACGCCGACCGCGCGAGCGGCGCGCCGAGCGCGTTCTATCGGATCGTGAATCGCGGCAAGCGGTCGCTCACACTCGATCTGAAGACCGATGCCGGGCGAGCAAAGTTAATCGAACTCGCAAGGGACGCGGACGTGCTCGTCGAGAGCTTCCGGCCGACGGTGATGACGCGGCTCGGCGTCGGCTACGACGTGCTGCGGCAGGTCAACCCGAAGCTGGTCTACTGCGCGATCACGGGGTTCGGCAGCGAAGGCGCGTTCGCCGACAAGGCGGGGCACGATCTGAACTACATCGCGTATGCGGGCGTGCTGGATCAGCTTGCCGATGCTGGCGGCGCGCCCATCGTGCCCAATTTCCAGCTTGCGGACCTGCTCGGCGGGGCGCTCGCGGCCGTGACGCAAATGCTTGCCGCGCTCTGGCACGTTGCGCGCGGGGGCGCGGGCCGCTTCGTCGACGTCTCGATGACGCACGCCGTTCACGCCCACAACGTGATGGCGCACATCGCGCTCGCCAATGCCGACGAGCCGGGCACGCGCGCAGGAGCCGGCCTGCTCAACGGCGGCGTGCCCTGCTACAACGTCTATCGCACGGCGGACGACAAGTTCGTGGCCGTCGGCGCGCTCGAACTGAAGTTCTGGCAGACGCTATGCGGCGCGCTCGGCCGCCCGGAGTGGGCCGCGCGGCACTGGAGTCTCGGGCAGGCGATCGGCGGCACGGATGCGAAGGAAGTGACCGCGCGCCTCGCCGCGTGCATCCGCGAGCGCACGCGCGACGAATGGATGGCGCTCCTCGAACCGCTCGACTGCTGCGTCGCGCCGGTGCTCACGCCGGCGGAAGCGGCAGCGCATCCGCTCTTTCGCGGCCGCGAAAACTAGCGTCGCGGCAAGGTCTGGCGCGGCTGACGCTCGTCGTCCACGAGCACGTGCTTTCGGCCCGTAACGTGACGGCGAATGGTGGCGACCACTTCCGCCTCGGTCACGTCCGCGGACACGACGCGCCGCGAAATCTGCCCTTCGCCGTCGATCCATTCGACGATCCGGCATCCGCTGCCGAACGGCTGTTGCAGGGGAGCCGAGACGCGGCAGCCGCGCAGGTGGAATGCTGGGGCGGGCCGGGCTGTTTTGACATGTTTCAAAGCGTGATCCTCTCGATCCATCCAGTCACTTCGGCGCGGCGGCGCATGGTGGCTTTATCCGCCGGTCCTGGGTCCCAGAAGGATATGAAAACCGCGCCCGCGCCAGGTTACAGCGGCGCGCGTTTTTCTTACGGCCCGTTACCGAGGGTCCGATCCGTTCACTCGAGATCACGCACGCGGTCGATGGCTTCTTCGATGCGATCGACCGCGATCACTTTCAGACCGTCCACCGCCTGCTTCGGCGCATTGGCTTTCGGAATCAGCGCGACGGAGAAGCCGAGCTTGGCCGCTTCCTTCAGGCGATCCTGCCCGCGCGGCGACGGCCGGATTTCGCCGGCCAACCCCACTTCGCCGAACGTGATCAGCCCCTTCGGCAGAGGCTTGTTGCGCATCGACGAGTGAATCGCGAGCAGCACCGCGAGATCGGCGGCGGGTTCGGTGATCTTCACGCCGCCCACCGCGTTCAGAAACACGTCCTGATCGAAACACGCGATGCCCGCATGCCGATGCAGCACCGCAAGCAGCAGCGCGAGCCGGTTCTGCTCCAGCCCGACCGCGAGGCGGCGCGGATTCGGCACATGCGCCGTGTCGACGAGCGCCTGCACTTCCACGAGCAGCGGGCGCGAACCTTCCTGCGTGACGAGCACACACGACCCCGCGACACTCTGCTCATGCTGCGACAAGAAAAGCGCCGACGGATTCGCCACGCCGCGCAAGCCTTTCTCCGTCATCGCGAAGACGCCGAGCTCATTGACCGCGCCGAAGCGGTTCTTGAACGCGCGCACGAGTCGGAAGGACGAGTGCGTGTCGCCTTCGAAGTACAGCACCGTATCGACGATATGCTCCAGCACGCGCGGACCCGCGAGACTGCCTTCCTTGGTCACGTGACCGACCATGATGATGGCCGTGCCCGTCTGCTTGGCGATGCGCGTCAGTTGCGCCGCGCATTCGCGGACCTGCGCGACCGAACCCGGCGCGGAGGTCAGCGCCTCGGAATAGACGGTCTGGATCGAATCGATGACGGCGACTTCCGGACGTTGCTCGTCGATGGCCGCCTGAATCTTTTCAAGCTGGATTTCGGCGAGCAGCGCGAGGTCCGCCGCCGCGCTCGCCGAGCCGCCGAGCAGCCCGAGCCGCTGCGCCCGCAATGCGATCTGCGCGCCGCTTTCCTCGCCGCTCACATAGAGCGACGGCCGCTCGCGCGCGATTTCCGCGAGCGATTGCAGCAAGAGCGTCGATTTGCCGATGCCCGGGTCGCCGCCGATCAGCACCACGCCGCCCGGCACGAGACCGCCGCCGAGCACGCGGTCGAACTCGCCGACGCCAGTCGAAAAGCGCGGCACGTCCGCCGCCTCGATGTCGGCGAGCCGCTGCACCGGCGAGCTCTTCGCCAGCGCCTGGAAGCGATGCGCCGACGGCGCCTGCTCCACCGATTCCACGAGCGTGTTCCACGCCCCGCATGCCGCGCACTGCCCGGTCCACTTCGGCGCTTGTCCGCCGCACTCGCTACAGATGTAAAGCGTCTTTGCCTTCGCTGCTTTTGCCACGTATTGCCTTTAGATGTTCAGTGCCAACGCCCGATGCGGCGCGTTCATTCCGCGCGGACCGGCACGCGCTGCGCGATCGCGCACATCAACTCGTAGCCGATGGTGCCGCACGCGCGGGCCACGTCGTCGATCGGCAGGTTCGCGCCCCACAATTCCACGCGCGAACCCATGCCCGCGTTCGGGCACGGCGTCAGATCGACGGTGAGCATGTCCATCGAGACGCGGCCGACGAGCGCCGTCCGCACCCCATCGACGATGACGGGCGTGCCCTCGGGCGCGATGCGCGGATAGCCGTCCGCGTAGCCGCAGGCGACCACGCCGATGCGCATCGGCCGGTTCGCCGTGTAGGTCGAGCCATAACCGATGCTGTCGCCCGGCTGCACCGTCTGCACGGCGATCAGCTCGGAAGTGAGCGTCATCGCGGGCTTGAGGCCCGTATCGGCGATATCGGCCGTCACGCCCGACGGCGACGCGCCGTAGAGAATGATGCCCGGGCGCACCCAGTCGAAGTGCGCGTTCGGGTGCCACAGCACGGCCGCCGAGTTCGACAGGCTGCGCGCGCCCGCGATGCCTTCCGCGCCGCGCTCGAACGCCTCCAGCTGATGCGCGATGCCGCGTTCGCTGTCCGCGTCGGAAAAATGGGTCATGAGCGTGATCTGGCCGATGCCGTGGCAGGCGCGCGCCCGCTCCCACGCCGCGCGGAACCGCTCAGGCGTGTAGCCGAGCCGGTTCATGCCGCTATTCATCTTCAACTGGATGTTGACCGGCTTAGAGAGCCGCGCCATCTCCAGCATGCGCAACTGCTCGTCGCAGTGAATGGCCGTGGTCAGGCTATAACGGTCGATCACGTCGATATCGGTCGGACGAAAGAAGCCTTCGAGCAACAAAATGGGGCCTGCCCAGCCGAGTTCGCGCAACTTCGCTGCTTCTTCGAGGTCCAGAAGACCGAAACCGTCCGTTGCGCGAAGTCCGGGGAACGCTCGCGCGAGACCGTGGCCATACGCATTGGCCTTCACGACGGCCCAGATTTTGGATTTCGGCGCGTACTTGCGCGCAATGGCAAGGTTGTTGGCGAGAGCGGCGGTGTGAATCGTTGCGGAAAGGGGGCGCGGCATGAGTTTTGGTCGGGAATGCGGTTCAAAAGGCGGTTCGGGCGGAAAGGCAAGCATACGCCAACGGGGCAAGCGGCCGGTTCGCCGATCGAGACGCCTTGCGGATCAGTACTTTATGACGAAAGAAACGTGCGAACGTACCGTCTCGCATGTAATCGAGATTACTGCTAGTCAGAATGCGCCTATTTTCGTGTTATAAAGCCGTGCGCACAACCCATTTCGAACGGCATAAGCCCGAACGCGCGACCGGTGTCAGCGGCGGCGTCGGGGGCGGATTCCCGGCAGTGAGGAAAGCTTCGGATCAGATGAAAAAAGGTTTTTACACCATCATGGCCGCGCAGTTTTTCTCGTCGCTGGCCGATAACGCTCTACTGATCGCTGCCATCGCACTGCTGAAAGACCTTCACGCGCCGAACTGGATGACGCCGCTGCTCAAGCTGTTCTTCGTGCTCTCCTATGTGGTGCTGGCGGCGTTCGTCGGCGCTTTCGCGGACTCGCGGCCGAAGGGGCGCGTGATGTTCGTGACCAATTCCATCAAGGTGGTCGGCTGCATCACGATGCTGGTCGGCGCGCATCCGCTTCTGGCCTATGGCATCGTCGGCTTCGGCGCGGCGGCCTATTCGCCCGCGAAGTACGGCATTCTCACGGAACTGCTGCCGCCCGACCGGCTCGTCGCGGCGAACGGCTGGATCGAAGGCACGACGGTCGGCTCAATCATTCTCGGCACCGTCATGGGCGGCGCGCTCATCAGCCCGCATATCGCGAGTCACTTGCTGACGCTGCACATACCGCGCATCAATACGCCCGCCGAAGCCGCGATGCTCGTCATCATGCTGATGTACGTGGTCGCCGCCGTCTTCAACCTGCGCATTCCCGATACCGGCGCGCGCTATCCGAAGCAGGAACACCGGCCCATCAAGCTCATCACCGATTTCGCCGACTGCTTTCTCACGCTCTGGCGCGACAAGCTCGGCCAGATTTCGCTCGCGGTCACGACGCTCTTCTGGGGCGCGGGCGCGACGCTGCAATTCATCGTGCTCAAGTGGGCCGAGGTGTCGCTCGGCATGACGCTTTCGCAGGCGGCCATCCTGCAGGCGGTGATCGCCGTGGGCGTGGCGGCCGGCGCGGTGCTCGCGGCGGCGCGCGTGCCGCTCAAGCGTTCGCTCTCGGTGCTGCCGGTGGGCATCGCGATGGGACTCGCCGTCATGCTGATGGCCTTCTACACGCGGCATCTCTTTCCCGCGCATTGGGGCGTCTATTTCGGCCGGATGCACTTCCCGGGCTATCTGCTGATTGCATATCTGTTCCTGATGATCGTCGGCGGCCTGTCGGGCTTTTTCGTCGTGCCGATGAACGCGCTTTTGCAGCATCGCGGGCACGTGCTGCTGTCCGCCGGCCATTCGATCGCCGTGCAGAACTTCAACGAGAACCTGTCCGTGCTCATCATGCTGTGCCTGTACGCGGTGCTCGTCTGGCTCGACATGCCGATCCAGTTCGTGATCGTGATGTTCGGCTCGTTCGTGTGTCTGATGATGTACTTCGTCATGCGCCGGCATCAGGCGAACCAGCGCGCGTTCGATTCCGTCGCGCTGATCGGCGAAGCGCGGCACTGACGTTGCCGGTTTGGCTGTGTTCATCGGCCGATCGGGCTAATCTCTCCTCATCATGCTTGCTGCCGATCTCTTTTCGTTCGTCACGCGCGTGCGCGAGCGCGCACCGCTCGTCCACTGCCTGACGAACCTCGTCGTCACCAACTTCACGGCCAACGTGCTGCTCGCCATCGGCGCGGCGCCGGCGATGGTCGTCGCGCGCGAGGAAGCCGCGCAGTTCGCGCCGCTCGCCAATGCGCTGCTGATCAACCTCGGCACGCTCGACGTGCCGCAAATGCGCGCGATGCGCGCCGCCGTCGATGCCGCCAACAGCGCGGGCACGCCCTGGGTGCTCGATCCGGTCGCAGTCGGCCCGCTCGCGTTCCGCACCGAATTCGCGCTCGAATTGCTCGACGCGAAGCCGGCCGTGATTCGCGGCAACGCGTCGGAAATCATCAGCCTGTCGGGCGGCGAAGCGAGCGGACGCGGCGTCGACAGCACCGCCGCCACCGACGCCGCGCTCGACGCCGCGCAAATTCTCGCGCTCAACACGCAGGCCGTCGTCGCCGTCACCGGCGCGACCGATTACATCACTGATGGCCGCCGCGTGATCGCGCTCTCGAACGGCTCGCCGCTGATGACGCGCGTGACCGGCGTCGGCTGCGCGCTTTCGGCGACGGTCGCGGCGTTCGTCGGCGCGGCGCAATCGCGCGATGAACACTGGGCGGCGGCGATCGCCGCGATCGCCTATTCGACCGTGGCCGGGGAGCTCGCCGCCCGCGACGCCGCGTTGCCCGGCAGTTTCGCCGTCGCGTATCTGGACCGGCTGGCGTCCGTGGACTCGGCCGCATTCGACGCGACGCTAGTGCTCCGCGAGGTGGCCGTATCGTGAACAGGCGGCGCGCGTTCAATCTTTCGCTCTATCTCGTGCTCGACCCGGTGCAGTGCGGCGGCCACGACGCGGCCGTTTCGGTCGCCCGTGCGGCGCTGGACGGCGGCGTGACGCTGCTGCAACTGCGCGCGCCGGAGTGGCACAAGCGCGCGTGGCTCGCGCTGGCGCTCGACTTGTTGCCGTTGACGCGCGCGCGCGGCGTTCGGCTCGTCATCAACGATCACGTCGATGTGGCGCTCGCAGCCGGCGCGGACGGCGTTCACGTCGGCCAGCGCGATCTGCCCGCCGATGTCGCGCGACGGCTGCTCGGGCCGGATGCGCTGATCGGCCTGTCGGTGTCGAATCTCGCGGAAGTCGCGGATGCGAACCGGCTCGAAGACGTGATCGACTATGTCGGAGCGGGGCCCGTCTACGCGACGCCGACCAAGACCGACGCCTCCGCGCCCTGCGGCATCGACGGCCTCGCCGCGATGCGCGCGAGTTCACGCTGGCCGACCGTGGCGATAGGCGGCATCCAGGCGCACAACGCGGCCGACGTCATGCACGCGAAACCGGCGGGACTCGCAGTCGTTTCCGCGATCTGCAAGGCAGGCGACCCGCGCGCTGCCTCGGCCGAACTGCGCGAGATGATCCGTCGCGCTTCATCCTGACTTTTCTCATGTCTTCGACCCAACCCATTCCCAACGTGCTCACTGTCGCCGGTTCCGACTCCGGCGGCGGCGCGGGCATTCAGGCCGATCTCAAGGCGTTCTCCGCGCTCGGCGCGTACGGCGCGAGCGTCATTACGGCGCTGACCGCTCAGAACACGCGCGGCGTCACGGCTGTCCACGCGCCGGAGCCCGCGTTCGTCACGGCGCAACTCGATGCCGTGTTCGACGACATCCGCATCGACGCAGTGAAGATCGGGATGCTGGCGAACGCGGGCATCGTGCGCGCGGTCGCGGATGCGCTGAGGCGCCACCGCCCGGCGCATGTCGTGCTCGACACCGTGATGATCTCGAAGAGCAATCACGCGCTGCTCGCGCCCGAAGCGGTGGCCGCGCTGCGCGAGGAACTGCTGCCGCTCGCCACGCTCGTCACGCCGAATCTGCCGGAAGCGGCGGCGCTGCTCGGCACGCAGCCCGCCGCAGACGAAGACGCGATGGTGCGTCAGGGCGAGGCGCTGCTTGCCTCGGGCGCGCGCGCCGTGCTGATGAAGGGCGGCCATCTGGCGTCGCCGGACAGTCCGGACTGGCTGATCGAAACGACGGGCGCGCTGCGGCTTGCCGGCGCGCGCGTCGCGCTGAAGAACACGCACGGCACCGGCTGCACGCTGTCGGCGGCGATTGCCGCGCTGATTCCGAAGACCGGCGATCTCGCCAGCGCCACTGCGGAGGCGAAGCGGTATCTCAGCGGCGCGATCGAGGCGAGCGCAAGACTGGACGTCGGACACGGCGTCGGGCCGGTGCATCATTTTTATCGGTGGTGGTGATCGGGCAGCCGTAGCAAGCGGCGAGTGCTTCGCCCTGGAAGATGAAGCCGCGCGATTGCTCCCGCGAGCGCCACGGCCGAGGCGAAGCGGTATCTCAGCGGCGCGATCGAGGCGAGTGCAAGACTGGACTTCGGGCACGGCGTCGGGCCGGTGCGTCACTTCTATAGATGGTGGTGATCGAGTACCTGTAGGAAGCGGCGAATGCTTCGCCCGGAAAGATGAATCCGCGCGATTCCTCCGGTAGCGCCACCGCCGAAGCGAAGCCGTGTTCAGCGGCGCGATCGAGGCGAGCGCACGGTCGAACCTCGGACACGGCGTCGGGCTGGTGCATCACCTCTATTGATCGTGGTGATCGGGCCGCCGAGGAAGCGGCGAACGCTTCGCCGGACGACGTTGTTCGTCCGCAAGTTCAAGCCGCGTGATTCCTTCGGCGAGCGCCGTCGCCGAAGCGAAGCGCTATCCAACGGCGCAATCGAGGCGAGCGCGCGGCTGAGCGTTGGCCACGGCGTTGAACCGGTGCATCACTTGTAACGATGGTGGTGAACGGGTAGCCGTAGGAAGCGGCGAACGCTTCGCCCGGCCACGTTGTTCGTCCGGGAAGATGAAGCCGCGCGATTCCTCCGACGAGCGGCACCGCCGAAGCGAAGCGCGATCTCAGCGACGCGATCGACGCGAGCGCGCGACCGAACGTCGGCCACGGCGTCGGGCCTGTGCATCACTTCTATCGATGGTGGTGATCGGGCAGCCGTAGGAGGCGGCGAATGCTTCGCCCGACCACGTTCTTCGTCCGGAAAGATGAAGCCGCGCGATTGCTCCAGCGAGCGCCACGGCCGAGGCGAAGCGCGCGGCCGAACACCGACCACGGCATCCGATAGTCACGCGGGCGCGGGAAGCCCGGAAGCCGCGAACGCCCTCGCCCGCGCGGGCCAGTCGTCGGGGACGATGAAGCCGCGCGATTCCTCTGCCCAGCCGGTCCCGCCATCGCGCACGTACGCGGCGACCATCGTCGGCGCGGCGATGGCGGCAAGACGCGTGTGAATGGCGGCGGCCTCGTCGATCAGCGAATCGGCATCCGGCGCGTTCAGGCGGCGCGGCGCGAGCCATGCAAGCCGCGGCTGCACGACCCATGCGCGATTCTCGCGCGCTCCGTGCTCTCCATGCGCTCCATGCGCTCCATGCCGATCGCGCCATTCCGTAGCCGTCAGCCACCAGCCGCGCACGTGCGCTTCGCCCACTTCCGGCGCGGGCGCGATGCCTTCATCGTGATAGAAGAGCCGCCCCTTGATGAACAACTGCGCGTGCCACGGCCCCTCCAGGCCGAGCGCGGCGAACTCCGCCCGCGACGTCAAGCGGAGTTGATGCGTCAAAAGCCGCGCGTGCTTCAGATCGAAGCGATCCTGCAGATTGGGCCCGACATAGTCCGACAAGCGCGCCGCGCGCTCGACGCCATCGCCGATGTGCAGGTAGAACTTCACCGCCAGTTCCCAGTGCAGCCGCGCGCCCGTCGCCGTCTCCAGCAGAAAATCGCACTCTCCGATGGTGCGGCGCTGACGCCGCAGCGGCACGTTCGCCGCGATCAGCCGCGCGGCCGGCCCGTGCGCCAGAAAGAATTCGAGCAGGCTTTCGGCGTAGATGCCGAGGCGCGTCGATTTGGGGTTGCGCGAGCGCACATGCAGCGCGTCCGGCGCGGCGTCGAGTGAAGCGAGCCACGTGAGCGTGGCGTCGCGCGCATCGGCCGATTCAAACGGCTGCGCGAGCGGCGCGCCCGCCGCGCTTTCGCGCAGAAGATCGGGCGAGAAAAGCAGCCACGCCAGATCGCGCACCGTCGCGTCCCCGAAGCGATCGACGAGGCGCGACAGGCCGGTCATCCGCGCGCGCCCTTCCCGGCTCCCGGTTCGACACCGAGCGCGGCGAGCGCATCGGCGTGCGTCTTGCGGGCGAGGCACAGATCGGCCCAGGCCTTCGCCTTGTCGGGCAAGCTGCGCAACAGATACGCCGGGTGATACGTGACGACGACCGGCACGCCGCGATACTCGTGCACGCGCCCGCGCAACGACGCGATGCTCGCTTCGCTCTTGAGCAGGCTCTGCGCCGCGAAACGCCCGAGCGCGACGATGATCTTCGGCTTCACGAGTTCGACCTGACGCTGCAGATACGGCTCGCAACGCGCGACTTCGTCGAGTTCCGGATTGCGGTTGCCGGGCGGCCGGCACTTGATGACGTTCGCGATATAGACGTTCGATTCGCGCGAAAGGCCGAGCGCATGCAGCATGTTGTCGAGCAGCTTGCCCGCCTGCCCGACGAACGGCTCGCCCTGCTTGTCCTCGTTCTCGCCGGGCGCTTCGCCGATCAGCATCCAGTCGGCTTCGCGGTCGCCCACGCCGAACACCGCGTTCGTCCGGCGTTCGCACAGGCGGCACAACTCGCAACCGGTGACGCGATCTTCGAGCGCGGTCCAGTCGAGCGTGCGGACGTCGTCGGGGACGGCGGGCGCGACGGGCGTTGCAGGCGATGGCGCGTCGTCGGTCCACGGGAGGTCGTCGTAGGCGTCGAACGGTGGGTAATCCGAGGGTGGCGCGTCGAATTCGGACTGCGGCTCGGTGCGGGGTTTCGCGGATGTGGCGTTGCGGGCGGCGACGGGAGCAGGCGCGTCGAGCGGCGGCGTCGATGAATCGGAGCGGCTCGCGGTTTGTGTCGGCTCTGCGCGGGCCGTCGTGTTTTCCGCGTGCGAGCGGCTCGGGGCCACTGCCGGCTCCGGGCGGGGCGCTGCTTTCGCTGCATCGGGTGCTCGGGCGGCCGCCGTATCCGCGAAATCCGGCGCCGCTGCGCGCGAGGCGTCGATCGGCGGCATCGATGCTTGCGAGCCGGTCGCGCCGACTGCCATGTCAGCCTGCGGTACCGCTTTCGCCGCATCGGCGGCAGCGTCGCGGGAAGCGTGCGGCGGCAGCGGCTCGGCTGCGGTTATCGCCTCCGCCTTCCTCCTCACCCAAAGGAACCCGATCCCGAGTTCCTCGATCAGCGATTCATCGAGCGCCATGCGCACTCTCCTTGAACGACAGACGCATGACGATTGCGTCCTCGCGCGACCGATGCCGCGCGGGATAATAATTCTTGCGACGCCCGATGGCCGTGAAGCCGAAGCGCTCGTAAAGCTGGATGGCGCGCGCATTCGACGGCCGCACCTCGAGCAGCATGCCTTCGAGCTTTTCAGCACGCGCGACGCGCACGGCTTCGCGCAGCAGCGTCAGCCCCGCGCCGGCGCGCTGGGCGGACGGCGCGACGCAGAGATTCAGCAGATGCATTTCATCGACCACAGGCATCAGCACGCAATAGCCGATGAGCGTGCCGGTCACGTGGCGCAGGCACACGCCGTAGTAGCCGTTGCGCAGCGAATCCTGGAAATTGCCGCGGCTCCACGGAAATTCGTAGGCGAGCTTCTCGACGGCGGCGACTTCGTCGAGGTCCGCTTCGGTCATCGGCGTGAGATACCGATCCGCGAGCAACACGCCGCTCACCGAAGCGCCTCCGCGCCGGTAGACTGCGCGCCGGCCTTCGCCGCAGCGGAGCGCGCTTCGGTGCGCTCGGCTGTCGTCTGCGCGACCTTGTTACGCACGTAGTCCGGCGCGGCGAGTTCCGGCGCGACCACGCGTCCGGCCCTGAGCGCGCGCAAGCCGAGCAGCGCGACCGGCAGCGCGTGCGGCAACGCATCTCGGTCCACATGTGCGGCGGCCGCGAGCGCGGGCAGGCGATCGCCGAAGGCCGCCGCCGCGTTGCCCGCGAGCGCGAACGGCACCGAGGGAAGCGGCAGCGCGTCGGGACGATCGAGCGATGCGGCGTGCAGTTCGCGCCAGTCGCCGGGCGCGGGTTCGCGATTTGATTCGTACTGATATTCGGCCCAGTAGACCTCTTCCATGCGCGCATCGAGCGCGACGAGCACCCGATTCGGCAACGACGCGTCGTTGAGCCGCGCCGCTTCCGCGCAGGCGAGCAGCGTGCTCACCGGCACCACCGGCACGTTCAGACCGAACGCGAGCCCTTGCGCGACGCCGGTCGCCGTCCGCAGTCCGGTGAACGACCCCGGCCCCGCGCCGAACGCAATGGCGTTGCAATCGGCGAGCGCGAGCCCCGCTTCGTCGAGCAGCTCGCGCACCGCCGGCAAAAGGCGCGTGCTGGACACCGCGCCCGTCGCTTCGTGGCGGAACCACACTGATGTATTGCCGCTTATGTAAGCGGGCGCGGCAGCGGACGACGGCCTGGCCGCGGCATCGTCGAGCAGAAGCGCGACGGAGCAGAATTCCGTCGAAGTATCGAGAGCGAGCAGTACGGTGCGTGTCATAGGCCGTATTGTAATGCGGGACTGCGCCGGCTTTTGCGGCTCGCGTGACACGCGGCAGGCGTTCGCGGACTTTTCCGCGCGATGACGCCCGCTCGCCGTGCGATTCGATTCGATTCGATTCGATTCGAAGGATGCCTCCACAGCCGGCCCGCTTGCGCTTGTTAAGATCGTCGGCATCTCAAATTAAACAGGACGCCCGCATGACCGACATCGATCAGCAATTCGCCCGCGCGCAAGCCGAGGTCACGCAGTTGCCCGAGCGCCCCGGCAATCTCACGCTCCTGCGTCTTTACGCGCTGTACAAGCAGGCGAGCGTCGGCGACGTGCAAGGCGACGCGCCCGGCTTCACCGATATCGCCGGTAAGTACAAGCACGAAGCCTGGGCCGCGCTGAAAGGCACGCCGGCCGATACCGCGAAGGAGCGCTACGTCGAACTCGTCGAGTCGCTGAAGCGCGGCGAGGCAGGCTGACCGAGCGACATCTGCCGCGCGCCTCCGATGCCCTGCAATGGCGCGCGAATGCGTCAAACTGTGGCGCGGTGCAGCAAATTCCGATATACTTCTTGTCATGCAGCTTGATTACGAGGCGCACGCCGCAAGGCAACGTGCCCCGTGTCAGAGTGCTTCGTAGCGTTTCGCTCCAATCCAGTTTAGAAACTGTCCCTTCCCTGCCAGGCCGTAGCGCATCGTTTGTGCGCTATTCATTTCGCGGCCCGTCATGCACCAGGCTGACGTCAGTGCTTAAGCGCCCTGACGTATCCGATACAGCTTCTAACAACGATGCTCGCCGTCTGTTTGCGCGAGTTGCCCCCGTTTTTCGATTTGCTCGCTGTTTCTTCGCTCGCTGAATCCAACGACCTGGGTATGCCGATTGGCGCCGACGCCTTATTTCCCGTTTCAAGGATCGACATGACTTCGAGCTTCACCCCCAGCCCGTTGGACAACATCGCAGCACAAACGCTTGGCATTTCCCCCGCCGCTGACACGGCAGAACCGGCCGCCGCAGCCTCGGCTGCTGCCTCAGCCGAAACGGCTCCCGCAGCACCCGCCGGCCCCACTTTCGAATCGCTCGGTCTTTCGGCCGATATCGTTTCGGCATTGACCGAAGCCGGCTACCAGTCGCCGACGCCCGTGCAGCAGCGCGCGATTCCCGCCGCGCTCGCCGGCCGAGATCTGCTCGTTTCGAGCCCGACCGGCTCCGGCAAAACGGCGGCGTTCATGCTGCCGGCCATCGAAAAATTCGCGCAACTGGAAAAGCTCCAGGCGCAGCAGCCGCGTCAGCCGCGCGACCCGAACGCGCGTCCCGGCCGCCGTCCGCAGCCGATCGCGCGCCCGCAGTTGCTCGTGCTCACGCCGACGCGCGAACTCGCGATGCAAGTGTCCGCCGCCGCGACCACGTACGGCCGCCATCTGCGCCGCCTGCGCACGGTCAGCATTCTCGGTGGCGTCGCGTACGGCCAGCAATTGATGCTGCTCGCGAAGAATCCTGAAATCCTCGTCGCGACGCCGGGCCGTCTGATCGACCATCTGGAGCGCGGCCGCATCGACCTGTCGAACCTCAAGATGCTCGTGCTCGACGAAGCCGACCGCATGCTCGACATGGGCTTCATCGAAGACATCGAGACGATCGTCGCGGCCACGCCGGCCACGCGTCAGACGCTGCTCTTCTCGGCAACCATCGACGGCAAGATTGCGTCGCTGACCGGCCGCCTGTTGAACGACCCGGAGCGCATCGAGATCGTGCAGAAGCTCGAGGCGCGCAGCAACATCGCGCAAACCGTGCACTACGTCGACGACCGCGACCACAAGGATCGCCTGCTCGATCACCTGCTGCGCGATACCGAGCTGGATCAGGCTATCGTGTTCACGGCGACGAAGAGCGACGCGGATCTGATCGCGAATCGTCTGTCGGACGCGGGTTTCGAATCCGCCGCGCTGCACGGCGACCTGCCGCAAGGCGCGCGCAACCGCACCATCCGCGCGCTGCGCGAGCGCCGCGTGCGCGTGCTGGTGGCCACGGACGTCGCGGCACGCGGCATCGATATTCCGGGCATCACGCACGTCTTCAACTACGACCTGCCGAAGTTCGCCGAAGACTACGTGCACCGCATCGGCCGCACGGGCCGCGCGGGACGCAGCGGCACGGCCGTGAGCCTCGTGCATCACGCCGAAATGGGCGCGCTCAAGCGCATCGAGCGCTTCGTGCACGCGCCGCTGCCGGTGAACGTTGTCGCGGGCTTCGAGCCGCGCAAGTCGCCGCCGAAGGGCGGTTTCGGCGGACGCGGCCGTCCGGGCGGCGGTAACGGCGGCCGGCGCTTCGGCAGCGGCAATGGCGGCGGACGCGGCTACGGCGCGGCCAACGCCAGCGGCTATGGCAACAAGTCGGGCGCCGGTTCGCGCGAAGGCGGCTATCGCGAAGGCGGTTATCGCGGCGGCAATGCCGGCAGCGGCGACCGTGACGGCGGCTATCGTGGCGGCAACCGCGAAGGCGGTTTCGGCCAGCGCGACGGCTATAGCGCGCGCCGCAACGACGGCCCGCGCGCACCGCGCCGCGGCAACTGATGTAAGCGTAGGGACGGCGCGATAACGCCGTCTTCCGCCAGCAGGACAAGGAACCGATGCCTCGCGCATCGGTTTTTTTTCGCTTATCTCCGCATTTCATAATGCGCAACGTTTTTTTGCGTCGCAAAAGCGTTGCTGCGCGGCACAACAGACCCGATTGCAGCATGGGAAAGGACATTGCGCGATATGAAATGAACAGACTAACTGATTGATTCGTAATGCGGTTTCTATCAACCAAAACTCCTTGCGACCGCTTTTTCTCGACCACCGACCGGCCTACACTCTTATATAAGAGTTGAGCAAACCCCAGCAGCACTTGCTCAGACGCGATCAAGCATCGACCACGGTTTCGTCGTACAGCCCAATCTCAAGGAGAAACGACATGACGTCACGTCAACAACAAGCCCAGCAACTCCATCAGCAGTGGGAAACCGATCCGCGCTGGAAAGGCATCAAGCGCGGCTACTCGGCCGAGGACGTCGTGCGCCTGCGCGGCTCGGTGCCGGTCGAGCATACGCTCGCGCGACGCGGCGCCGAGAAACTGTGGTCGCTGATCCAGGAAGAGCCGTTCGTCAATGCGCTCGGCGCGCTGACCGGCAACCAGGCGATGCAGCAGGTCAAGGCCGGCCTCAAGGCCATCTACCTGTCCGGCTGGCAAGTGGCCGGCGACGCCAACATCGCGGGCGAAATGTATCCGGACCAGTCGCTGTATCCGGCCAATTCGGTGCCGCTCGTCGTGAAGCGCATCAACAACACGTTCACGCGCGCCGATCAGATCCAGTGGTCCGAAGGCAAGAACCCGGGCGATGAAGGCTATATCGATTATTTCGCGCCGATCGTGGCGGACGCGGAAGCCGGCTTCGGCGGCGTGCTCAACGCGTTCGAACTGATGAAGGCGATGATCGAAGCCGGCGCCGCAGGCGTTCACTTCGAAGACCAGCTCGCCTCCGTGAAGAAGTGCGGCCACATGGGCGGAAAGGTGCTCGTGCCGACGCGCGAGAACGTCGCGAAACTCGTCGCCGCGCGTCTCGCCGCGGACGTTTGCGGCACGCCGACGCTGCTCGTCGCGCGCACCGACGCCGAAGCCGCCGATCTCGTGACCTCCGACATCGACGAAAACGACAAGCCGTTCCTGACCGGCGAGCGCACCGTGGAAGGCTTCTATCGCACGCGGCCGGGGCTCGAACAGGCCGTGTCGCGCGGTCTCGCCTACGCGCCCTACGCCGATCTCGTCTGGTGCGAAACGGGCAAGCCGGATCTCGAATACGCGAAGAAGTTCGCCGAGGCCATCCACAAGCAGTTCCCCGGCAAGCTGCTGTCGTACAACTGCTCGCCGTCGTTCAACTGGAAGAAGAACCTCGACGACGCGACCATCGCCAAGTTCCAGCGCGAACTCGGCGCGATGGGCTACAAGTTCCAGTTCATCACGCTCGCGGGCTTCCACGCGCTGAACTACTCGATGTTCAACCTCGCGCACGGCTATGCGCGCACGCAGATGAGCGCGTTCGTCGAATTGCAGCAGGCCGAGTTCGCCGCCGCCGACAAGGGTTTCACGGCGGTCAAGCATCAGCGCGAAGTGGGCACGGGCTATTTCGATGCCGTCACGCAGACGGTCGAGCGCGAAGCATCGACGACCGCGCTGCACGGATCGACCGAAGACGAGCAGTTCTTCGACAAGAAAGTCGCGTAAAGAAATGCCCGAGGGCAGGCTGAATCAGGGAGAGCGGTAAAGAAAGCGGCGGCCGAGGCGCGCGTGGCAGGCGCGTCGGCCGCCGCGACATCAGCGGTACACGATGACCGGAATGCGCGTGTGCGTCAGCACGCGCTGCGTTTCGCTGCCGATAAGCAGGCTTCCGAGCCCGCGACGGCCGTGCGACGCCATCAGGATGACGTCGCAGCCGTTCTGCTCCGCCGCGTCGATGATGCCGATATACGGCGCCGCCTCGATGCTCGTCACGCTGTCGCACGGCACGCCCGCCTCCTCGGCCGCGCGCTCGACAGCCCGCAGATGCTCGCGCGCCTCGCGTTCGGCTCGGGCATGAAAGTCGTCGGGCGGCTCGACGGCGACATCCGCGAACGGCGAGTACGGATACTGCGGCAGACACGCGTAAGCCGTGATGCGCGCGCCGACGGACTGCGCGAGGTCGATGGCGCCGTCTATGGCTTTCTGCGACAGCTCGGAGCCGTCGGTCGGTACCAGGATGTGCTTGAACATGGCGTCCTCCTTCGAACGGCGGGGCACGCTTTTCATTGTAGTCAGGCGGCCGCGCGGCGATGCAGTCGAGATAACGATAAGTAGGAATCCGTAGCGAGTCTCGTTACGAAACGAGCGCTTCCCAGTATCCCGGAGCGGCATAGGTATGCTTGAGCAGATCGAGAAACAGCCGCACCCGCAACGGCAGGTGCCGGCGCTGCGGGAACACGGCGTGAATGCCGATGGGCGGCGCGGCGAAATCGTCGAGCACGCTGACGAGCCTCCCAGCGCCGATATCCGCGCCCACTTCCCACCACGATCGCCACGCGAGGCCGCGCCCTTCGAGGCACCAATCATGCAGCACGGCGCCGTCCGAGCATTCCATCGTGCCGGACACCTTGATCGTCACGACCTTGCCGTCCTGTTGAAACACCCAGCCGCGCTGCTGATTGGCGGACGCGCCGAGCGCGAGGCAGTTGTGATCGGCGAGCGCGCTCAGCGTGGCGGGTTTGCCGCGCTTCTGCAGATACTCGGGCGACGCCACGCAGACGCGCCGGTTTTCGCCGAGCTTGAGCGACACGAGCGACGAATCCGGCAACTCGCCGAGCCGCACCGCGCAATCGAAGCCTTCGTTCACGAGATCGACCATGCGGTCCGTCAGGTCGAGGCTCACGGAGACGTCCGGGTGCAGCGTCGTGAAGGTTGCGACGAGCGGCGCGACGTGGCGCCGGCCGAAGCCCGCAGGCGCCGACACGCGCACGTGCCCGCTCGCCTTCACGCCGCCCGCCGACACGCTCGCCTCCGCGTTCTGCATGTCGTTGATGATGCGCTGACAGTCTTCGAGAAACGCGGACCCTTCGAACGTGAGCGTGATCTTGCGCGTCGTGCGCACGAGCAGCTTCACGCCGAGACGTTCCTCCAGCGCGTCCAGCCTTCTGCCGATGACCGCCGGCGCGATGCCTTCCGCCTGCGCCGCCGCCGAAAGACTGCCTTTCGCCGCGACGGAGGCGAACGTCTCTATCTGCTTGAACCGATCCATGCGCTTTGCTCGTCAATGCGGGGAATTGGCGCACAGATTAGGTATGAAAAAGTAAAAGATCAAGTGATCTCGCCAGCCTTTTTCCACCTGTTCGATCACCAATAGAATCGACCCCGACCTCTTTATGGAGCGCACGGCTATGTCGGCCACAACGACACCCGCATCGTCCACACCCTCGCCTGTTCTTCCCCGCGCAGTCATCTTCGACGCTTACGGCACGCTCTTCGACGTTCACTCGGTCGTCGCTGCCGCCGAACAGCTTTTTCCCGGCAACGGCCAGGCGCTGTCTCAGCTTTGGCGGCAGAAGCAAATCGAATACACGCAGCTACGCTCCCTCGCCGATCCGGCCGGCAGCCATTACGCGCCGTTCTGGGACATCACCATCGACGCCCTGCGATACGCAGCCGCGCGCCTCGGCCTCGCGGACGCGCTGACGGCCGCCGCCGAAAAGCGCCTGATGGACGAATACGCCTGCCTCTCCGCCTTTCCCGACACGCTGCCCGCGCTGAAAACGCTGCGCGAACGTCACGGCCTGCCGCTCGCGATTCTGTCGAACGGCAATCCGCCGATGCTCGACATCGCCGTCAAAAGCGCCGGCATGACGGGCTTCTTCGATCACGTGTTGTCGGTCGAACCCGTGCGCGCGTTCAAGCCGGCCGCCGCTGCCTATGAACTCGGCCTGAAGGCGTTCGGCGCGGCGGCGCGCGAGATCGTGTTCGTCTCGTCCAACGGCTGGGATATCGCGGGCGCGACGTGGTTCGGCTACACCACGTTCTGGCTGGATCGCGCGAGCTTGCCGGTCGAGGAGCTCGGCGTCGCGCCGCGCGCGATGGGGCGCGGCATGAACGACCTCGTCGCGTTCATCGAAGGGGGTTGCGCGCAGCAGCCGATTCCCCTCGCCGCCGATCGGGCGGGCGCGCGAAAGCGCTCGTCATCGCCAAAACAGTAGAACCCAAAAGCAAAACCGTCTGACCGACCAAGGAGAAAACACATGACGCACCCTTCGAACCCGCTCGCGTTGCCGGAAGGCATGGCCATTTCGGCTGAGACCAAGCCCGGCTTCGAAGCCATTCTGACGCCCGAGGCGCTCGCGTTCGTCGCAATGCTGCATCGCCGGTTCGAGCCGCGCCGTCAGGAACTGCTCGCCGCGCGCGTGGAGCGCACCCAGCGCCTCGACGCAGGCGAGCGCCCCGTCTTTCTCGACGAAACGAAGGCGATCCGCGAAGGCGACTGGACCGTCGCGCCGCTGCCGAAGGATCTGCAATGCCGACGCGTCGAAATCACCGGCCCGGTCGAGCGCAAGATGATCATCAACGCGCTCAACTCAGGCGCGGATTCCTACATGACCGACTTCGAGGATTCGAACGCGCCCGTGTGGGAGAACCAGATCGTCGGCCAGATCAATCTCAAAGAAGCCGTGCGCCGGACGATCTCGCTCGAGCAGAACGGCAAGTCGTACACGCTCAACGACAAGATCGCGACGCTGATCGTGCGTCCGCGCGGCTGGCATCTCGACGAGAAGCACGTGACCGTCGACGGTCAGCGCGTGTCGGGCGGGATCTTCGACTTCGCGCTTTATCTCTTTCACAACGCGAAGGAACTGATCGCTCGCGGCAGCGGCCCCTACTTCTATCTGCCGAAGATGGAAAGCCATCTCGAAGCGCGTCTGTGGAACGACATCTTCATCGCGGCGCAGGAAGGCGTCGGCATCCCGCGCGGCACGATTCGCGCGACCGTGCTCGTGGAGACGATTCTCGCCGCGTTCGAAATGGACGAGATTCTCTACGAGCTGCGCGAACATAGTTCCGGCCTGAACGCCGGCCGCTGGGACTACATCTTCTCCGCGATCAAGAAGTTCAAGAACGATCCCGACTTCTGCCTCGCGGACCGTTCGCAGATCACGATGACGGTGCCGTTCATGCGCGCCTACGCGCTCGAATTGCTGAAGACGTGCCACAAGCGCAACGCGCCCGCCATCGGCGGCATGTCCGCGTTGATTCCGATCAAGAACGATCCCGCCGCGAACGACAAGGCGATGGGCGGCGTGCGCTCCGACAAGGCTCGCGACGCCACCGACGGCTACGACGGCGGCTGGGTCGCGCATCCGGGGCTGGTGCCGGTCGCGATGGAAGAGTTCGTCAAGGTGCTCGGCGACAAGCCGAATCAGATCGAAAAGCAGCGCCCCGACGTGCAAGTGACCGCGCACGACTTGCTCGATTTCCGCCCGGAAGCGCCGATCACCGAAGCGGGCCTGCGCAACAACGTGAACGTGGGCATCCATTACCTCGGATCGTGGCTCGCGGGCAATGGCTGCGTGCCGATTCACAATCTGATGGAAGACGCGGCCACGGCGGAGATTTCGCGCTCGCAAGTCTGGCAGTGGATTCGTTCGCCGAAGGGCAAGCTCGACGACGGCCGCAAGGTCACGGCCGCGATGGTGCGCGAGATCATCATCGACGAACTGGAGAAGGTGAAGCAAAGCGTCGGCGGCGCGGGCAGCGATACGAAGCCGTATGAACGCGCCGCGAAGATCTTCGAAACGATGTCGACTTCGGAGCAGTTCACCGAATTTCTGACGCTGCCGCTGTACGAAGAAATTTGAAATACGCGTCGCAGATTGCCGCATGAAAAACGGCCCGCGGGTCCACGCCCGCGAGCCGTTCGTACATGCTGGGCGCGTCACGGGGAACGCATGGCGTGTGCTACATTGCGCATCGTCTTTTTCAACGATTCAACCGTGGAGCGCACTCGCGTGCGAACGACAGCATGAGCAATATTCAACTCGATATCGAATGGACCGAAGCGGCATCGCGCAAGATCGAGAAACTGATGCCGCGCAACGCCAACAAGGACGCGTTTCTGGCGCTGCCGCCGGTCGAATGCCTGCCGATGGAGGGCGACGTGCTGTTTCTCGGGCCGGCAGGCAAGCAGCAGCCGTTTATCGTGGCGGAACGTCAGTATCATCATGACGGCGAAGCGGACTGGACCATCATCCTGATCCTCGACATCCCGCACGAAACGCACTGATCCCCGCTGCCGCGCGGGGAACTGCTCAGAGCAGCTTGCTCGCGACGTGCACTTCGCCGTGTTCGCAGAGCTCGGGAGCCTTGGCCCTGAACGCCTGAATGTGCGCGGTCTGGCCGTGGTCCGCGAGCGCGGCCTCGCTTTCCCAACGTTCGACGAAGATAAAGCGGCGCGGCTCCTTGATGTCGCGATGCAGATCGTACTGAAGCGCGCCGCGTTCCTGGCGCGTCGGCGCGACGTTGGCTTCCAGCACTTGCCGCAACTCTTCTTCTCTCCCCGGCTTGGCGATAAAAATGGCGACCACGGCGACTTCTGACATACGCTTTTTCTCCTGTCTTCGCTGAACGATTAAAAACGAAGCATAAACGCGTGACGGAAAACGCGCCGAAAACGATTTAAACGCACAAAGAAAAAACCCGCGTTCCGGGTGGAACGCGGGCAAAAGCCGTCGCCCTACGAGGATAGGCGACGGGGCCATCGGGACTCGCTGTCGCGAGCCGTTATCGGGTATTGTCTGCGGTGACTTGCTGCTTTGAATCGAGCGGCGATGCGTCAATCACGCCATGACCGCAATGTACTGTCCCCGGAGATTTTTTTATAAGCTATTGCGCACATTGAACAGTGAAAAGAATCCTCTGCGCAATATGAGCACGTACTTCGCATGCAATTCGTCTGGCGGCACACTTTGCATTCGGCGCTCAGTTCGCCGTTCGCCTATGTGCGTGGCGAAAAAAAACCGCCTCGTGAAAGGCGGTTCTTTAAGCACTGAGCGACCAGTTCGCACCAAACGCCGGATCAGCTGATCTGATCAGCCAGCAATGCCATGATCTGCCGCGCTTGCGGAGACGAATCGACCTGGCCTTTGTCATCGACGATCGCCACGCGCGTTTCGCCTTCGGTAATGGCGCGCACGTTGACCTGATACTGCTTCACGGCGATTTCCTTGCGGCCGTGGAAAACCTGGCTCCAGAAGCCTTGCTCGCGCGCCGACTTGTCGTTCGGGTCGGCATAACGCACGAAGTAGACGCCGCGCGCCCGATCCCGGTCGTCCACCGTGAAGTTCGCCCGGTCGAGCGCGATGCCCACGCGCAGCCACGCGCGGTCGTACGCTTCGGGCAACGTGAGTTGCGCGGACTCCGCCTGCGGCACCGTCTCGTTGCGAATCGGGCTGTTGCCAGCGTTCGCGACGTTCTGCGCGGCCGTGGCGGCCGCCTTGCTGTCGCCGCCCTTCGCGGGTTGCGCGTTCGCGGATGCAGCGGTGTCGCCTGCGCCCGCGACGCCCGCCGCCTGGCGAGAGTCCGCGATGGCGAGCGACGACATCAGCCGCTTCAGGTATTCGTTCTCAAGCGCGGGATCGTTCGGACGCGCCTGCCACTGGCTCGTGTCGTTGTTCACGCCGGTCAGCGCCTCGCGCATGCCCTTCTGGCTGATGAACACGTACGTGCCGCCGTTCGATGCCGCTTCCAGACGCGTGCGGTACTTGTTGCGCTCGGCGGTCACATAGGAGTTGCCGGTGGCCTTCGCGAGCGTGTCGCGGATGAGGCCGTCGGAAATCTGAGGATGGGTTTCGTTCCAGTCGGTTTCCATCACGCCCTTGTCGCGCGAATCCACGACGAGCAGGAAGCCCTGCTCCTGCCAGAAGCGGCGGATTTGCGGCCAGACCTGATCGGGCGATTTGTTGTCGATGACGAGCCAGCGCTCCGCGCCGTCGCGCTGAATGTGCATGCCGGAAACCGGCGGCACCACGGTCGGCGCGCTCGGCGCGACTTTCTGAACCTGCTGGAGATCCGAGAGCGACGCCTGCCCGCCTTGCGGCGGCAACGAACGCTGGTCGACCGCTTCGTCGAGAAGGTTCGGCGGAACGGCGAGCGACGATTGCTTCGAGCGTTGGTCGCTCTTGTAGTTGATCGCGGTGGGCGATGAGGTGCCGCAACCCGCCACGATTCCGGCCACCGCGAAGAGCGCAGCCATCCGCTTGGTTACACGAAAATCTGTCATGTCTGGAAAGTCCTTCCGCTACGCCACGGCGTCGTCCGTGGATCAACCCAGCATTTTACCGGTCCGGCGCAACGCCGTGCAAAAAGAGGGGTAAGCGACTCGCCGGGCACGCTCGACGGTCGCAGTCACATCGCGGACCGCCGTCCGTAAACGGGGCCGCCGCGATGGCGTCATGCGCCATCAGCATTCGACCGCTCCCCACACATTTGACAATTTATGACATCCGCGCAAATCGTCAATGGGCAGCGCCGGCTCTGCGCAAGGTCTTGTTTTTTCGGATTTATCTGTCTCATTTCTTCAGTTTCCGAGTAAGCCACGTCTGGTATCGCCCTGCTCCGCATTCATCTTAAAGTTCGATCCCAAAAATAGGACTACTCCTAAAACGATCGGAGAGAACGATGCGGGACTTAAGACATCCTCAGTACCTTGTTCCGGCGCTGTGCTTCTCGCTCGGCATCAGCACGCTGTGCCATGCGCAACTCGGCGCGACGAAACGCGCGTCGGATGCATCGGACGGCGCGGTCGTCCACCGGGCGCAGAGCGGGCTCGTGACCTACCGCGAGACGACCGATCCCCACGGCATCGTGGTGCGCGAATACGTCGGTGCGGCCGGCACCGTGTACGCCGTGTCGTGGCGCGGACCGGCGATGCCGAACGTCGAGGCGCTGCTCGGCGCTTACTTCTCGCGCTTTCGGGACGGCGCGAGCGCGACGGCAGGCGATGCCGGGCTGCACACCGCGCGCGTCTCGGACGCGGATCTGAGGGTCGAGAATCGGACGCGATTGCGAGAATTCAGCGGGCGCGCGTGGCTCGCGAGCGCGTTGCCGGCGGGCGTATCGGCGGCGGATATTCAATAGAGCGCGAGAGACCAGTCATGACCATCCGCACGCTTTTCCGCCTGCCCGTGATCGCCGTGTTTCTGTTGCTCCATGCATGCGGCGGCGGTGGCTCGGGAAACACGACCGCTTCGCCCACCACGCCCGCGCCGACGGCCGCAAGTACGCCCGCGCCGGCCAGCACGCCGGTTGCCGCGAGCGCGCCGCCCGCCGCGAGCAACGTCGTCGTTCAGTCGACGACGCCCAACGTGCAGCCGATTCAGGTGACGCACATCCCTACCGGCACGCGGAACATGCTGCAAACGAGCGTCACGCTGTGCGTGCCCGGCACGAACCGGTGCCAGACCATCGACAACATTCAGGTGGACACCGGCTCGCAAGGCTTGCGCGTGCTCGCATCCGCGCTCGATCCGTCGATTGCGTTACCTCTGGCGGCCGGCAAGGCGGGCAACTCGGCAGTCGCGGAATGCGCGGTGTTCGGCTCCGGCTATACGTGGGGCGCGGTCCGCCAGGCCGATGTGCGCCTCGCCGGCCAGGTGGCGAGCGCGACCTCCGTTCAGTTGATCGCGGATCCCGCCATCCCCGCCGCCGCCACGGATTGCAGCCAGTCCGGTCTGCCGATGCTCACTGCGTCGAATCTGCGCGGCAACGGCATTTTGGGCGTCGGGCCGTTCACCGCCGATTGCGGCGCCGGTTGCGCTGCGTCCGCGATGCCGCGCTGGTACTACGACTGCACGTCGAGCGCGTGTTCCGCGACCACGGTCGCCGTCGCGCAGCAAGTGACGAATCCGGTCGCGCGCTTTGCCACGGACAACAACGGCGTGCTGATCGAATTGCCGGCCGTGCCGCCCGAAGGCGCGTCCGCGGTCGCGGGGACGATGACCTTCGGCATCGGATCGCAGGCGAATAACCTGTTGGGCTCGGCGACGGTGCTCAAGTCCAACTCGATCACAGGCTACGTCTCGACGAACTTCGGCGGCAGCAACTACGGTTCGAGCTTCATCGACAGCGGATCGAACGGCCTCTTCTTCCCGTCGACCACGCTGACGTCGTGCGGCGTCTGGTACTGTCCAGCGACGACGCAAACGCTCAACGCGACGCTCAGTTCCGCGACCGGCGCGTCGGTCGGCGTGTCGTTTTCCGTCGCCAAATCGACGACGCTTCTGTCGAGCGGCAATAACGCGTTCAGCAATCTGGCGGGGCCGGCGAGCGGCTTCTTCGACTGGGGCTTGCCGTTCTTCTACGGCCGGCGCGTGTTCACCGCGCTCGAAGGCCGCGCGACCCCAGCGGGCAACGGCCCGTACTACGCGTTCTAAAAGCGCAAAAGCCGTCTCCGGCATCGCGGAGACGGCTTTTTCGAAGGTGATCCGGTTACTGCCCGCCCGACCGCGCTTCCTCCTCGAAAATCTTCTGCGCGAGGTGGAACGCGGAGTTCGCCGCAGGCACGCCGCAATAGACCGCGGTCTGCATCAGCACTTCCTTAATCTCGTCCTGCGTCACGCCGTTGTTTTTCGCGGCGCGCAGGTGCAGCGCGAGTTCTTCGCTGCGGTTGAGCGCCACCATCATCGCGATGGTGATGAGACTGCGCGTGTGCCGCGGCAAGCCTTCGCGCGTCCAGATCTCGCCCCACGCGTAACGCGTGATGAAGTTCTGGAATTCGGTCGTGAGGTCCGTGCGGTTGGCAAGCGACCGGTCCACGTGCGCGTCGGACAACACCGCGCGGCGCACCTTCATGCCGGCTTCGTAGCGTTCGTCGTCGGTCATTGCTGTTCTCCGAGAAAGTCGAGCACGGCGTGCGTGTAGGCGTCGTGCTTCTCGATGTTCGACAGATGCGCGGCATCCAGTTCGACGTAGCGCGATCCGCCGATGGCGCTCGCGAGTTCGCGGCCCTGCTCGGCCGTCGTCGACATGTCGTGCGTGCCCGCGATCACGAGCACCGGCAGCGCGATGGTCTTCGCTTCTTCGCGAAGGTCGGCGTCGCGGATCGCCTCGCAGTTGGACGCGTAGCCGTCGCCCGAGGTATGGCGGAACACGTCGCGAATATTCGCGAGCACGAGCCGCTCCCGCTCGATGAACGGCGCCGTGAACCAGCGCGCAATGACGCTGTCGGTGAGCGCGGCCATGCCGCCGGCCTCGCGTGCTTTCGCGGCGCGTGGCGTCCAGACGGCGTCCGAGCCGATCTTCGCGGCCGTGTTGGACAGCACGACGCGCGAGAACCGCTCGGGATGACGCGCAGCGAGCCCGATGCCGGTCAGGCCGCCCATCGAGAGGCCGCAATAGTTCGCGCGCTCGATGCCGAGATGATCCATCAGCGCGACGACATCGCCGATCAACTGATCGACGGTGTACGGGCCGGGCGGCACATCCGAATGGCCGTGACCGCGCGTGTCGTAGCGCAGCACGCGGTAGTGTTTCGCGAACGCCTCGATCTGCGGCGTCCACATGGACACGTCCGCGCCGAGCGAATTCGAGAGCACGAGCCACGGCGCGTCGTGGCCGGCGGTGGCGTCGATCCGGTAGTGAATCCGGGTTTGGTTGATATCGGCAAAAGGCATGCTGTTATTGCTCCGTATCTTGATCTTGATACTGGCGATGCTGCGCGAGCGCGGCATCGACGAACGCCTGAGCCTGACCGACGTAGTTCGCCGGATCGAGCAGTTCCTTCAGGCGTTCCCGCGAAAGGTGGGCGCTGACCGTTTCGTTCGCGGCGAGCACGTCGAAGAGCGATTGCCCGCTCGCGACCGCCGCCTTCGACGAGCCTTCGACGAGCTTGTGCGCGTCGAGCCGGCCGATGGCGTCGCCGAGCGCGAGCATCACGGCTTCGCCGAGCACGAGGCCGTTCGTCGCGTTCAGATTCGCCGCGAGCCGCCCGACGTTCACTTCGAGCCCCGGCACGATGTCTTTCACGTTGGCGAGCGCGCCCGCCGTCAGCCGCGCGAGGTCCGGCAACGCTTCCCACTCGGCTTGCCAGCCGCCGAGCGCGCGCTCGTGTTCCTGCACCATGCCGGCGAAGATCGTCGCGACGAGATTCGGGGCGCGCGTGGCCGCCGTGAGCACGGCCGCGCAGCCGACCGGGTTGCGCTTGTGCGGCATCGTCGACGAGCCGCCCTTGCCCGCCGCCGACGGCTCGGCCACTTCGCCGAGCTCCGTCTGCATCATGAGCGAAATGTCCCGCGCGATCTTGCCGAGCGTGCCCGTCAGCATGCCGAAGAACGACGCCGCTTCCGCGATCCGATCCCGCTGCGTGTGCCACGGCAGCGCGGGAAGCGCGAGGCGCAGGTCATCGGCGAGCGCGCGCGCCGTCGGCAGCGCCTTGTCGCGCAGGCTCGCGAGCGTGCCCGCCGCGCCGCCGAACTGGAGCACGAGCGCGCGTGCGCGTACATCGGCGAAACGCGCCCGATGACGTGTCACCGCGTCCAGCCATTGCGCGAACTTCAGGCCGAGCGTGATCGGCAGCGCTTGTTGCAGCCACGTGCGGCCGATCATCGGCGTCGCGCGATGCTTGTCCGCCTGATTCGCAAGCGCATTTGCGAGCGCTTGCAGATCAGCGTCGATGTGAGCGAGCGCCGCGCGCAATTGCAGCACGACGCCCGTGTCGATGATGTCCTGGCTCGTCGCGCCCCAATGCACGTACTTCGCGGCTTCGGCGTCGCGCGCCTTGACGACGGCGGTCAGTTGCTTGACGAGCGGAATCGCGAGATTGCCGCCCGCCGCCGCGCCCGACATGAGCGCGGCCGCGTCGATGTTGTCGGCGTCGCACGCGGCGACGATCGCATCGACGGCGCTCGCGGGAATCACGCCCGCTTTCGCCGACGCGCGCGCGAGCGCCGCTTCGACGTCGAGCATGGCCTGCACGGTGGCGCGCGGCGACCATACGGCGTTGGCCGCTTCGCTGCCGCAGATGAGGTCGGTCAGGCGTCCGGTGGAGTCGAACATGTCGTCAGATGCGTTCGATGACCATCGCGATGCCCTGCCCCACGCCGATGCACATGGTGCACAGCGCGAAACGGCCGCCGGAGCGTTCGAGCTGATACGTCGCCGCCGTGACGAGCCGCGCGCCGCTCGCGCCGAGCGGATGGCCGAGCGCGATCGCGCCGCCGTTCGGATTGACGCGGGGATCGTCGTCGCCGACGCCGAGCATGCGCAGCACCGCGAGGCCCTGCGAGGCGAACGCTTCGTTGAGCTCGATCACGTCCATCTGGTCGATGGTCATGCCAAGACGCGCGAGCAGCTTCTGCGACGCCGGGCCGGGCCCGATGCCCATCACGCGCGGCGGCACGCCAGCGGTCGCCATGCCGAGAATGCGCGCGCGCGGCGTGAGGCCGTGGCGCTTCGCGCTGTCTTCGTCGGCGATCAGAAGCGCGCAGGCGCCGTCGTTCACGCCCGACGCGTTGCCCGCCGTCACGCTGCCGTCCGGGCGCACGACGCCCTTGAGCTTCGCCAGCGCTTCGAGGCTCGTCTCACGCGGATGCTCGTCGCGATCGACGACGATCGCATCGCCCTTTTTCTGCGGGATCGTGACCGGCGTAATCTCCTGCGCGAGCGAGCCGTCCTTCTGCGCGCGCGCCGCCTTCTGCTGGCTGCGCAGCGCGAACGCGTCCTGATCTTCGCGGCTCACCTTGTAGTCGTCCGCGACGTTCTCGGCGGTTTCGGGCATCGAGTCGACGCCGTACTGCTTCTTCATCAGCGGATTGACGAAGCGCCAGCCGATGGTCGTATCGTAGATATCGGCCTGACGCGAGAACGCGCTCGTCGCCTTGCCCATGACGAACGGCGCGCGGCTCATGCTTTCGACGCCGCCCGCGACCAGCAACCCTGCCTCGCCCGACTTGATGGCGCGCGCCGCGATGCCGATGGCGTCCATGCCCGAACCGCACAGACGATTCACCGTGGAGCCCGGCACGCCGACCGGCAGGCCCGCGAGCAGCGCGGACATGCGCGCGACGTTGCGGTTGTCTTCGCCCGCCTGATTCGCGCAGCCGTAGATGACTTCCTCGACCGCTTCCCAGTCCACTTCCTTGTTGCGCTCCATCAGCGCGCGCAGCGGCACGGCGCCGAGATCGTCCGCGCGCACCGACGACAGCGAGCCGGCGTAGCGGCCGAACGGCGTGCGGATCGCGTCACATACGAATGCATCTTTCATCGCTTGCTCCAATTCTGTTTGTCTCTGCCTATGTCTCTCAGGCTGCCTCGGATACCGGCGTGTACTGAAGCGGCACGTTCGCCAGCTTCTGCAATTCCTCGAACGACAGACCGTCGACGATCTCGCGCACCGCGAAGCCATCGGGCGTCACGTCGAACACGGCGAGGTCCGTGTAGACGCGATCCACGCACTGCACGCCCGTCACCGGATACGAACACTCGGCCACGAGCTTGCTTTCGCCCTGCTTCGTCAGCAGTTCCATCATCACGTAGACCTGCTTTGCGCCGATGGCGAGGTCCATCGCGCCGCCGACGGCCGGAATCGCGTCGGGCGCGCCGGTGTGCCAGTTCGCCAGATCGCCTTTCGCCGACACCTGAAACGCGCCCAGCACGCAGAAGTCGAGATGTCCGCCGCGCATCATCGCGAACGAATCCGCGTGATGAAAGAACGCGCCGCCCGTGAGCAGCGTGACGTGCTGCTTGCCGGCGTTGATCAGTTCGTCGTCTTCTTCGCCTTTCGCCGGTGCCGGGCCCATGCCGAGCAGTCCGTTTTCGCTGTGCAGGAAGATTTCGCGGTCCGCCGCGAGATGGTTGGCGACGAGCGTCGGCACGCCGATGCCCAGATTCACATAAGCGCCTTCGGGAATGTCCGCGGCCACGCGCTTGGCCATTTCGTCACGAGTCAGTTTCTTCATGGCATTGATCCTTTATGCGGCCTCGGCGGCGAGTTCGGCGGCATGCACCGCTTGCGGCACTTCCACGACGCGCTGCACGAAGATGCCGGGCGTCACGATATTTTCCGGGTCGAGTTCGCCGAGCGGCACGACCTTCGAGACCTGCACGATGGCCGTCTTCGCGGCGCTCGCCATGATCGGCCCGAAGTTGCGCGCCGTCTTACGATAGACCAGATTGCCCCAGCGGTCGCCCTTGAACGCCTTCACGAGCGCGAAGTCCGCATGCAGCGGCGATTCCAGCACGTAATGCTTGCCGTCGATTTCGCGCGTTTCCTTGCCTTCCGCGAGTTTCGTGCCGTAGCCGGTCGGCGTGAAGAAGCCGCCGATGCCTGCTCCCGCCGCGCGAATGCGCTCCGCGAGATTGCCCTGCGGCACGAGTTCCAGTTCGATCTCGCCGGCGCGGTAGAGGGCGTCGAATACATGCGAATCCGTCTGCCGCGGGAACGAGCAGATGATCTTGCGCACGCGCTTTGCCTTCAGGAGCGCGGCGAGTCCGGTGTCGCCGTTGCCCGCGTTGTTGTTCACGATGGTCAGCTCGCGCGCGCCCTGTTCGATGAGCGCGTCGATCAGTTCGGACGGCATGCCCGCCGTGCCGAATCCGCCGATCATGATGGTCGCTCCGTCGTGAACATCCGCCACCGCGGACGCGAGCGATTCGAAAATCTTGTTGATCATTGCCGTTCTTCTCCGGTCCCGTCCGGCGCGCGCAGACACTGCGCGCTGCGTCGAACTTCGGGTTTACCTGCGCGTCGATGACGCTTGCGTGAGTATGTTCGATATGCGAACATCGATTCGTTTAGCGAACAACCGAATGGTAGTCCCGCGTTCGTTGCAGTGTCAACGAAACCCGCGCAATTCGCGGGTTTGTACGGAGCCAGAGCCGTCCGAGAACGTCATGAACAAGCTTCCAACGCCCTCTTTCGATACCGACGTGCAGGACGCGCCGTCGCGTCCCGGCGACGCCTACGTGCAGTCGTTCGCGCGCGGCCTGGCCGTGATTCGTTCGTTCGATGCGAGCCGCCCCGCGCAGACGCTCACCGATGTCGCCGCCGCCACGGGCCTCACGCGCGCCGGCGCGCGGCGCATTCTGCTCACGTTGCAGTCGCTCGGCTACGTGGAAGCGGACGGCCGGCTCTTTCAACTGACGCCGAAGATCCTCGATCTCGGCTTCGCCTATCTCACGTCGATGCCGTTCTGGAATCTGGCCGAGCCCGTCATGGAGGATCTCGTCGAGCAGGTTCACGAAAGCTGTTCGGCGGCCGTGCTGAACGGCGCGGAAATCGTCTATGTGCTGCGCGTGCCGACGCACAAGATCATCACGCAGAATCTGTCCATCGGCAGCCGTCTGCCCGCGTTCTGCACGTCGATGGGCCGCGTGCTGCTTTCGGCGCTCGACGACGCGCGGCTCGACGCGGTGCTCGACGCCAGCAACATCGTCGCGAGAACGCCGCATACGGTCACCGACCGCAATGCGTTGAAAGACGCGATCTCGCTGGTGCGCCGTCAGGGCTGGGCGATCGTCGATCAGGAACTGGAAGAAGGACTGATCTCGATGTCCGCGCCGATCCGCGACCGGCAAGGCCGCGTGATCGCGGCGCTCAACATCAGCGGCAACGCGCAGCGCAAGAACGCTAAGCAGATGGTGAAGGCGTTTCTCGACCCGCTACAAAGCGCGGCGCAACGCGTGTCTGAACTGGTCGCGCGACGCGGCTGACGGCAGCCTGCGCTTCACATCATGAACGACCTCGACCTGAACCTGATTCCGTTTCTCGTCGCCATCGAGGAAACGCGCAACGTGAGCCGCGCAGCCGAACGGCTCGGCGTGAGTCAGCCGCGCGTGTCGACGGCGCTCGGGCGGCTGCGCGAGTACTTTAACGATCCGCTCTTCGTGCGGACGTCGCGCGGCATGGAACCGACGCCGCGTGCGCTCGCGCTCGTGCCTGCGGCGCGCGAGGCGCTGAGCCGCATCGAGCGCGGGCTGCTGGACACGCAGCATTTCGATCCGTCTTCCAGCACCGACACGTTCGCGATCGCGCTCTCGGATGTCGGCGAGATCGTGTTTCTGCCGCGCCTGTTGCAGGCGTTCGCAAAAGAAGCGCCGCACGCGAATCTGCGCTCGGTGTCGGCATCGCACGGCGAAGTCGAGCGCGGGCTCGCGTCCGGCGACATCGATCTGGCCGTTGGCTACTTTCCCGACCTGCATGGCAACAACTTCTTTCAGCAGCGGCTTTTCTCGCATCGCTTCATCTGCCTGATGCGGCGCGATCATCCGTTTGCGAATGCGCCGCTCACGCTGGAACGCTTCGTCGAATGCGGTCACGCGGTGGTGCGCGCCGAAGGTCGCAGCCAGGAGATTCTTGAGAATTATCTGGACAAAGAGCGCGTGCGGCGGCGCGCGGTTCTGGAGACGCCGCACTTCATGAGCTTGCCGTTCATCCTGTCGCGCACCGATCTGATCGCGACGGTGCCGCATGCGATCGGCTTCGCGTATGTCGCCGAGCACGCGTCGATCACACTCGCGGAGCCGCCGCTCCCGTTGCCGCGCTTCGACCTGAAGCAGCACTGGCATCGCAAGTATCACAACGATCCGCGCACGACGTGGCTGCGCGGCGTCGTCGCTTCGCTCTTCAACGACGCGCTCGATGAATGGCCGAAGTGATCCGGCTAAGATCGCGCTTTCCCTTTCCCGCGGACTCTGAACGATGGATGCGCTCACCAGCCTGCGCGTGTTTCGCGAAGTGGTCGAAGCCGGCAGCTTCGTGAAGGCGGCCGAGCGCCTCGACATGTCGACGGCGATGACGAGCAAGCATGTCGCGAATCTCGAACGTCAACTCGGCGTGCGGCTGCTGAACCGCACGACACGGCACCTGAGCCTGACCGAAGCCGGCAGCGTGTATTACGAGCAGTCCCGCGAGGCGCTCGATATATTGCAGGCGGCCGAGGCGGCGGTCGGCGCACAGACCGCCGAGCCGAAGGGCGTGCTGAAGGTAACGGCGCCGGGCTGGTTCGCGAATCGCCGGTTCGCGGATCTGCTCGTCGCGTATCAGGCGCGTTATCCCGGCGTGCTGGTCGACTTGCGGCTGGAGAACCGCTTCGTCGATCTCGTCGAAGAAGGCTACGACATGGCGTTGCGCGCGACGTCGGAGCCTTCGCCCTCGCTGATCGTGCGGCCGCTGTGCACGATGCCGTTCGTGCTGGCTGGCTCGCGCGCTTATCTCGAACGTCACGGCGAGCCTCGCCATCCCGACGATCTTGCGCGGCATCGCATGGTCTTGCCGACATATACGAACATCGAGTCGGTCACGCTTTCCGGCCCGGACGGCGCTGTCACCGTCAAAAATCAAGCCGTGTTGAAAACAAACGACACTTCGATGGCGCTACAACTGGTGAAAGCCGGCATCGGCCTCGCATATTTTCCGCTGTGGATCGTCGAAGCGGAGCTGGAATCGGGCGCGCTCGTGCGCGTCTTGCCGAGCTACGCGGCCTTTGCGCCAGCCGTCTACGCGGTGTACACGAGCCGCAAGTACATGACGACGAAGGTGCGCACGTTCATCGACTTTCTCTCCGGGGCGCTGGCGGATCGGCCAAACTGATTAGGAATACTCTTATTCAAGCGAAACGGGGCTGCGTGTGAAGATCGCGCCCGGCGTCCGGTTGGCGGACTGCCGATCTCTTCAGCGCATGAGGCATCCGCACATGGACTTCCCCTGGGTTCCGTTGCTTTTCAATCTGTTACTGCTGGGCGCCGTGCTCTTCGCGTGCCGCACGGCCAACGCGGCGATCGGCAAACCGGTCTGGAACGGCGCGCTCATCTACTGCGTCTTTTGCGTGCTGGCCATGGTGCTCGACTTTACGCTGACGATGGTGTTCGCGTCCGCGGGCTTCCATGCACATACGCGGTACGAGGCCGTCGGTTCGCGCACGGCGTGGAGCGCGCGCGTGCTCGGTTATCTCGTTCCGTGCGCGGTGTCGCTGGTGCTTGCGCTGCGGTTCCGGCAGCGGCAACGGAGCGTCAAGCCGCGCGTCGGAGAGGAGAAGATGCCGGACATGGTGGATGCCGAAGCCACCTCGGTCGCAGCGTCGTAACGCAGGAGCGGCAGAAGTGGATTCTTCGACGTTTGCCGTAAAAATCGCCGAAGCAGTTCTACTATCCGTTTCGCTCTGATATACTTTCGCTCTTTCGGGGCGTAGCGCAGCCTGGTAGCGTACCTGCATGGGGTGCAGGTGGTCGGAGGTTCAAATCCTCTCGCCCCGACCAAAATTCAAAAGGCTCTCCGGCTTCTGGCCGGAGAGCCTTTTGTCTAATTCGGCTACGGTTTCCTAACTCAGCCAAGACGACGCTCCGCGCCGAGCGCGTGTCTCGAAACCGCTGCGGCGCGCGAGATTTCACTTGCGCAACAGCCACTTAAGCTCTAATGTTCGACTGACACATAAGGAGCGGCACCGCAATGCCTCTGTCCGCTTGCGCGCCTGTCGATCACAGGCGCGCCCAGCCCGATCACGTCCCATCCTCTTTGCGCAATGAGATCGCCAGAAGGTTCGATGCGCGAAGTGCTGCGCGCGTGGCGCGCTTCGGCCGCATCTATCCTGGCGGAAGCCGTTATGTCTGTGTCAGCGCGCCCGATACGATACGCGGCGGCTTCTACGCGCTCTACTTCTTTCACCACGGCGCGAACGACTGGCGCATTTACCCACCGCGCGGTATCGGGCCCAGCATCGTCTATTGGTCGGTCGCGGGATCGGAGAAAAGCGTCAAGGCCGCGCCGGGCTGACACTGCTCATCCCTTGGCGACGAGCAGCACTTCTCCGGTCATCGCTTCGTCAATCGTGCGCTTGTATGCCCGCGCCACATCGGCGGCCGGGATGCCGCCTGACGGGTCCTTGCCCATCGACTGAAGCGTCTCCGCGACCCATCCCGGACTCACCACGTTGACGCGCAGCTTGCCCTGCAACTCGAGCGCCGCCGCACGCGCGAATCCTTCGACGCCCGCGTTGACGATGCTGACCGCCGCGCTGCCGATCATCGGCTGTTGAGCGAGCGTGCCGCTGGTCAACGTGATGCAGCCGCCCTCGTCCACATGGCCGATCGCGCAGCGCACGAGGTTGACCTGTCCCATGAGCTTGTTGGCAAGACTGAACGCGAAGTCGTCGTCGGAAAGCGAGTCGAGCGGCGCGAACTTCGCCGTTCCGCCGACGCACAGCACCGCGCCCGCGTTGCCGACCTTCGAGTACATCGCCGCGATGCTTGCCTTGTCGGACAAATCCACGGCCACATCCGAGCCTTTGCGGCTGGCCGTTATCACATCGTGCTCGGGCGCCAGGATCCGCGCGATTTCCGTGCCCAGCAATCCCGTCGCGCCCACGATCAACACTCGCATAAAGCCTCCCTGAAGAGAACGAGAAAGACACGCGGGTATCGTACAGCCGCCCTGCGATGCACGCTCGATGCAAACGAAAAAGCCGCGATACGCGATCGCGGCTTTGTCGTATTCATGGCACCGGCGCTTACCCGCCGAGCAGATCGATCACCTGCATGATCTCCTTGCGAAGCTGGTCGACGTCGACGGACGGCTGCTGCGCCTCTCCGGCGCCGGACGACTCGGGGGACATGGCATCGTCGCCATTGGCGCGCCCTTGCGCGTCGAGCCGATTACGCGCGCCGTTGATCGTGAAGCCCTGCTCGTAAAGCAGTTCGCGAATCCGCCGGATCAGCAAGACTTCGTGATGCTGATAGTACCGGCGGTTGCCGCGCCGCTTGACCGGCCTGAGCTGCGTGAACTCCTGTTCCCAATAGCGCAGCACGTGCGGCTTGACACCGCACAACTCGCTGACTTCGCCAATCGTGAAATAACGCTTGGCCGGGATCGGAGGCAAGACGACTTTTTCCATCGTCGATCAACCATCGTGGTGAGTGATGTCGATGAAGCGCGGCGGTCGGACAGCGGGATGCGCCCTTCGGCGCGAGATACGCGTCAGCGAGTCAGACTCGTCTCCGCTCCCGTTTCGACCAGCGCCTTCAACTTCTGGCTAGCATGAAACGTGACGACCCGCCGCGCCGCGATGGGAATGGCTTCGCCAGTCTTCGGATTGCGTCCCGGACGCTGCGGCTTGTCGCGCAACTGGAAGTTGCCGAAGCCCGACAGCTTGACGCTGTCGCCGCTTTCGAGCGCGTCGCGGATGACCTCGAAAAACGCTTCGACCATGTCCTTCGCTTCGCGCTTGTTCAGACCGACGTGGTCGAACAGCATTTCCGCCAGTTCGGCTTTGGTGAGCGTCGGCGTGTCATTCGACAACGCGCCCGAAGTGGTGTTGTCTCGGGTCATGGCGCTACGCTGCGCCGAAAGAAGGGCTTCGAAATCACTCGAGTTCATTTGGTTCATATCGGTAAAACGGCAAATGCGATTGAGACGGAGGGGCCAACTGCAGGCTATCCGCGCAACCGCGCGCCGTGTACTCGAGCCAGGCGATCCACCAGCGTGTTGATGGCCGTGTCGACCGTTTCGTCCTGAAGCGTGCCGCCAGTATCTTGCAACGTTACACGGAAGGCAAGACTTTTCTCATGCGCTCCCAAACCGCCGGAAGTGTTTGATTTTGGACGGAATTCATCGAAAAGCACAACCCGCGTGACGTACTTGCAGGCGGGTTCCGAACGGGCGTTTTCGAGCTCGTCGAGAAGCGCCTGCACGGGCACGTTCTGATCCACGACGACGGCGATATCGCGGCGCACCGGCGGAAATTTCGACACTTCGGACGGCGTCGGCAGCGCGCGTTCCATGAGCGCCTCGGCATCGATTTCGAAAAGAATCGGCGCGTGCGGCAGGTCGTACTTCTGCATCCAGCGCGGATGCAGTTCGCCGATCCAGCCGACCGCGCGCCCAGCGACGTCGATGCGCGCGCTGCGTCCTGGATGCAGCGCCGGATGTTCGGCCTTGACGAAGCGCGGCACGACCGGCGCGAACAGCGCCTCGACGTCGCCCTTCACGTCGAAGAAGTCGACCTGACGCGACGCCACGCCCCACTGCTCTTCGAGCGCGGGACCATACGCGAGACCGCCGATGCGCTTCGGCTGCGCGAAGCCTTCCACGGTGAGTTCGCCCGCCTTCACCGATGCATCGCGCAAAAACACGCGCCCTGCTTCGAACACGCGGATGCGTTCCGCGCGGCGGTTCAGGTTGTAGCGCAGTACGTCGATCAGACTGCCGAAGAGCGTCGTGCGCATAACCGAGAGCTGGCTCGCGATCGGATTGATGAGCTTGATCGGATTCTCGTTGCCGGCGAAGTCCTTCTCCCACTCGGCATCCACGAAGCTGAAGTTGACCGTCTCCGAATAGTCGCGCGCGGCAACGGCATGACGCAGCACGTGAATCGAGCGGACCGTCTCGTTCGTGCGGCGCATCTCGCTCGCAGCCACGGGCGGACGCGCCGGGATCTTCTCGAAGCCGTAGATGCGCGCGACTTCCTCGATCAGATCCTCCTCGATCTCGATGTCGAAGCGATACGGCGGCGGCGTGACCTTGAAGGTGTCGCCGTCGCGCTCGAACGCGAGGTTCAGGCGCGTGAAAATCTGCGCGATCTCTTCCGCGCCGATCTCGACGCCGATGATGCGATGCGCGCGCTCGACGCGCATCGTCACCGGCCGACGCTCGGGCACGTTGAGGATCTGGTCGTCCACCGGACCGGCTTCGCCGCCGCAGATATCGAGAATCAGTTGCGAGATGCGCTCGATATGCTCGACGGTCGTCGAATAATCGACGCCCCGCTCGAAGCGATGCGCCGCATCCGTCGAGAAGTTGTACTTGCGCGCGCGGCCGCGGATGGCGTCGGGCCACCAGAACGCGGCTTCCAGATACATGTTCGTGGTATCGAGCGACACGGCCGTGCTGTCGCCGCCCATGATGCCCGCGAGACTTTCCACCTGACGATCGTCCGCGATCACGCCGACGGTTTCATCGAGCTCGACGGTGTTGCCGTTCAACAGCTTGAGCGATTCGCCCTTCTTGCCCCAGCGCACTTCGATGCCGCCGTGAATCTTGTCGAGATCGAACACGTGCGTCGGACGGCCGAGTTCGAGCATCACGTAGTTCGAAATATCGACGAGCGCGGAGATGCTGCGCTGGCCTGAGCGCTCGAGACGCTCGACCATCCATTGCGGCGTCTTCGCGCGTGCATTCACGCCGCGAATCACGCGGCCGGAGAAGCGGCCACACAAGTCCGGCGCCAGCACCTTGACCGGCAGTTTTTCGTAGAGCGTCGTCTTGACGGGCGGCATCTCGAGCGTCTTCAGCGGCGCGCCGGTGATGGCAGCCGTTTCGCGCGCGACGCCGAACACCGAGAGGCAATCCGCCTTGTTCGGCGTGAGCTTGATTTCGAAGACGGTGTCGTCCAGATTCAACGCTTCGCGAATATCCTCGCCGACCTTCGCGTCCGCCGGAAGAATCAGCAAACCGCTGTGGTCTTCGGACAGCTTCAGTTCGCGCGCCGAGCACAGCATGCCCTGGCTGTCGATGCCGCGCAGCTTCGTCGGCTTGATGGCGAACGGCTCGCCGCCCGCTTCGACCGGCGGCAACACCGCGCCGATCAATGCCACCGGCACTTTGATGCCCGGCGACACGTTCGGCGCGCCGCAGACGATGTTCAACTGCTCGCCCGTGCCGGCGTCGACCTGGCAGACGTTGAGCTTGTCGGCGTTCGGATGCTTCGCCACTTCCAGCACTTGCCCGACGACGATCTTCGCGGTCGGCGGCGCGACCGGGCGCAGGTCTTCGACTTCGAGACCGGCCATCGTCAGCGCGTGAGCGAGTTCGTCGGTCGAGAGCTTGGGATCGACGAAGCTACGGAGCCATGATTCGGGGAATTGCATGTGTGTCTACGTTCGAATGAGGTGGTGTCTCTCGCCCGATGCTTCTGCGCAAACCGGGCGTCGCGGGCTGTGCGGCTTCAGGCGAACTGGCGCAGGAAACGCAGATCGTTCTCGAAGAAGAGGCGCAAGTCCTGCACGCCGTAACGCAGCATGGTCAGACGCTCGAGGCCGCTGCCGAACGCGAAGCCGATATACCGCTCCGGGTCCAGGCCCATGTTGCGGATGACGGTCGGATGCACCTGGCCCGAGCCGGAGATTTCCAGCCATCTGCCCGCGTTCTTGCCGTGCTCGAACATCATGTCGATCTCGGCCGACGGCTCCGTGAACGGGAAATACGACGGGCGGAAGCGCACGAGAATGTCGTCGCGCTCGAAGAATTTCTTGAGGAAATCGGTGTAGACGCCCTTCAGGTCCGCGAAACTGATGTTCTCCTCGATCCACAGGCCTTCGACCTGATTGAACATCGGCGAATGCGTGGCGTCGCTGTCCACGCGATACGTGCGGCCCGGCACGATCACCTTGATCGGCGGCTTGTTCATGCGCGCGTAGCGCACCTGCATCGGGCTCGTGTGGGTGCGAAGCAGGAGCGGGCGTCCTTCGGCGTCCTTGCCATCGACGTAGAACGTGTCCTGCATCGAACGCGCCGGATGATTCTCCGGACTATTAAGCGCCGTGAAGTTGTACCAGTCGGTCTCGATCTCGGGACCATCGGCCACGTCGAAACCGATCGAGCCGAAAATCTGCTCGACGCGTTCCCACGTGCGCATCACCGGATGCAGCGTGCCCACGCCCGCGCCGCGCCCGGGAAGCGTGACGTCGATCGCTTCAGCGGCGAGCCGCTGGTTCAGCAGTGCATCGGCCAGCGCCTGACGGCGCGCGTTGAGCGCGGCCTCGACCTGCTGCTTCGCCTGATTGATGCGCGCGCCTTCGGTTTTCTTCGCTTCGGGATCGAGCTTGCCCAAGCCCTTCAGCAGTTCGGTCAGCGCGCCGGACTTGCCGAGAAAGCGGGCCTTCTCGTTTTCGAGCGTCGTGGCATCGGTGGCGTGTTCAAAGGCGCTTTTCGCGTCGGCGACAATCTGGTCCAGATCCATTGATCCCATCTTTTCAACGTCGAAAGTTCAGTCTGATTTACGGTTTTGCGCGTGACCTGGAAGCGAACAGAGCCAACAGGCCAGGTCATGCGCAAAACCGTCCGGCCAACAAAAACGGGGCTCGGTGAGAGCCCCGTTTTCTGCCTTCCCGCAACCGTCTACGACACGGCGGCGCTCAGGCAAACCACGCAGTACTAATTTCGCAATTAGGCTGCGACGGCGGCTTTCACCTGCTTGACGATCGCAGCAAAAGCAGCCTTGTCGAACACAGCCATGTCAGCCAGCACCTTGCGGTCGAGTTCGATCGAAGCCTTCTTCAGGCCGTTGATGAACACGCTGTAGGTCATGTCGTGCTGACGCACCGCCGCGTTGATACGCGTGATCCACAGCGCGCGGAACACACGCTTCTTATTGCGGCGATCGCGATAGGCGTATTGCCCAGCGCGCATGACCGCCTGCTTGGCGATGCGATAGACGTTATTGCGACGGCCGCGGTAACCCTTGGCCAGACGAATGATCTTCTTGTGACGGGCCCGTGCGGTAACCCCACGTTTTACTCGAGGCATGTTGCTCTCCTTAAGTTAGATGAGGTTAGGCGAACGGCAGCATTGCGCGGACGGAGTTCAGATCGGAATCATGAACGGCCGTGGCGCCACGCAGATGGCGTTTGTTCTTGGTGGTTTTCTTGGTAAGAATGTGGCGCTTGAAGGCCTGACCGCGCTTGACGGTACCGCCCGGACGCACCACGAAGCGCTTTGCAGCACTCTTCTTGGTCTTCATCTTCGGCATGAAACAACTCCAGTTTATTAGATGGTCATGGGTGTGCGGCTGATCTTCACGTACCGGCCAAGATCCCTTCCCGCCCTTCGAAACCCACGCGCCACTTGTATGCGGACGATCTCGTTGGTAGACCGCCGCTTTTCATGAACCGCGCCGCTGATCCGGCACGCTTCTGAAACCGCTGGCGATGCCGCGCTGACCGCCCTGTCTACAGACCGGGTGGCGCGCGATCCATCGCTTACTACTGTGCTTACTTCGCCTTCTTCTTCGGCGCCAGCACCATGATCATCTGGCGGCCTTCCATCTTCGGCATCTGCTCGACCTGGCCGACTTCGTCCAGATCCGCCTTCAGGCGTTCGAGCATGCGCATGCCGATTTCCTGGTGCGCCATTTCGCGCCCACGGAAACGCAACGTGATTTTCGTCTTGTCGCCGTCTTCGAGGAAGCGCGTGAGGTTGCGCAGCTTGACGTTGTAGTCACCGTCATCCGTGCCGGGGCGGAATTTGACTTCCTTCACCTGCACGATCTTCTGCTTCAGCTTTGCCTCGTGCTGCTTCTTCGCTTCCGAGTACTTGAACTTGCCGTAATCCATCAAACGGCAGACAGGCGGCGAGGCCTGCGGCGCGATTTCGACGAGATCCACGTCGAGCTGTTCCGATTGACGGAACGCCTCGGCCAGTTTCACGATTCCGAGCGGCTCGTTGTCCACTCCGACCAAGCGCACTTCCGGTGCAGTGATTTCACCGTTGATGCGATGTGACGACTTATCAGTAGCGATGTTACGTTTCCTCTAAAAATGAAAAAACTAGCCGCGCTGCGGGTGACTTACTTGAACGCCCGCACTTCCTGCTGCAGACGTTCGAGGAATGCGTCGACCGGCATGACGCCGAGATCGACACCGCCACGAGCACGCACGGCCACGGTTTGCGCTTCACGCTCCTTGTCCCCGACAACCAGCAAATACGGGACCTTTTGCAGCGTGTGCTCGCGTATTTTATAGCTAATCTTCTCGTTGCGCAAATCGGCCTCAACTCTAAGCCCTTGTTTTTGCAACGATTGGACGAGAGATGCCGCGTATTCGGCCTGACTTTCGGCAATATTCAGCACGACTGCCTGCACAGGCGCGAGCCACGGCGGCATCGCACCGGCATGGTGCTCGATCAGGATGCCGAGGAAACGCTCCATCGAACCCACGATCGCGCGGTGAAGCATCACGGGGCGGCGACGGCTGTTGTCCTCCGCGACGTACTCGGCGCCGAGACGCTCCGGGAGCACCATGTCGAGTTGCAGCGTGCCGCACTGCCAGGACCGGCCGAGCGCGTCCTTGATGTGATACTCGATCTTCGGACCGTAGAACGCGCCCTCGCCCGCCAGTTCTTCCCACTTGAGACCGCAAGCGGTCAGGGCTTCGCGCAGGCCCTGCTCCGCGCGGTCCCAGATCTCGTCGGTGCCCGCGCGCTGTTCCGGGCGCAGCGACAGCTTGATGTCGATGTGCTCGAAGCCAAAGTCCTTATACACGCTCATGGCGAGCGTGTTGAAGGCGATCGACTCGGCGATGAACTGGTCTTCGGTGCAGAAGATGTGCGCGTCGTCCTGAACGAAGCCCCGCACGCGCATGAGACCGTGCAGCGCGCCCGACGGCTCGTTGCGGTGGCAGGAGCCGAACTCCGCGTAGCGCAGCGGCAGATCGCGGTACGACCGCAGACCATGGTTGAACACCTGCACGTGGCCCGGGCAGTTCATCGGCTTGATCGCGTAGTCGCGCTTTTCCGATTCGGTCGTGAACATGTTTTCACGATAGTTCTGCCAGTGACCCGACGCTTCCCACAGCGAACGGTCCATGACCATCGGAGTCTTGATCTCCAGATAGCCGGCCTCGTTCACGCGACGGCGCATGTACTGCTCGACCTGTTGCCACAGCGACCAGCCCTTCGGATGCCAGAACACCATGCCGGGCGCCTCGTCCTGCAAGTGGAACAGGTCGAGTTGCTTGCCGAGCTTGCGATGGTCGCGCTTTTCCGCTTCCTCGAGCATGTGCAGGTACTGATCCTGATCTTCCTTCTTGGTCCAGGCGGTACCGTAAATGCGCTGCAATTGCTCGTTCTTCGAATCGCCGCGCCAGTACGCGCCCGCGACCTTCATCAGCTTGAAGACCTTGAGCTTGCCGGTGGACGGCACGTGCGGGCCACGGCACAGGTCGATGAAATTGCCGTGCGAGTAGAGGCGAATCTCGTCGGATTCCGGAATCGACGAGATGATTTCGGCCTTGTACTGCTCGCCGATGCTCTTGAAGTACTCGACCGCCTCGTCGCGCGAGACGACGCGGCGCGACACCGGCTCGTCCTTCTTCGCGATTTCCTGCATGCGCTTCTCGATCTTCTCGAGGTCTTCGGGCGTGAAAGGACGGCTGTACGAGAAGTCGTAGTAGAAGCCGTTGTCGATGACCGGCCCGATGGTCACCTGCGCTTCAGGGAACAGGTCCTTGACCGCGTAGGCGAGCAAGTGCGCCGTGGAATGACGAACGACGTCCACGCCTTCCGGATCTTTGTCGGTGACGATGGCGAGCGAAGAATCGTGGTCGATCACGAAGGACGTATCGACGAGCTCGCCGTTCAGCTTGCCGGCGAGCGCCGCCTTGGCGAGGCCCGCGCCGATCGATGCCGCGACTTCCGCGACGGTCACCGGGTGGTCGTATTGGCGGACCGACCCATCAGGCAAACGTACCGAAACCATTTCGTTCTCCAGGACGCCGGCGCACGCCGAGCGAGTTCGAATAAGCACTGGCCCGCGGTATCGAGAAACAGAAACCGAGGGACAAAAAAAATGCGGCCCCGCTTTCGAGGGGCCGCATTCACTTTTCACACATACCGCGAAACAAAAAGGGCAGAAGGCGAAAGAGGTCCTCGACTAGCGTCGCTCCGAATATGTTTCGGTCAACGTTCGAAGTGCCATTTCTTTATTCGCCTTTTGCGCCTTCGCGCTTCTTGCGGAGTGAAACTCCGTGAACCAATGATTCGCCGAAGTCTCGTTTTCGTTGGTAGGCTCGATTGGACTCGAACCAACGACCCCCACCATGTCAAGGTGGTGCTCTAACCAGCTGAGCTACGAGCCTGAAAGAAGTGAGATTATATGGAGCGTTTCGAATATTGGCAAGTGTTTCTGTACATGAATCGCGAAAATATTCGCCGATCCGTTCAAGTTTCCGCGCGATGAAACGCCAGGCGAACCGCTAGGCGCGCCGCGACGCGCGGATGACGCCCGGCACTTCGCCGAGCAACGTGCACGCGCGCTGGATCTGCGCCGCGTTCGACACCTCGACCGTGAACTGCATGAACGCGATGTTCCGCCGGCTTTGGCTCTTGACGCCGATCACGTTCATCTTCTCCCGCGCGAACACTTCGGAGATATCGCGCAGCAGCCCCTGCCGGTCCGCCGACTCCACCGCGAGATCCACCGGATAGACCGACGATCCGCGGCCGTTCATCACCTCGGCCGACCACGTCGTATGCAGCACGCGCTCGGGAGAGCGATGCGCCATGCGCTGGAACGTCGCGCAGTCGGTGCGGTGAATCGACATGCCTTTGCCGCGCGTGACGAAACCTGCGATCGGATCGGGCGGCGCCGGACGACAGCAGCGCGCGAGCTGCGTGAGCAACGCGTCGACGCCGACGACCAGCACGCCCGTCGACGCGCCATGCGCGACGCTTTGCCCGCTGCTGCGCTTTTCGAACTGCGCGGGCGCTTCCGGCTCCGGCTCGGGCGGCGGCGCGTCCGAGAGCGCCTGCTCGATGTTGCGAAGGCTGAACTCGTCCTTGGCGACGACCGCGTATAGCTCTTCCGGCGCCTTGAAGCCCAGCTTGGCCGCGAGCTGATCCAGATTGACCGACGTCTTGCCTTCGCGCTGCAACGTCTTTTCGACGATCGCGCGGCCTTGCGCGACGTTCTCGGCCGCGTCGATCGCGTTGAACCACGCGCGCACTTTCTGCCGCGCGCGCGGGCTGTGCAGATAGCCGAGTTGCGGATTGAGCCAGTCGCGCGACGGTCCGCCCTCCTTCACCGCGATGATCTCGACCGTCTGACCGTTCTGTAGCGGCGTGTTCAGCGGCACCATCGCGCCATCGACACGCGCGCCCCGACAGCGATGCCCGAGCTCGCTGTGCAGGTGATACGCGAAATCGACCGCCGTCGAACCGTGCGGCAGCGCGATCACGCGCGCCTGCGGCGTCAGCACGTAGATGTGGTCGTCGTCGAGCGTGGCGTCGCGCAGATGCTGCCAGCCGGGACGATCACCCTCTACGTCGTCTTTCCACGCGAGAAGCTGACGCAGCCAGGCGATCTTTTCGTCGTACTTCTCGCTTGCCATGGCCTGGCCCGCGTAGCCGCGCGCCCCGGCCTCCTTGTAACGCCAGTGCGCCGCCACGCCGTACTCGGCGAACTGATGCATCTCGTGCGTGCGGATCTGCACTTCGAATGCGCGTCCGTCGTCGCCGACGACCACCGTATGCAGCGATTTGTAGCCGTTCGGCTTCGGCCGCGAGATGTAATCGTCGAATTCGCGCGGCACCGGCTGCCACAGGTTATGCACGATGCCGAGCACCGTGTAGCAATCCTTGATATCGCCGACGATCACGCGGAACGCGCGCACGTCGTTGAGTTCCGAGAAGTCGAGATGCTTGCCGCGCATCTTCTTCCAGATGCTGTAGATGTGCTTGGGCCGGCCGCTCACTTCGGCCTTGATGTGCGCGGTGTCCAATTCCTTTTGCAGCCGCGCGATCGCCTCGGTCACATACGATTCGCGCTCGATGCGCTTTTCGTCGAGCAGCTTGGCGATGCGCTTATAGGTGACCGGGTCTTCGAAGCGAAACGACAGGTCTTCGAGTTCCCACTTCAGTTGCCAGATGCCGAGACGGTTGGAGAGCGGCGCGTAGATGTCGAGCGTCTCACGCGGCACCTCGGGGGGCGGCTCGGTCTTGTTCGCGGCGTGGTAGCGCAGCGTCTGCAGGCGCGAAGCGAGCCGGATCAGCACCACGCGAATATCCTGCGCGAACGCGAGCAGCATCTTGCGCAGCGATTCGACCTGCGCGCGGCGCGCCGCCTGCGCGTCGCGCGTGTTGTCGGGCAACGCGGCGAGCGTCGCACGGGAACTGACCGAGCCGAGGCGCAAGAGCTTGCGCACGTCGCTCACGAGCCGCTGCACTTCCGGGCCGAAGCGTTCGGCGATCAACGTCTCGGGATGGTCGAGATGCGGCGCAAGGGCGAACAACGCGGCGGCGGCGACCGCATGCGGGTCGACGTTGAGCGTCTGCATGATGCGCGCGGTGCCCGCCGCGTGGTCCGCCAGCAATTCGCCCGTCGAGAGCCGCGCGTCCTTCGCGTGCTCGCGCACGAACGCGAGCGCGTCGTCGAACGACGGCTCGGGCAGCGTGTCAGCGGGGACGGTGCTCTCGGTCATACGGTAAAGCCACGACGGTCGTGCTGCTCGCCGGTTCAGCTACGCTGCGCCGCCACCACGACGACTTCGACGAGGCAAGCCGGATTCGCGAGCTTCGCCTCGACGGTGGCGCGCGGCGGCGTGTGGCCCGGCGCGACCCACGCGTCCCACACGGCGTTCATGCCGGCGAAGTGCACCATGTCCGAGATGAAGATCTGCACGGACAACAGGTGCGATTTGTCGCTGTTCGCCTCTTCGAGCAGACGGTCGATGTGGCCCAGCACTTCGCGCGTCTGGCCGGTGATGTCTTGCTCCGTGTCCTCCGCGATCTGGCCTGCGAGGTACACCGTGCCGTTATGAATGGCGATCTCGGAAAGGCGCGCGCCGACGTGATGACGAGTAACTGCCATGGGTTATCCAGTCCTGTGATGAGTTCAAAAACGAGACAGAGCGTCACGCGCTCAGCCCGATATTATGCCCCGCGGGCCTCGTTTTCGAGAAAGAAGCGCCGCGCGACGGCGATCTGTTCGCTGTCGAGAAACGCGGGCGCATGGCCGGCGTTGGGCACTTCCACGCTCGATACCGCCTGCCCCTTCTCGACCATCAGCGCGACCGTCTCGCGCGACAGCAGGTCCGAGCTTTCGCCGCGCACGACGAGCACCGGCGTCGCGATCGACGCGAACGAATGCCACAAGAACGCTTCGCCTGCGGCGTTCTGTTCGTCCGTGGCCTTGGAAAAAGGCGCGGCGATGCCCGGGTCGTAGCGGAACGTCCACGCGCCGTCGCGCTCATGCAGAAGCGGCGCGTTGATGCTCGCCCACTCCTCGTCCGTGAGCGGCCCGAAGGACGCCGCGAGCGCCGCCGCCTGCCGGATGCCTTCATCGAGCGATGCAAAACGCGCGGGCTTGCCGAGGTAGCTGCGAATACGCTCGAGCGCCACCGGCTCGATATGCGGCCCGACATCGTTCAGGAGCAGCTTGCGGATCGGCGTGTTTTTCAACCCGCCGAGCACCATGCCGATCAGCCCGCCCATCGACGTGCCGAACCAGTCGACCGTTTCCACATTGAGCCGCGCGATCAGCGTGACCATGTCGGCGACATACTGCGCGAGACCGTAGTAACGCGAATCGGCGAGCCAGTCCGAGAGGCCGCGGCCGACCACGTCCGGACACACCACGCGATACTCGCTTGCGAAAGCCTGCGCGACCTTGTCGAAGTCGCGGCCGGACCGCGTCAGCCCGTGCACGCACAGCAGCACGCGTGGATTGGCGGGATCGCCCCATTCGGTGTAAGCCATGCGATGCAGCCCCGCCGGACTCGCGCACTGCACGAAACGCTGGCGCGGCGCGGTGAGCGTGGAATGTGAAGCTTCGACGACGATGGATGCGCTCATGGAGATTCCTCGTGGAAGATGTCCGATCGATTCTAAAGCGTCCGGCGCACGGCCGAGCGTCGTTAGCCAAACGGACGATGCCTTGCGCGCCCCAAAAGCAAAGCGGGCGAAGCCTTCCGCCCCGCCCGCTTTCGGACCGCGTTCTCTTGCGAACTTACTGCACGCTGCTGACGTCGAGCGGCGCGCCGGTCTTGCGCTGAATCTCTTCGACGGTCACGCCGTCGGCGAGTTCGACGAGCTTGAGGCCGCTATCGGTCACGTCGATCACGCCGAGATCCGTGATGATGCGATCCACGACGCCCACGCCGGTAAGCGGCAGCGTGCACTCTTCGAGAATCTTGTGCTGGTCGCCCTTCGCCACGTGTTCCATCAGCACGACGACGCGCTTCACGCCCGCGACGAGGTCCATCGCGCCGCCCATGCCCTTGATCATCTTGCCGGGAATCATCCAGTTGGCGAGATCGCCCTTCTTGCTGATCTGCATCGCGCCGAGAATGGCGAGGTTGATGTGGCCGCCGCGAATCATCGCGAACGAATCCGCCGACGAAAAGATCGACGAACCCGGCAGCGTCGTCACCGTCTGCTTGCCCGCGTTGATGAGATCGGCGTCGACTTCTTCCTCGGTCGGCGACGGCCCGATGCCGAGCAGCCCGTTCTCCGATTGCAGCCACACTTCGACGCCCGGCGGCACGTGATTCGCGACGAGCGTCGGCAAGCCGATGCCCAGGTTCACGTAGAAGCCGTCCTGCAATTCCTTCGCCGCACGCGCGGCCATCTGGTCACGAGTCCAAGCCATGGTCATTCTCCTTTCGCGCGGACGATGCGTTGTTCGATGCGCTTTTCCGGATGCGCATTCAGGACGAGCCGTTGCACGAAAATGCCCGGCGTGTGGATCGCGTCCGGATCGAGCTCGCCGACTTCCACGATCTCTTCCACTTCCGCGACCGTGATCTTGCCGGCCATCGCGCACATCGGGTTGAAGTTGCGCGCCGTGCGGCGATAGATCAGATTGCCCGACTTGTCGGCTTTCCACGCCTTGACGAGCCCGACGTCCGCCGTCAGCGAATGCTCCAGCACGTAGTGGTTCTCGCCGAACTGGCGCGTTTCCTTGCCTTCCGCGATGATCGTGCCGTAGCCGGTATTCGTGAAGAACGCCGGAATGCCCGCGCCGCCCGCGCGCAGCTTTTCGGCGAGCGTGCCCTGCGGCGTGAATTCGAGTTCGAGTTCGCCGGCCAGATATTGCCGCTCGAATTCCTTGTTCTCGCCCACGTAGGACGAAATCATCTTCTTGATCTGGCGCGTCTCCAGCAGCAGGCCGAGACCGAAGCCGTCGACGCCCGCGTTGTTGCTGATGCACGTGATGCCCTTCACGCCCGAATCGCGCAGCGCGGCGATCAGCGCCTCCGGAATGCCGCACAAGCCGAATCCGCCGACGGCGAACGTCTGCCCGTCCTTGACGATGTCATCGAGCGCCGCTTTCGCGCTGGGATAGACCTTGTTCATCTGTTTGTCCCTTCCATGTTGAACCCGACTAAAGAACCGGTTTTAGCGCCGCCAGGCAGCGCGCGGCGGCGTTTTCATCTGGCCGAAAGGGTACGCTGCGCGATCCATCCTGCACAATACGCAAAAATACATAAGTCATTGCCCGCGCCCGTCGTTGCTTGCGACGCCGGCCGGGCGCCGGAATCGACATGCGTGAACTGGACTATCAAACCGCGTTTCATCTCGCGCCCGTCGGGCTGGTGTTGTCGCGAGAGCGCACCATCGAAGACTGCAACGAGGAGGTCTGCGCGATTTTCGGCGCGACCCGCGAGACGCTCATCGGCTGCTCGTTCGAGGTGCTCTATCCGACGCCGGACGAATTCGCGCGCATCGGGGAGCGCATCGCGGCGCATATCAGCGGCCGCGGCACGTACAGCGACGACCGCATAATGAAACGCGCGAACGGCGAACTCTTCTGGTGCCACGTGACCGGCCGCGCGCTCGACCGCGCCGCGCCGCATGCGGCGGGCGTCTGGACGTTCGAGGACCTGAGCGCGACGCGGCGCGTCGCCATCGAACTGACGCCGCGCGAACGCGAGATCGCCGCGCAACTCGTCACGGGCAAAACGAGCAAGCAGATCGGCCGCGTGCTCGATATCAGCCCGCGCACGGTGGATATCTACCGCGCGCGGCTCATGCGCAAATACGACACGGGCAACGCAACGGAGCTTCTGCAGCGGCTGCTCGGCAACTGAGCTTAGGCGATCAGGACGCGACCGGCGCGGCCGTTTCGATCAACTGACGCAGTAGATCGGGAATCGGCACCGACTTGCCCGCCGCGTAGTCCACCCACACGACCTTCGCCGCGCCCCGCGCGTACAGCGTGCCCGGCGCGTCAGCGCGATACAGCTCGAAGCGCGTATCGAAACTGCTGCGTCCCGGCTTGCCGACCGACATGCGCGCGATCACGTCGCCGGGATAGTGCAGTTGCTTCAGGAACTCCATCGACGCATTCACGATGACGGGCCCCTGGCCCTCGCCGTTGGCGCCCGCCGCGCCGATCTGCTCGAACCACGAGATGCGGACCTGCTCCATGTAGCGGAAATAGACCGTGTTGTTGACGTGCCCGAAGGCGTCCATGTCGCCCCAGCGGATGGGCATGGACATTTCGAAGACCGTGTGAAATTCGGGGTCTGCGTTCGTGGGCGCGTTCGTGGGCGTATTGGTGTTGCTCATTCAACCTTCCAGTGTCTGAAAACAGCGCACCGCACGGCGTTTGCCCGCGCGATGCTCATAGTGAAAAACCGTCGTCCGCCGAAATGACCGAGCCGTTCATGAACTGCGATTCGTCGGCCGAAAGCAGCAGCAACAGGCCGTCGAGGTCTTCGGGCGCGCCGACGCGCCGGCGCGGCAGCATCGACACGAGTTTCTGGCCCTGCTCGGTCTTCCAGTGGTGGTGATTGATCTCGGTGTCGATATAACCCGGGCAGATCGCGTTCACGTTGATGCCGTGGCGGCCCCATTCCATGGCCATCGCCTTGGTCATCTGCACGACGGCGGCCTTGCTCATGGAGTACAGGCCGATTTGCGGAAACACGCGCAGCCCCGCCACGGAGGCGATGTTGATGATGCGATAAGCGGGCTTGGCCGCGCCGTTGCCGCGCATGATCATGCGCTTGGCCACTTCCTGCGCGACGAAGAACGCGCCGCGCACATTCGTGCCGAAGACGAACTCGAAGTCCGCCGGCGTCACGTCGGTCAGCTTTTGCGTGGTCGAGACGCCCGAGTTATTGACGAGAATGTCGATGGTACCGGCTTCCGTTTCGGCGTGCGCAACGGCGGCCTTGACGCTCAGGTAGTCCGTCACGTCGAGCGACACGACGTGCGCGGCGCCGCCCGACGCCTCGATTTCGGCGCGCAGTTCCTTCAGCCGCTCGACGCGGCGGCTTGCGAGCACCACTTTCGCGCCCGCCTGCGACAGCACCTGCGCAAAACGCTTCCCGAGCCCACTGGACGCGCCGGTAATCAGCGCGACCTTGCCTTCCAGGTTGATCGAACGGCCCATTGTGCTTCCTTCTTGTACGGTTGATTCAGCCTTGCGGGGGACGCGGGCAGCGCGAGGCGCGCGGTCGCGCCACTTGGCGTAGACACCGATACCACGGCATCACAAAAAATAGTACGATCGTGCAGATCAAGACACCTTCGGTTGCAGCCCGCCTGACGTTCGCTGACAATACGCGATCTTGGAAGGCCATTCTAACGGTAGAGAGGAACATTGATGACCCCGGCGAGCCTTATCGAGCAATACGGTCCCCGCGAATCGATGGAATACGACGTGGTGATCGTCGGCGGCGGCCCAGCGGGTTTGTCGGCTGCAATTCGCCTGAAGCAACTGGCGGCGGAAAAAGGCGTCGAAATCGGCGTCTGCGTGCTGGAGAAAGGCTCGGAGGTCGGCGCGCACATTCTCTCGGGCGCGGTGATGGACCCGCGCGGCCTCACGGAACTCATCCCCGACTGGAAGGAACAGGGCGCGCCGCTCGACGTCGAAGTGACCGAAGACCGGTTCCTGTTCCTGTCGCCGACCGGCGCGAAGCAGGTCCCGAACTGGCTGCTTCCCGACAACTTCAAGAATCACGGCAACTACGTGGTGAGCCTGGGCAACGTCACGCGCTGGCTCGGGCAGCAGGCCGAAGCGCTCGGCGTCGAGATTTTTCCCGGCTTTCCGGCAGCGGAAGTGCTCTATGCCGACGACGGCTCGGTGCGCGGCGTCGTCACCGGCAACATGGGCGTCGGCAAGGACGGACAACCGACGGAGAACTTCCAGCTCGGCATGGAACTGCACGCCAAGTACACGCTCTTCTGCGAGGGCGCGCGCGGGCATCTCGGACGCCAGCTCATCGACAAGTTCAAGCTCAATCAGAATGCCGATCCGCAGGTGTACGGCATCGGCATCAAGGAATTGTGGGAGATCGATCCGGTCAAGCACAAGCCGGGACTCGTGATTCACACGGCCGGCTGGCCGCTGGAACCCGACACGTACGGCGGGTCGTTCCTCTATCACATGGACAACAATCAGGTCGTGGTCGGCTTCGTCGTCGGGCTCGGGTATTCGAATCCGTACCTGTCGCCGTTCGAGGAATTCCAGCGTTACAAGACGCATCCGTCAATCCGCGGGTTCCTCGAAGGCGGCAAGCGCCTCTCCTACGGCGCGCGGGCCATTACGGCGGGCGGCTTGATGTCGCTGCCGAAGCTCACGTTCCCGGGCGGCGCGCTCGCTGGCGACGACGCCGGTTTCCTGAACGCATCCCGCATCAAGGGCAGCCACGCGGCGATCAAGACCGGCAAGATGGCCGCCGAAGCCGCGTTCGACGCCGTGCAGGCCGGACGTCAGGCCGACGAACTGACGGCTTACCCGGAAGCCTTCGAGAACTCCTGGCTCAAGACCGAGCTCTACCGGGCGCGCAACTTCAAGCAGTGGATGAGCAAGGGCCTGTACCTCGGCTCGTTCATGGTCGGGCTGGAGCAGAAGGTGATGGGCGGCAACGTGCCGTGGACGCTGCATCATCAGCACTGGGATCATGAGATGCTGAAGCCGGCGTCGCAGTGCAAGCCGATCGTCTATCCGAAGCCTGATGGCAAGCTCACGTTCGATCGCCTCTCGTCCGTGTTCATCTCGAACACGAATCACGAAGAGAATCAGCCGGCGCATCTGACGCTGAAAGATCCGAGCGTGCCGGTCAACGTGAATCTGCGGACGTATGCCGGTCCCGAAGGCCGTTACTGCCCCGCCGCCGTCTACGAATTCGTGAAATCGGAAGACGGCAGCGATCGCCTGCAGATCAACGCGCAGAACTGCGTTCACTGCAAGACGTGCGATATCAAGGACCCGACGCAGAATATCGTCTGGGTGACGCCGGAGGGCGGCGGCGGGCCGAACTATCCGAACATGTGACGAGAGCGCCGGTCCCAGGACCGGCGTTACTCTTTGATGCGGCGTTACTTGCCCGGAACGTGCGCGGGAATCTTCGGGGTCGCGACGGTCACATCGCCGCATTGCGCGCGGTGCCGCAGCGCGTGGTCCATCAGCACCAAAGCGAGCAGCGCCTCCGCGATGGGCGTCGCACGGATGCCGACGCACGGATCGTGGCGCCCGAACGTCTCGACGGTAGCGGGCGCGCCCGTCTTATCGACGGACTGACGCGGCGTGCGAATGCTCGACGTCGGCTTGATCGCGATGGACACGGTAATGTCCTGCCCGCTCGAAATGCCGCCGAGAATGCCGCCCGCGTGATTGGTAGCGAAGCCTTCGGGCGTCATCTCGTCGCCGTGCTGCGAGCCGCGTTGCGCGACGCTCGCGAATCCCGCGCCGATCTCCACGCCCTTCACTGCGTTGATGCCCATCATCGCGTGGGCGATGTCGGCATCCAGCCGGTCGTACAGCGGTTCACCGAGTCCGACCGGCACGCCGCTCGCCACCACTTCGATGCGCGCACCGACCGAATCGCCATCGCGGCGCAATGCGTCCATGTACGCTTCGAGCTGCGGCACGACATCCGCGTTCGGCGCGAAGAACGGATTCTCGCGCACGTGCTTCCAGTCGACGAACGGAACCGGAATCTCGCCGAGCGCGCTCATGTAACCGCGCGTCTCGATGCCGAACTTCTCGCGCAGCCACTTCTTCGCGACCGCACCCGCCGCGACTGTAGGCGCAGTCAGGCGCGCGGACGAGCGCCCGCCGCCGCGATAGTCGCGCACGCCGTACTTTTGCCAGTAGGTGTAGTCGGCATGACCCGGACGAAACGTCTCCGCGATGTTGCCGTAGTCCTTGCTGCGCTGATCCGTGTTGCGGATCAGGAGCGCGATGGGCGTGCCGGTGGTGACGCCTTCGAAGACGCCCGACAGAATCTCGACCTGATCGGCTTCCTGCCGCTGCGTCACGTGACGCGACGTGCCCGGACGGCGCCGGTCCAGTTCCACCTGAATGTCGGCTTCGGTGAGCGCCATGCCCGGCGGGCAGCCGTCGATCACGCAGCCGATCGCCGGTCCATGCGATTCGCCAAAATTCGTGACGGTGAAGAGCGTGCCAAGGGTGTTGCCGGACATGAGCGTCGACCTGAGAGAAGTGTCGGGGGAGACCGCTATTATGCCAGCGCCGTCTGGCGTCTACCGCTATCGCCGCGCGCCGCGCAGCGCCGTCACGCGATCCTGCAAGTGCTGCGGCGTCGCGTCTTCCGGCGCGATGGGCTCGCCCACCGCCAATGTCAGACGCGTCATCACGCCCCGCCGAATGGGACGCGGCCACTGCGCGTTCTGGTCGCGCGAGAAGACGCTGCCCCACAGTCCGCGCAGCGCCATCGGCACGACGGGTGCCGGATGCCGCCGCAGAATCTCCGAGATGCCGTGCCTGAACGGGTTCATTTCCCCGGTTCGCGTGAGTTTCCCCTCGGGGAAGATGCAAATCAGATCGCCGTCTTCGAGCGCGCGCTGACATGTCTGATACGCGCGTTCTAGCAGTTCCGCGTTTTCGTGCGCGGGCGCAATCGGGATCGCCTTCACATGACGGAACAGCCAGCCGACGAACGGCGTGCGAAAGATGCGGTGATCCATCACGAAGCGGATCGGGCGCGGACTCTCGGCCATGATGACGACCGCATCCACGTAACTCACGTGATTGCACACGAGCACCGCCGCGCCGTGGGACGGAATGCGCGCGGCATCGACCAGGCGAATGCGATAGAACGTGTGCACGAGCATCCACGCGATGAATCGCAGCAGGAACTCGGGCACGAGCGAGTAGATATAGACGGCGACGAGCACGTTCAGCAGCGCCGTCACGAGAAAGAGACCGGGAATGCCCACGCCCATCGAGGTGAGCGCGAGCGCCATGAGCGCCGAGACGATCATGAAGAACGAATTGAGAATGTTGTTCGCGGCGATGATGCGCGCGCGGTGCGTCGGCTGGCTGCGCGCCTGAATGAGCGCGTAGAGCGGCACGCTGTAGAAGCCGCCGAACATCGCGAGGAGAAACAAGTCCGCGAGAATGCGCCAGTGCCGCGACGCGAGCAAAAATTCGCTGACGTTGAGCAGATGCGAGGCAGGCGCGATGCGGTGACTCGCGAAGAACAGGTCGATCGCAAACACGCTGATGCCGATGGACCCGAGCGGCACCAGCCCGATTTCGACGCGGTGTTTCGAGAGCCGCTCGCACAGCAGCGACCCGGTGCCGATGCCGAGCGAGAACGTCGCGAGCAGGATGGTCACGACATCGGGGTTCGCGGACAGCACGTCTTTCGCGAAATTGAAGAAGGACGTGAGAAACGTCGCGCCGACGAACCACAGCCACGAAATGCCGAGCAGACTCAGAAACACAGTTCGGTCCGACCGCGCGAGCTTCAGATTGCGCCACGTCTCGGACACCGGATTCCAGTTGATGCGCAAGTCGCGCTGAGACGGGTCCGACTTCGGCACGAAGGCCGACACGACGCGCCCGACGATCGCCAACGCGAGGCACGCCGCCGCGAGCAACAGCGCGCCGTGCTCGGCCGCGCCCGCCGCCGCCCCGCCGATGATCGTGCCGATGAGAATGGCGACGAACGTGCCCATTTCGACGAGGCCGTTGCCGCCGACGAGTTCCGTGCCTTTCAGATGCTGCGGCAGATAAGCGTACTTCACGGGACCGAAGACGGTTGAATGCACGCCCATCAGGAAGGTGCAGACGTACAGCAGCGGCGCGCTGTGCAGCACGAATCCCACGCCGCCGATCAGCATCACGACGATCTCGAAGCTCTTCACCAGGCGCGCGAGGACAGCCTTGTCGTACTTGTCGGCAATCTGTCCGGAAGTCGCCGAGAACAGCACGAACGGCACGATGAAGATGGCGGAAATCAGAAACGCCGCGGTCTTCGGATCCACGCCGGAGAAGCGTGCCGCCTGAAACGTCACCAGCGACGTGAAGCCGACCTTGAAGACGTTGTCGTTCATCGCGCCGAGGAACTGCGTCCAGAAGAACGGGGCGAAGCGGCGCTCGCGCAGCAGACGAAACTGGCTCTCGCCTGCGGCGGGCGACTTGCGGGAAGCACGCGGGCCTGCGTCGTTTTCTGCGCCCAACGGGTTGTCACTCATAGGTTGTCGGTCAGATTGTGTCTTTGTGTGCTCAAACGCCGGGCGAAAAAAAACGCGCCCTTCGGCGCGCTGCGATGTTCCGGCTCGACTTCTGTATGGCGATTTCGGTCACTTCAGGCTGCCGCGCGACGACGACGCGCGCGGCATGTAGCCCGGACTTCAGCGAACGTTCTGCTGCTCCTGCTGCCCCTGCTCTTCCGGCCAGTCGCGGATATACGCCTTCAACATGCGATTCTCGAAACCCTGCTCCTCGACCACGGCCTTCGCCACGTCGTAGAACGAGATCACGCCCATCAGCGCGCGATTCTCCATGACCGGCAGATAGCGCACGTGATGCTCCAGCATCATGCGGCGGATTTCGTTCACGTCGGTTTCCGGCGTGCAGGTGAGCGGGTGATCGTCCATGACCTTGCGGATGGTCGTGGTGCCGACGCCGCCGCCGTTCTCGCGCAGCGTCAGGATGATTTCGCGGAAAGTCAGCATGCCGACCAGATCGCCGTATTCCATGACGACCAGCGAGCCGATGTCGTGCGCCGCCATGACGTTGATCGCGTCGGAGAGCGGCGTATCGGGCGTAACGGTGAATAGCGCGTTGCCCTTCACCTTCAGAATGTCGCTGACTCGCATGACTTTCTCCTTGCGAAATGCCTGTTCAGATGCCTAAGCGTTTGTGAAACCATGGGTCGATGCTATCGGAAAGGCCCGCAAAAGGAAAGCGAACGGCGCCCGCGTTAGCCTTTCGGATAAGGCTTCGCGGCCCGGCGGCAGGCGTTCGCCCTAGGTTTGCGCGCGCCGCCGCGATGATAGGATGGCCGACCGACATTTTCGCCGGACGCACGCCGCGCCGGCCGCCGACGATGCCCGCCAACCGCTTCGATACGCTCGCGCTGCACGCGGGCGCCGCGCCCGATCCCGCCACCGGCGCACGCGCGACGCCCATCTATCAGACCACGTCGTTCTCGTTTCGCGACACCGACCACGCCGCCGCGCTGTTCAACATGGAACGCTCGGGGCACGTCTATTCGCGCATCTCGAATCCGACGGTCGCGGTTTTCGAGGAGCGCGTCGCGGCGCTGGAGAACGGCGTCGGCGCGATCGGCACCGCGAGCGGTCAGGCGGCGTTGCATCTGGCGATCGCCACGCTGATGGGCGCGGGCTCGCATATCGTGGCGTCCGCCGCGCTGTACGGCGGCTCGCACAATCTGCTGCACTACACGCTGCGGCGCTTCGGCATCGAAACCACGTTCGTGCCGCCGCACGATCTCGACGCGTGGCGCGCCGCCGCCCGGCCGAACACGCGCCTGTTCTTCGGCGAGACGCTCGGCAATCCGGGGCTGGACGTGCTCGATATCGCCGGCGTCGCGGAGATCGCGCACGCGCACGGCGCGCCGCTGCTCGTCGATTCAACCTTCACGACGCCCTACCTCCTGCGCCCGTTCGAGCACGGGGCGGATCTCGTCTATCACTCCGCGACGAAGTTTCTCGGCGGCCACGGCACCACGATCGGCGGCGTGCTGGTGGATGGCGGCACGTTCGACTTCACCGCCAGCGACCGTTTCCCCGAATTCACCGAGCCTTACGAAGGCTTTCACGGCATGGTCTTCGCCGAGGAAAGCACGGTCGCGCCGTTCCTGCTGCGCGCCCGGCGCGAGGGCCTGCGCGACTTCGGCGCGTGTCTGCATCCGCAGGCCGCGTGGCAGCTGCTTCAAGGCATCGAAACCTTGCCGTTGCGCATGGACCGGCATGTCGCGAATACGCGCAAGGTGATCGAATTCCTGCTGAGTTCGCCCGCGGTCGAAGGCGTGGCCCATCCCGAACTGCCGACGCACCGCGATCATGCCCTTGCCAGGCGTCTGCTGCCGCGCGGCGCCGGCGCCGTCTTCAGCTTCGATGTGCGCGGCGGCGTGCCGGCAGCGCGCGCGTTCATCGAATCGCTGTCGCTCTTCTCGCATCTGGCGAACGTCGGCGACGCGCGCTCGCTCGTCATTCATCCCGCCTCCACGACGCATTTCCGCATGGACGCCGCCGCGCTCGCCGCCGCGGGCATCGGGCCGGGGCGGATTCGCCTTTCGATCGGGCTGGAAGATCCGGACGATCTGATCGACGATCTGAAGCGCGGGCTGAAGGCTGCGCAAAAGGCCGCCGAGAGCGGCGACGGCGCGAACGCGACGCCGCTCGGGAGCCGCGCATGATGCTCGATCTCGACGGCCGCCGCGCCTACGCCTACACCGGCGGCAAGCCTTTCGACGCGGCGCGCCCCGCCGTCGTCTTCATTCACGGCGCGCAGCACGACCATAGCGTGTGGGCGCTGCAGACGCGCTACTTCGCGCATCACGGCTTCGGTGTGATGGCGCTCGATCTGCCCGGCCACGGCCGCAGCGACGGTCCCGCGCGGCACGACATCGGCGGGCTCGCGGACTGGGTCATCGGCGTACTCGACGCCGCCGGCGTGGGCCGAGCGATCCTCGTCGGCCACAGCATGGGCTCGCTGATCGCGCTCGACGCCGCCGCGCGCTATCCCGACCGCGCCGCCGGCCTCGCGCTGATCGCAACCGCCGCCCCGATGACCGTCTCCGACGCCTTGCTCGACGCCGCCCGCGAGCGCGAGCCGCAGGCCATCGGCATGGTGAATCAGTGGTCGCATTCGACGATTGCAGCGAAGCCTTCCAGTCCCGCGCCCGGCTTCTGGCTGCAAGGCATGAATCAGCGGTTGATGGAGCGCGTGAGCGCATTGGGCGAGGCGCAGCTTTTCCACACTGACTTCAGCGCCTGCAACGGTTATACGGAGGCGCTCGACCGCGCCGCGTCCGTGCGCTGTCCCGTCACGGTGCTCTACGGCAAGCGCGACGTGATGACACCGCCGCGCGCCGCCCGCGCGCTCGTCGATGCCTTCCGCAAAACGGGCGCGCGCGTGCGCACGGTCGAACTGGACGGCGGGCATGCGCTGATGTCGGAACAGCCGGACGCCGTTTTGGATGCGCTATTCGCGTTCGCGCTGGAGTGTGCCGAAGGACAGTGAAGCGCGGCTTGCGCGCCTGGGCCGCCGGTCGCAGAATGAATCTTGCTGATGAATCGGATACCCGCCCGGTAGCGGCTCGTCGACACGGAGGCCATCATGGCGCACACGGCACACGGGGAGCACTTCGCGAGCTTCGCCCAGTTCTATCCGTATTACCTCGAAGAGCACCGCAACCTGATCTCGCGCAGGCTGCATTTCATCGGCTCGCTGGGCGTGATCGGGTGCCTGGCGATGGCGCTCGCCACCGGCGACTGGCTCTGGCTTCCGGCCGCCGTCGTCTGCGGCTACGGCTTCGCGTGGATCGGACACTTCTTCTTCGAAAAGAACCGTCCGGCCACCTTTCGCCATCCGCTCTACAGCCTGATGGGCGACTGGGTGATGTTCAAGGACATCTGCATCGGCCGCATTTCGCTTTGAGCCCCATTATGCCGTTTGTTGCGGCATCGGCGAACGCGGCGTCTCGCGCACCGGCGCATTCGGCAGTTCCTTCGCGCGCGCCGCGATCAGCGAGCCGAGCGTCGCTTCGAGTTTCTCGTTCTCCAGCGCGTTGATGAGCGCATCGCGCTCGATCTGCGTGGCATCCAGACGCAGCTGATAGTCCAGTTCTTCGCGGTCGACGACGAATTCCTGGAACAGCATGGTCAGCGTGATCTGGTTCGGATTCGCGATCATCACGTAGCGCGGCATGCGCGCGTCCTCCAGCCTGCCGATCCAGCCGAGCGTGTCGAGCCGCGCGATGATGCGCGTGGACGTATCGAGATCGCTGCGCACCATCTTCGACAATTCGAGCGCGGTATAGCCGGGCTTGCCTTCCTCGCGGGCCTCGACGAGCCGGGCGAGAATTTCGAGCGCGTCCAGGAGATCGCTGCCCGGAAACGCGCGCCGGTGATACTGCCCGATGCGGATAGCGGGCAGTGCCGAAGTCAGCATCGCGCCGACGAGCGCGATCATCCAGCAGAGATACACCCACAGCAGAAACACGGGCAGCGACGCGAACGCGCCATACACGGCGGTATAAGTCGGGATGCTGCGCACGTAGAGCCCGAAGCCGCGCTTGCCGATTTCGAACGCGACCGCGGCGATCAGCCCGCCCACGACCGCATCGCGCCACTCGACCTTGCAGTTCGGCATGTAGACGTAGGTAATCGTGAAGCCGAACACGGTGAGCGGCAATGAGACGCCGGTGAGCAGCCATTCGACGACGGGCGGCATCAGGTTGTGCGAGCCCGCGTACGCGACCGAATGCGCGAAGACGTAGGACGAAATCGACAGACTGCAGCCGAAGAGAATCGGGCCGAGCGTGATGATCGACCAGTAGACCAGCACGCGCTGCGCGAGCGGGCGCGCCTTCTTCACGCGCCAGATGACGTTGAATGCCGATTCGACGGTCATCATGGTCATCACGGACGTGACCAGAAGGATGATCATCCCGACCGTCGTGAGCCCTTTGGCCTTCGACGCGAATTCGTTCAGGTATCCGAGAATCTGGCTGTTGATCTGCGCGGGCATCAGGTGATCGGCGAGGAAATCCTGCAACGAAGCCTGGAACGACCCGAAGATCGGGAACGCCGTAAACAAAGCGAAAGCGACAGTGGCGAGCGGCACGAGCGACAGCACGCTGGTAAACGTAAGACTGCCCGCCACTTGCGCGACGCGATCCTCGCCGATGCGCCGCGCGACGAAACCGGCGAGGCGCTTCACTGCTGCGAGATCGATTGAAGGACGCTGCAAACGTTTTCTCCTGTGCATTGCATCGGGTCGCCTCGGTTCACGAACAGCCAGACCGCTGACCGCCTCGCCCACGCGCGCCGACCCAATCCCTATAATAGCCGTTCACCAAAAAGCTCATATGAACGACATCCTCGTGCTTTACTACAGCCGCCACGGCGCGACGCGCGAGCTTGCGCTCGCGATCGCGCAGGGCGTCGACAGCGTTCCCGGCATGCAAGCCCGCGTGCGTACGGTGCCGCCGGTTTCCACCGTCTGCGAAGCGACGCAACCCGATATTCCGGCAGACGGCCCGCCGTACGCGGAGTTGCGCGACCTCGAAGAATGCGCGGGCCTCGCGCTCGGTTCGCCGACGCGCTTCGGCAACATGGCCGCGCCGCTCAAATACTTCCTCGACGGCACCACGCCGCAATGGCTTTCTGGCGCGCTCGCCGGCAAGCCCGCGAGCGTCTTCACATCGACTGGCAGTCTCCACGGCGGCCAGGAAACCACGCTGCTTTCGATGATGCTGCCGCTCTTGCACCACGGCATGATGATCGTCGGCATTCCGTACACCGAGTCCCGGCTGACGACGACGCAAACCGGCGGCACGCCGTACGGCGCATCGCATCACGCACGCACCGGCGACGAGGCCGGCCGGCAAGGCATCTCCGCCGACGAAAAGGCGCTCGCCGTGGCGCTCGGCGCGCGTCTTGCCCGCACGGCGCGCGACCTCGTGCGCGGCGCGCAGGCGAACTGAGCCGGCCATGCGCGCGCCTTCCGTCGACGAAACCCGAAACCACGGCGCGTTCGCGCTCGGCGCCACCGCGAGCCTCGCCGCGCTTATCGCGCTCACGCTGCTCTGGGAGCTGTGGCTCGCCCCGCTGCGCCCCGGCGCGTGGGTGCTCGCGTTGAAGGCGCTGCCGCTCGCGTGCGCGCTGCCGGGCGTCGCGAAACGCAACGTCTACACGCTGCAATGGTCATGCATGCTCGTGCTGCTGTATCTCGCCGAAGGCATCGTGCGCGGCATGAGCGAAGCAGGCTTGTCGGCGCGGCTCGCGTGGCTCGAAGCGCTGCTTGCGCTCGCGTTTTTCGTCTGCGCGATCGCCTATGTCGCGCCCTTCAAGCGCGCCGCGCGTGCGAGGAAGCGCCAGGGATGACCGCTGTCGTGCCGCTTCGTGCTTGCGCTGAGAAGCTTTGTAGCACGAAATACGGCCGAAAGCGCATCCGGCGCGCGTGCCTATGCCATTCGGCGGATGCTTCGCGGATTGCCCGCCTGCGCGATACTGTCGCTTAATCTCAGCACTTCCCTTCGCCCATGACCGCTTCTGCCGCAACTTTCATCGACGCCTGCGTTCAACTGCTCGGCGCGTCGCACGTCCTCACCGATGACTACGACACCGAGCCGTATCGCGTGGACTGGCGCAAGCGCTATCGCGGCAACGCCTGCGCCGTGCTGCTGCCCGCCGACACCGAACAGGTCGCCGGCATCGTGCGGCTCGCGCGTGAGCATCGCGTGGCGATCGTGCCGCAAGGCGGCAACACCGGACTCGCGGGCGGCGCGACGCCGGATGCAAGCGGCGCGCAAGCCATCGTCAGCCTGAAGCGGCTGAACCGCATTCGCGGAGTGGACCCGCATAACAATACGATCACCGTCGAAGCGGGCGTCGTGCTCGCCGAGATTCAGGCGCGCGCCGAAAGCGCGCAGCGTCTCTTCCCATTGAGCCTCGCGGCGGAAGGCAGTTGCACGATCGGCGGCAATCTGTCGACGAACGCGGGCGGCACCGGCGTGCTGCGCTACGGCAACACGCGCGAGTTGTGCCTCGGTCTGGAAGTCGTCACGCCGCAAGGCGAAATCTGGGACGGCCTGCGCGGACTGCGCAAGGACAACACCGGATACGACCTGCGCGACCTCTTCATCGGCGCGGAAGGCACGCTCGGCATCATCACGGCGGCCGTGATGAAGCTGCATCCCGCGCCGGTCGCCAAGGTCACGGCGCTGGCCGGGCTCGCGTCGCCGCATGCCGCGCTCGACTTTCTCGCCATGGCGCAGCAGCACGCCGGCCCGCTTTTGACCGGCTTCGAACTGATGTCCGACTTCTCGATGCGCCTCGTCGGACGCCACTTCCCGCAACTGCGCTACCCGTTCGGCGAGCCGCACGGGCAGACCGTGCTACTGGAGTTGTCCGATAGCGAAAGCGACGCACACGCCCGCGCGCTCTTCGAACGCCTGATGGAGCAAGCCATCGAAGAAGGCATCGTCGAAGACGCGGTGGTGGCCGAGAACCTCGCGCAGTCGCAGGCGTTCTGGGACTTGCGCGAGCACATTCCGCTCGCGCAGGCGCAGGAAGGGCTCAACATCAAGCACGACATCGCCGTGCCCATTTCGAGCATCGGCCGATTTATCGACGAAACGGATGCGATCATCGCGAAAGCCGTGCCGGGCGCGCGCATGGTCACGTTCGGGCATCTCGGCGACGGCAACCTGCACTACAACGTTCAGGCACCGGAAGGCGTCGATCAGAAGGCGTTTCTCGTCGAGTATCAGACGCCGATCAACGCGCTCGTGTACGAGCAAGTGCACAAGCATCGCGGGAGCGTCAGCGCGGAGCACGGGCTCGGACAGCTGAAGGTGGACGAAGCCATGCGCCTGAAATCGCCGGTCGAAGTGCGGCTGATGCAAACCATCAAGGCCGCGCTCGACCCCGAGAATCTGATGAACCCCGGCAAGGTCGTGCGCTGGAATGCCGAAGCCGGCAAGGAGAAGACCGCATGAAGATTCGTGTGCTGTCGGACCTGCATCTGGAATGCGACGAGCCGCTCGCGATTCCCTATGCTGACGCCGATCTCGTCGTGCTCGCGGGCGACATTCACAACCACGCGGAAGGCTTGCGCTGGGCAGCGGAGAACTTCGACAGCGGCGTGCCCATCGTCTATGTGCCCGGCAATCACGAGTATTACGACGGCGAATTCGGCGCGATGGAAGCCGCGATGCACGACGCCGCGCGCAGTGTCGACAACGTGCACTATCTGAACAACGCCGCGCTTACCGACCGCAAAGGCGCGTGGCGCGTGCTCGGCACGACGCTCTGGACCGACTTCGCCTTGTTCGGGTCGGGCCAGAACGAAATCGAGAAAGCAAAGGAAGCGTGCGCGAAGGTGATGCTGGACTATCGCGGATTGATTCAGCTCGCCTGGCCCGAACCGGACGGCGAACCGCGCGCCTTCGCGCCGGACGATTCGCTCGCGCTGCACGTGCAGGCGCGCGCGTGGCTCGAAAGCGAGCTGGCGAAGCCGTTCGCGGGGCAGACCATCGTGGTCACGCATCACGCGCCGCTGCGCGAAAGCCTCGCGCCGCGTTATGCAGAGGACATCGTGTCGGCCGGCTTCATCAATCACTTGCCGGCGCTCGCCCGAGAGCCGGTCGCGCTCTGGATTCACGGCCACACGCATACGGCGTTCGACTACACCGTGAACGGCACGCGCGTCGTGTGCAATCCGCGCGGCTACTTCGACAAGCGCACGCAGCGCTGGGAGAACCCGGAATTCGCCTGGGACAAGGTCGTCGAAATCTGACGCCGAAGTGGAGGAACGCCATGTGCGGCCGAATCAGCCAGTACCGACTGCCGATGCATTATGCCGAGCGCCTGCATCTGAAGAACCCGTTCGTACTCGTGGACGCCGCCGACCGCCGCCCCGGCTATAACCTGTCGCCCGGCACGCATCCGCTCGCGGTCTATCCCGACGAGACCATCCGCGCGGTGCATTGGGGTTACTGCCCGCCGTGGGCCCGAGAAAAGAAGCTGCCGCAGACGATCAACGCGCGCGTCGAGACGGCATCGACGAGCGCGTATTTCCGCGACTTGTGGCGCAACGCGCGCATTCTCGTGCCGGCGGACGGCTGGTTCGAATGGCGCGTGGAACCGCGCCCGGGCGATCGCGCGGGCAAGCCGTTCAAGCAGCCGTATTACATTCGCCGCGCGGACGGCGAGCCGATGTTTCTCGCGGCGCTCACGAGCATCGTGCGCGATGAGGACGCCGCGACGCCGGGCGCGGGCTTCGTGATCGTGACGTCGAAGGCAGACGAAGGTCTAGTCGATGTGCACGACCGCCGTCCGCTCGTCTTCTCGCCCTCCGCGGCCCGGCGCTGGCTGGACGCGACGGCCACGCCCGCCGATCTTCACGCGCTCGTGAAAAGCGATGGCGTGCCGGCGGCGCACTTCGTCTGGCATCGCGTGACGAGCGACGTCAATCGCACGGTCAACGACGAACCCCGTCTCATCGAGCCCTTAGAAGCCGCTTAGCGACGATAGCGGTCACGCTCGTCGTCGATCCGCACCGGCACGAGGCGCCGCTTGGCCTCGCGCTCGGACTGGGCGCGCATTGCCTGAAAGAGATCACGCGAGGCAGGCACGGCGACCAACACCAGCAGCGCGGCAAGGGCGAACAACAAAGGCGTACTCATTCGACGTTTTCCCGGAGAAGTTGCGTTGAAGGGAGTCCAGACGAGTCCAGACGAGTCCAGACGTTACCAAGCTGCGGACGAACCGGGAGTAAGCAAGTGTTGCACCGCGCTTTATTCGGTAACCAAAGGCTCGGACGCGCGCATCAGGTCGCGACGAACTCTTTGAGCGACTCTTCGTCGGCCGCCAGCGTCGCGGGCAGCGCCTCGCGCAAGAACTCGACCCATGTGCGGATCTTCGCGTCCAGATACTGGCGCGATGGATACAGCGCGTAGACCCGCAACTCCTGCATCGTGTATTGCGGCAGCACCCGCACGAGCGTCCCTGCGCGCAGCGCGGGCAGCGCGGAGGACGTCGGCAGCACGCCGATTCCCATGTTCTCGCGAATCGCGACGACCATCGCTTCGGCGACGTTCACCGTGAACGTGGACGGCCCGAGCGTCACGGTCTCCTGCCCGTTCGGTCCGTCGAAGACCCATCGGCCGGGCGGAAACACCGGCGTGATCAGATGCAGACAGGTGTGGTGCGCCAGATCGGCCAGAGTGTGCGGCGCGCCGTGCTTTTCGATATACGCCGGCGACGCGCACGCGATGCTGAACACCGTGCCGAGCCGCGCCGAAACAAGGCCCGAGTCCGGCAGCTCGGAGGCGAGCACGAGCGAGACGTCGTAGCCTTCGTCGAGCAAGTCCGGCATGCGCTGCGCGAGCGTCAGATCGACCTGCACTGACGGATGCCGCTCCTGATAGCGCGAGATCATCGGCACGACGTAATGCTGGCCGAAGCTCGTCATCGAATGCACTTTCAGACGGCCGGCCGGACGCGCGTGGGCGTCGCTCGCCTCGGCTTCGGCCTGATCGACATACGCCAGAATCTGCTCGCAGCGTTGCAGGTAACGCTCGCCCGCTTCGGTCAACGCGATGCGGCGCGTCGTGCGATTCAGAAGGCGCGTGCGCAGATGCGCCTCCAGATCCGACACCGCCCGCGACGCGTACGCGGTCGTCGTATTCAGATGTTGCGCGGCGGCGGTGAAGCTGCCCGCCTCGACCACGCGCACGAATACGCGCATGTTTTGGAGCGTGTCCATATCGTTCTTCGACCCTGAACTGTCCTGTCGTCTCGTCAGACTCGAGCGACTGCCCTCGCATTGTTGCATGGGCTAGAAGTCCGCATTCTCTCACGATCTGCAAGAATTCTTTGCGTGAGCGCCGGTTATTCGCGGATCGTTGCAAAAATATAATCACCGCTTGGTCGATTCTTTACGATTGAGGAGCGGAACGTGCAAGGCCGGGGGTTCAGACGCGCAAGCTGCGCGGCGCTGCTTACAACAATACTCACGATGGCCGGCTGCGCAAGCACGGGCCACATCGCGCCGCAGGACTCGCTGAAAGACGCTTCGACGCTCGATGCCGGCCACGCAATCGAAGCGGCCACGCGCGCCGCCGATGCCGACGCCGCCTGGCCCGATGCGCAATGGTGGCGCGCCTACCGCGACCCGCAACTCGACGCATGGATCGCCCGCGCGACGACCGGCAATCCGACACTGGCGATGGCCGCCGCGCGCGTGCGCGAGGCGCGTGAGCAAGCGGGCGTCGCGCGCTCGGCGTTGTATCCGCATGTGGACGGCAACATGAGCGTCATGCGCAAGAAATGGCCGGACAACGCGTTCTACGGGCCCGGGCCTTACGCGGACGCCACGACTTGGGACAACACGGCCGGCCTCACGCTTTCCTACGATCTCGACCTGTGGGGCCGCGACGAGCACGCCGCCGAGCGCGCGCTCGATGTCGCGCACGTGCGGGCTGCCGATGCGCGGGCCGCGCAACTCGAACTCGAAACGAACGTCGTGCGCGCCTACGTCGGCTTCTCGCAGTCTTTCGCACTGCTCGACATCGCGCAGCAAACGTACGACCAGCAGGCGCGCATTGCCGAACTGGCGCGGCGGCGGCTGAAAGGCGGGATCGGCACGCAACTCGAAGTGAGTCAGGCCGAAGCGCCGCTGCCCGAGTACGAACGGCAGATCGATCTGTACAAGGAAGCGATCCAGCTCGCCCGTCATCAACTGGCCGCGCTGGCGGGCGAAGGTCCCGGCGCGGGCGAAGCGCTCACGCGCCCGGCGCTGTCGCTCGCGACGCCGCTGCCGCTGCCCTCCTCGTTGCCCGCGGAACTCGTCGGGCATCGGCCGGATATCGTCGCGGCACGCTGGATGGTCGCGGCACAGGCGCGCGGCATCGACGTCGCGAAAGCGCAGTTCTACCCGAACATCAATCTGGCGGCGTCGCTCACGCAGATGTTCGCGGGCGGCGCGCTATTGAGCTTTCTGACGAGCCAGGCCACCGGCTACGCATTCGGCCCGGCGCTCTCGCTGCCGATCTTCGAAGGCGGACGGCTGCGCGCGCAACTCGGCGCGGCGTCGGCGCAATACGATCAGGCGGTCGATCACTACAACGCGACGCTCGTCGCGGCGCTCAAGGACATCGCCGATCAGGTCGTGCGCGTGCAGTCGCTCGACACGCAGCTCGAAACGTCGGGCCGCTCGGTCGCCGCCGCGCGCAAGAACTACGACCTCGCCAACGAAGGCTACAGGCGCGGCCTCACCGACTACGTCAACGTGCTGATCGCGCAGTCGCAACTGCTGCGCGCAGAGGACGGCGAAGCGCGCGTGCGGGCGCAACGGCTCGGCGCGTACGCGACGCTCACGGCCGCGCTCGGCGGCGGCATCGACGATCCCGCGAACGGACCGGACGCGGCGAAGCTCGCGCCGTCGAAGCATATCGGGCCGTTCGCTCGCATTGCCGGCGAGAAGTAGAGGGAACGCCCATGTCGCCCTTAACTGCCAAACCCGCGCGTCCATCCGCGATGGACGCGTTCGCCGACTGGGCGCGCACCGACGGCCTCGCGTGGGTCTATATCTTTAAGGCCGTGCTCGCGGCCCTGCTCGCGCTCTGGATCGCGATGCGCCTCGACATGCAGCAGCCGCGCACCGCAATGACCACGGTCTTCGTCGTGATGCAGCCGCAAAGCGGCATGGTGCTCGCGAAGAGCTTCTATCGTTTCTGCGGCACGATGGTCGGTCTCGTCGTGATGCTCGCGCTGATCGCCGTCTTCGCGCAGCAGCCGGTGCTTTTCCTCTCGGCGACGGCGCTGTGGGTCGGCATCTGCACGGCGGGCGCGGCGCGCAACCGCAATTTCCGCTCGTACGGCTTCGTGCTCGCCGGCTACACGGCCGCGCTGATCGGCATTCCGGCCGCGCAGCACCCGGACGGCGCTTACCTCTCGGCGCTCACGCGCGTGGGGGAAGTGACGCTCGGCATCGTCTGCGCGGGCACGGTCAGCGCGCTCGTTTTTCCGCAGCACGCGGGCGAGCAAATTCGTGCGACGGTGCGCCGCCGGTTCGCGCAGTTCGTCGATTACGTATGCCGCGCGATGTCGGGCGACATGGAGCGCGCGCAGATCGAGCGGGCGAATCTGGGCTTCGTCGCCGATGTCGTCGGCTTCGAGGCGGCGCGCAGTGTCGCCGTGTTCGAACACCCGGAATCGCGGCGGCGCGGCGGGCGGCTCGCGCGTCTGAACAGCGAATTCATGACCGCCTCGACGCGCTTTCATGCGCTGCATCAGTTGATGAACCGTCTGCGCGACAGCGCGTCCGCAACGACCATCGTGGCGCTGACGCCGTTCATCCACGAAGTGCCGCCGCTCTTGCTCGACGCCGGCCAGCCCGTGCGCAATGCGGCCGAAGCCGCGCACGCCGCCGCGCGATTGCGCGAGTTCAAGGCCGCGCTGCCGAAGCGCGTGCGTTTGGCGCGCGAGACGATCGCGAGCGACGCGACGTTCGCGCCGCTCGAATTCGACACCGCGACCGAACTACTCTGCCGCTTCGTCGACGACATGCTCGCGTACGCGGAAACGTACGCGTCGCTGGCTGCGCCGTCGCATGAACGGGAACGCTGGGCCGCGCGCTACGTGCCGAAGACCAACCTCCTTGCCGCCGCGATCTCCGGCGTGCGCGGCGCGATCGTGATGTTCGTGCTCAGCGCGTTCTGGATCGCGACCGCATGGCCGAGCGGCGGCACGATGGTGCTGAACGCGGCGGCCGTTTGCGCGCTCGCGTCGTCCTCGCCGCGCCCGACGCTCATGTCGGCGCAAATGGCCATCGGCACGGCGCTCGCCGCGGTCGTCGGCATGATCGTCGTGTTCGGCGTCTTCCCGCACATGGACGGCTTCGTGCTGATGTGCGTCGCGCTCGTGCCGGCGCTCCTGCTCGGCACGTTCCTGAGCACGCGGCGCGCGGTGGCGGGCGTGGGCATCGGCTATTGCATCTTCTTCTGCTTTCTCGCGGGGCCGGACAACCTCGTTCACTACGATCCGACCGGCTTCATGAACGACGGCATCGCGCTCGTGCTGTCGATGATCGTCTCGGCCGTCGCGTTCGCGATCATCCTGCCCACCGATGCGCCGTGGCTGCGGCGACTGTTGCTTGCCGACCTGCGCCGCGAAGTCGTGCTCGCGCGACGCGGCCGCCTGACGAACGTGGCGACGCGCTTCGAAAGCCGCACCCGCGACGTGCTCTCGCAGATCGACGCGCTCGCCGCCGGCCAGCCCGCGCTGCAACGCGAGGCGCTGCAATGGCTCTTCGCGGTGCTGGAGGTCGGCCGCGCGGTCATCGACTTGCGGCGCGAGATCGCCTCGCTGTCCGACGCGCCGGACCATGCGGCCGCTCAACCGTGGCGGCGCGCGATCGACGCCACGCTCGATGCCGTCGCGCGTCTCTTCGATCGCCCGAACACGGCGCGCTTCGATGCCGCGCTGCGCTGCGCGGAAACCGCCATCGCCGAAGTGCAGCGTCTCATCGCCGCGTCGGAGCGTTCGCGCGAGGAGCGGCATCGGTTGCAACGCATCGCGAGTCATCTGCATTTCATTCGCACCGCGCTGCTCGATCCCGAGTCGCCGTTCGCCGCGCCCGGAACCGATTCGCCCGAAGGAGTGCCCCATGCCGCGTGACACCGCGATTCTCGAAGCCTATGTGCCGACGCTCCTGCTGCTGTTCGTCGCGGGCGCGGTCATCACATGGGTGATCGACCGCGCGCTCGCGCTGACCGGCATTTATCGCGTGGTCTGGCATCCGGCGCTGTTCCGAGCGAGCCTGCTCGTCTGCATCTGCGGCGCGCTCGGGCTCGCGGTGTATCGCTAGAAGCATTCGTTCACTCATACACGTTCACACACGTTCACAAGAGTTGCATCATGGTTCTCAGGAAAATCATCGGCTTCGTCATGACGATCGTCATTTTCGCGGCCGCGCTCGTCATCGGCCGCATGCTGTGGGTGCATTACATGGATGAGCCGTGGACGCGCGATGGCCGGGTGCGCGCCGATGTCGTCAACGTCGCGCCGGACGTGTCGGGCGCGGTCGTGCAGATGCCCGTGCGCGACAACCAGTTCGTGAAGAAAGGCGATCTGCTGATGGAGATCGATCCGTCGCATTACCGCATCGCGGTCGAGCAGGCCGAGGCGAACGTCTCGGCGCGCGCGGCCGAACTGCGCATGCGGCGCTCGGACGCGGCGCGGCGCGCGGACATGGACAGCCTCGTCGTCTCGAAGGAAGCGCAGGAGAACGCGATGCAGACTGCATCGACGGCGGCGGCGCAGCTTCAGCAGGCGCAGGCGGCGCTCGATGCGGCCAAGCTCAATCTCGAGCGCACCAAGGTCTATTCGCCGGTGGACGGCTATGTGACGAACCTGAACGTGTATCGCGGCGACTACGCGACGGCGGGCGCGGCAAAGCTCGCCATCGTCGATAGTCATTCGTTCTGGGTCTATGGCTACTTCGAGGAAACAAAGCTGCCGCACGTGCGCGTGGGCGACCGCGCGCAGATTCGCCTGATGAGCGGCGGCGAACTGACCGGACATGTGGAGAGCATTTCGCGCGGGATCTATGATCGCGACAATCCGCAAAGCCGCGAACTGCTCGCCGACGTGAACCCGACGTTCAACTGGGTGCGGCTCGCGCAACGCGTGCCGGTGCGCGTGAGAATCGACGAGGTGCCGCAAGGCGTCATGCTCGCGGCAGGGACGACGTGCACGGTGGTGATCGCGCCGTCGATGTGATAGCTTCGGCGTATCCGGATGAACGCGAGTCCCATCGAAATGGCACCCAAAAGAATAGGTCGATTGCTGGCCGACGAGATCCCGCCCCGCGCCAAGATTGCACCACGCGCGGACAGAAATATCGACATGTCCACGCCTGAAGCGCGCGAACGTGTCATGCAAGCCGTGCGGAAGGTGATTCGAACGCACAACGTCGCGATCAAGGCCCTCGCCAAACGCTGATGCTGCTCGATGCGCAGTACGTCATCGCGGTGCACGATGACATTCTGGAGCACGAAGGCGGCCTTCCCGGCTTCGCTCAGGCAGGCCCCGGCGGCGTGGAAGCGGTTCTCGCTCGCGTTGAAAACCACGCGAACTGCGCCGGACTGGACGATGTATGCGGTGGCCATCGCAAGAGGCCACGTCTTCAACGATGGAAACAAACGTACTGACCTCGCTTCGACCGTGGATATCGAAGACGATCTCGTCGAAGTGATGGTCGAAGTCGCCGAAGGAAAGATCGACCGCGAAGAACTGGCGGACTATCTGGCTGTCGTCTGCATGTGTTCGTGAGATCGACGCAAAAAAGCCCGCCCCGGCCACCACCGGAAGCGGGCTTCCCACGACCCTCACGCCATTACTTCAACACCACCTTCACATCGAAGTACTTCGCGGCAAGCCGGTCGATGGAGCCGTCGTCCTTCAGCTCCTTCAGCGCGCGGTTGAGCGCGTCCTTCAGCGCCTTGTCGCTCTTGCGCACGCCGAAGCCCACGCCCGAGCCCAGCAGCTTGTCGTCCGTCACCGCCGGACCCGCAAACGCGAAGCCCGCGCCCTGCGGCTGCTTCAAAAAGCCTTTCGACGCCGCTTCGGCATCCTGGAACGCCGCATCCAGACGCCCCGACGCGAGATCCGCGTAGATCTGGTCCTGCGCCTGATACGACTCGACATCGATGCCCGCGGGCGCCCACTTCGCCTTCGCGTACGTCTCCTGAATCGAGCCCTGCAGCACGCCGACGCGCTTGCCTTTCAGGCCGTCGACCGTCGGAAGAATCGCGCTGCCCTTCTTCGCGATCAGCTGGTTCGGAATCGTATAGATGGGATCGGTGAAGTCGATCGCGAGCTTGCGCTTGTCGGTGATCGTCATGTCCGAATTGATGCCGTCGAACTTGCGCGCCTCCAGGGCCGGAATCAGCCCGTCGAACGAGTTCTCGACCCACACGCACTTCATCTTGAGCTTCGCGCAGACCGCGTTGCCGATGTCGATATCGAAGCCGGTCAGTTCGCCCGCCGGCGTCTTCGATTCGAACGGCGCGTACGACGCCTCCACGCCGAAGCGCAGTTCCTTCATGTTATCGGCGGCGTGCGCGGTCAGCGACGCGGCGCCCGCGGCGGTCATGGCGCCCAGCACGGCGAGCGCGGCGAATTTGCGGTTGATCCATTGCGATTTCATCTACTGCGATCTCCTTCCAGTGTGTTTCGTGATCTGTCGTCCGATGCGGCACAACGCCGGCCAATGCAGAATCGCGGCGTCAATAAAAACGCTCAAACGAGGCGCACGCTTTTGATGCGCCGCATCATGGACAGGGCCGCGATTGTATCGCGCGCCCGAAGCCGCACCCGCGCGGCGGCGGGCGGCGTGTGCGGCAAAAGAGGAAACGAAAACTGGCAAGCGGATGTCGCGCCCATGCAAGTCCGGGCGCGACGAGGCGGGATTATTCGAGCGATGCGAGCGTCGCGTCGGTAGTATCGACGACCATCAGACCCGCGCGCAGGCCCGGCTTCACCTTGGGATTCGGAAACACGATGCGCTCTTCGGCATGCTTCACGCGATAGGTGTAATCGCCGTCGCGCGCGAGCTCCGCGCCTGCCGGAAACGCCGTGAAGTTCGGCACATCGGCCGCGACATTCAGCACGAATGCTTCGCTCTGCTTGTCGATTTGCGCGACGACGGTGAATACGCGCAGCGGCGCGTCTTCAACCGGCGCGCTGCCCGCGACGAGCCGCCGCAAAGCCGCATCCGATGCCGCGAAGCGCGCGAGATCGTTCTGACCGAAAGGCCGCACCTTGCCCAGTTCGAGGGTGCAGGCGAGCGCGCCGCACTGCTCGGCGGTGAAATGCGTGAACGTGTTGCCCTTTTCCCGATGCAGCAGCACCGCTTGCAGACGCGCATCCCGCAGCCAGTCGAACATCGCACGCGAAAGCGGCGCGCCGGTGTGCGGCAACAGCGCGAACTGCTCGAAGACCGACGCGCGAATGGCCGTATGCATGTCGATATGCCACTTCGGATGCGCGACGCCCTCGAAGAAGCCGCGCGCCGCGCGTTCGAGCTCGGCTGCGCGCGGCGCTTCCGCGCTCGAAGGCAAGTTCGCGTGACGGCCGCTGAAGAGGCGATTGAGGTCGTCGTCGGCGTAGCGCACGCCCGCTCGCATCGCGCCGATGTTGCCGAGAATCACCAGCACGCGGGCCGCGAGCGCGGCCTTTCCGCTCGCGATATCGGCGACAAGGCGCGACAGCATTTCGATCGGCGCGGTTTCGTCGCCGTGAATGCCGGCCGACGCAATCACGCTATGCGTCGCGGCTTGCGCGGCGGGTTCCAGCAGCAAGACGCCTTCGCCCTGCCACGTCCAGCGCGCGCCGGATGCCGCCGTGCCGGACGCAACCGGCGGCTGCTTTCCCGCGAGACAGAACGCGAGAAAATCGTCGAGAAACTCAGTGCTGGAAGTCATAGATCGCGCCCAGTCCGAGAAGCGTCGTCAGTTCGTCGAGCGCCCTGCGCGATTGATCCAGCAGTTGCGGATCGGCGAGATCGGCGGGCGCGAGGCGATCGCGATAATGCGTGTCGATCCACGCGTCGAGGCGCGCGAAAAGCGCGTCGTTCATCCACACGCCGGGGTTCACCGCCGCGCGCTCGGCAACGTTGAGCACGACGCGCAGCCGCAGGCACGCCGGGCCGCCGCCGTTCTTCATGCTTTCGCGTAAGTCGAAGACGAGCACTTCGTCGATAGGCGTCGCGCGCGTGGCGAGCGAATCGAGATACGCCGCCACGCGCTCGTTCTCGCGGCATTCCTGCGGCACGACGAGCACTTGCGTGCCGTCCGCCCGCGACAGCAACTGGCTATTGAACAGATACGACGACACCGCATCCGCCACGCTCACTTCGCTCTGCGGCACTTCGAGCGCCGTGAACGCCGCGCCGTGTTGCGCGAGCTTCGCGGCGAGCTCGTCGTAGACCTTCTGCTGATCGACGAACGCCCGCTCGTGGCAGAAGAGCGTCGTGCGATTGCCGACCGCGATGACGTCGTTGTGGAACACGCCGGCGTCGATCACATCGGGGGATTGCTGCGCGAACACCGTCGATGCATCCGAGAGTCCGTGCAGGCGCGCGACGGCGCGGCTCGCCTCCAGCGTCTGCCGCGCGGGAAAGCGCTGCGGCTGCGGCCCCTGGCCGTATTCGCTGCGGCCATACACGAAGAATTCCACGCCCTTCTCGCCGTATTCCCGCGCGAACCGCGTGTGATTGGCCGCGCCTTCGTCGCCGAGCGCGGGCGTGCCCGGCAGCGCATGATGAATGCGAAAGCGCGCTTCGTCGGCGAAGATCGCGGCAAGCGAGCGGCGCGTTTCGCCGTGCTCGATCGCGCGATGCAGCTTCGCCGCCAGATTCGCGGGCGTGAAGTGGACGCGGCCATCGGCGGTATCGGCCGAAGGACTCACGGTCGCGGCGTTGGCGGTCCACATCGCGGAGGCCGAACTCGCGGCCGCGAGCAGTTCCGGCGCTTCGCGGGCGGCGCGCTCGATCACGGCGGCGTCCGTTCCGGCGAAGCCGAGACTCTTCAAGAGCCGGATCGACGGACGTTCAAGCGGCGGCAGCACGCCTTGATGAAAGCCCAGATCCGCGAGCCGCTTCATCTTGCGCAAGCCCTGCTTCGCCGCGGCCTTCGGATTCGCGACGGACTTCTCGTTATTGCGCGACGCCACGTTGCCGAACGACAGCCCCGCATAGTTGTGCGTCGGCCCGACGAGCCCGTCGAAATTCGCTTCGCTCGCCGCGCGAGCTTCGTGGGACTGATTGGCTTGCTGTGCCTGCATGTCGGATTCCGGTGCTTAGAACGTGAGACCCGGCGATACGCTCGCGGGCATCTGCAATTGCGCGCTTTCCACGGACGCCATCGGATACGAGCAGTAGTCCGCCGCGTAATACGCGCTCGGCCGATGGTTGCCCGAGCGCCCGACGCCGCCGAACGGCGCCGCCGACGACGCGCCGTTGGTCGGCCGGTTCCAGTTGACGATGCCCGCGCGAATCGTGCGCTGGAAGTGCCTCCAGGCGGTTTCGTCATCGGCGAGCAGGCCGGCGGAAAGGCCGAAAGCCGTGTCGTTCGCGCGCTCGATGGCTTCATCGAAAGTCTTGTAGCGCGTGAGTTGCACCATCGGGCCGAAGTGCTCTTCGTCGGGAACGTCGCGGGCGTCGGTCACATCCAGAATCGCGGGCGTGACGAAACCGAGATTCGCCGCGCGCTGCTGCATCGCAAGCAAGGGCCGTGCGCCGGCTTCGATCAGCTGCGTTTGCGCCGCGACGAGCCGCGCCGCCGCCCGCGCCGAGATGACCGCGCCCATGAACGGCTGCGGCTCGTCGTCGTAGGCGCCGATGCGGATGCCCGAGCTCACTTCCGTGAAGCGTTGCAGGAAGCGCTCGCCGAACGCATCGTCCGGAACGAAAAGACGGCGCGCGCACGTGCAACGCTGACCGGCCGAAAGAAACGCGGATTGAATCGTGTGATGCACGGCTGCGTCGATGTCCGCGACCGGCGCGACGACGAGCGGATTGTTGCCGCCCATTTCCAGCGCCAGCACGATTTCCGGCCGCCCGCCGAACTGGCGATGCAACAGCGTGCCCGTATCCGAACTGCCGGTGAAGAACAGCCCGTCGATCTGCCGATGGTTGGCGAGCGCGACGCCCGTGTCCTTTTCGCCTTGCACGAGGTTGAGCACGCCCGCCGGCAGCCCCGCTTCGATCCACAGCGCGACGGTCGCCGCCGCGACGCCCGGCGCGAGTTCCGAAGGCTTGAACACGACCGCGTTGCCCGCGATCAGCGCCGGCACGATGTGGCCGTTCGGCAAGTGCCCCGGGAAGTTGTACGGCCCGAACACGGCGACCACGCCATGCGGCCGGTGGCGCAGCACGGCGACGCCATCGGCCATCGGCGCGCGCTTTTCGCCGGTGCGTTCGTGATACGCCTGCACGGAGATGTCGACCTTCGCGGCCATCGACGCCACTTCGGTGCGCGCTTCCCACAGCGGCTTGCCGGTTTCCCGGCCGATGGCGTGCGCGAGCGATTCCTTGTTTTCGTTGAGCAGCGACGCGAAACGCTTCGCCACCGCGACGCGCTCGTCGAAGCTCAAGGCGGACCAGGAAGCGAACGCGCGCCGCGCCGCCGACACCGCGCGGTCCACGTCGTCCGCGGATGCGCTCGCGCCTTGCCACACGGTTTCATCGCTTGCAGGATTGCGCGACGCGAACGACGCGCCCTGCCCGTCCTGCCACTCACCGCCGATATACAACTGGTTTCGGATATCCATGACGTCTCTCAGTTATTTCGCACGCTGCGATGTCAGCACGCGCACGGTGTCGCCGTTCTTCACGCGCAACGCCGCGGCTTCGTCGGCGGTCAGCAGGAACGTGCCGTCTTCGACCGCGCCGGTGGTTGCACCGCAGCGGAAGTCGTCGAGCGAGGTGTTCGACACCAGGCTCTTCGCATCGCTCTGCGCGTCGTCGCGCTCGCCGATGCGCACGGTCGCGAGCACGCTTTCGCGCACCGTGCGCAAGTCTGCGATGTGGCATTCGAGCACCGGACCGGCATCGAAAATATCGACGTGGTTCTCGTAACGCAGGCCTTCGGCTTCGAGCATCTTGCGCGCGGGCGCGGTGTCGCGGTGCGTGACGCCGACCGTCTGCTGCGCGGACTCCGGCAGCAAGTCCAGATACACCGGATAGCGCGGCATCAGTTCCGCGAGGAACGACTTCTTGCCGTGCGAGCTCAGGTAATCGGCTTCGTTGAAGTCGATCTGATAGAAGTGCGAGCCGACCGCGTTCCAGAACGGCGATTCGCCGTTCTCGTCGAAATGGCCGCGCAACTCCGCGCACAGCCGCTGCGGAAAGCGTTCCCGGAATTGCGCGATGAACATGAACCGCGACCGCGACAGCAACCCGCCCACGCCCGCCGTGCGATAACGCGGGCTCAGGAATAGCGAGCAGACTTCCGAGTAGCCCGTGAGATCGTGCGAGATGTTGAGCAGCGACATGCGCGTCCACACGCCCATGTCCTTGCTCGCATGCACGACCGTCGACACGCGATAGTTGTAGAACGGCTGCTCCAGCCCGACTTCCGTTTCGATGCCGCACACGCCCGCGACGTCGCCCGTGGCAGTGTCTTCCATCACGAAGAAGTAGCCCGCTTCGAACGGCTCGGCCTCGCCCGCGAGCGTGCGCCGCGCCCGTTCGACGCGCGCCGCCAGCGCGGCGCGATCCGGCTTGAACGTGGTGAGCCCCGGGCCCGTTTCCAGCGCCAGCGCGACGAGCGCGTCGACATCTCCCGGCTGCACGCAGCGCACGACGATCATTGCAATTCTCCCGAGGCTTGATGCAGCGGCACGCAGCGCACCGTGTCTTTTTCCGCGACGCCGAGCGCGCCGCACGCATCGGCGCTCAACGCCGCGCCGTCCGAGCGCGTGCCCGTCAGTTCCGCGACGATGCAGCGGAATTCGTGCGCCCCGCCTGCCGCGACGAGATACGCCGCGCCTTTCGTGTCCGTGCCTTCGCGCACCGCGCGCAGTTCGCCGGAACTCGCGGATGCGCTCTTGTCCACGGCGAGGGTCAGCACCGGGCCGGCGTCGAAGATATCGACGAAACGATCCGGCTCGAAGCCTTCTTCGAGGTGGATGTCGTAGGCGAGCAGCGTGCTCGCGTTCGGCTCGCCGAGGACGCGCTGCGCCTCGCCGGGCAGAAGCGGCACGTAGAGCGGATACGTCGGCATGACTTCCGCGATGAACGTGCGGCTGCGTCCGCCCGATTCCAGTTCCACCTGCTCGAAGTCGCGGCCGAAGAACTTGCGGCCGACGGCTTCCCAGAACGGCGACACGCCCGCGTCATCGGTGACGCCCAGCATCAGCGAGAACACTTCGCTCGAAAAGCGCTTGCGGTTCGCCGCGATGTACATCATGCGGGCGCGCGAAAGCAGATGCGCGGTCGCTTCGCCTTCGGGCGTGCGCAGCGACGGATCGATGTAAAAGCCCGTGAGCCGGCTCTTGCCCGTCAGTTCGTGCGACATGGTGAGCGCGTGAATCTTGCGGTTCACCTTGAGTTCGCGCGATGCGTGGATCAGCGCGTCGTTGCGAAACGTGTAGAACGGCTCGGAATAGCCCGCCGCCGCGACGATGCTCGACGTGCCGTAGAGCTTGCCCGTGCGCGCGTCTTCCAGCACGAAGAGATAGAACTCCTCGCCCGGAAAATCGACTTCGGCGCGGAACGAATCTTCGGAGAGCGCGACGCGCGTTTCCAGCGCGCGCCGGTCGCGCGGCAACGAGTGCAGCACGGGCGCGGCCGAACGCGCCATGCGCTCGAGCTCGTCGAGATCGGAGAGTCTTGCCGGACGAACGAATAGCATCGCCGTTTCCTGTAAAGCGGTGATCAACGATGAATCAGCGCGCGACGGCCGTCGCGCCCACGACCTGCTCGATCGCCTGCTCGATGCGCGCGAAGCCTTCGTCGAGGTCGGCCATCGGCATGATGAGCGACGGCGCGAAGCGCAGCACGTTCGGCCCGGCGATCAGCATGATGACGCCGTTGGCCGCCGCCGCATTGAGCACGTCCTTCGCGCGGTCCTTGTAGGCGTCGGCGAGTTCCGCGCCGATCAAAAGACCGCGGCCGCGAATGTCCTTGAACAGGCCGAACCGCTCGTTGATACGCGCAAGATGCGCCTTGATCGCTTCGCTGCGCGCGCCGACGCCTTCGAGCAATTTCGGATCGCTGATCAGTTCGACGACCTTCTCCGCGATGGACGCGCCGAGCGGATTGCCGCCGTACGTCGTGCCGTGAACGCCGACCTTGAAGTGCTGCGCGATCTCATCGGTAGTCAGCATCGCGCCGATGGGAAAGCCGTTGCCGAGCGCCTTCGCGGTCGTGAGGATGTCGGGCGTCACGCCGTATTGCATGTACGCGTAGAAGGTGCCCGTGCGGCCGACGCCCGTCTGCACTTCATCGAAAATCAACAAAGCGCCGTGCTTGTCGCAGGCTTCGCGCAGGCCCTTCAGGAACGCGGGATCGGCGGGCAGCACGCCGCCTTCGCCCTGCACCGGCTCGACGATCACCGCGCATGTGTTGTCGCCGATGGCTTCGAGCGCCTGTGCAAGATCGTTGTACGGCAGATGGCGGATGCCCTGGGGCTGCGGACCGAAGCCTTCCGCGTACTTCGGCTGGCCGCCGACGCTGACCGTGAAGAACGTGCGGCCATGAAACGACTGCGTGAACGAGATGATCTCGATCTTCTCGGGACCGAACTTGTCGATGGCATAACGGCGCGCGAGCTTCAGCGCCGCTTCGTTCGCCTCCGCGCCGGAGTTCGCGAAGAACGCACGATCCGCGAAGGTCAGGTCCGTCAGGCGTTTCGCGAGACGCAATACCGGCGCATTCGTGTAGCCGTTGCCGATATGCCAGAGCTTCTCGCCCTGCTCGTGCAGCACCTTGAGCAGTTCGGGATGGGCGTGGCCCAGCGCCGTCACCGCGATGCCGCCGGCGAAGTCGATGTAATCGCGGCCTTCGGTGTCCCATACGCGCGAGCCGCGGCCTCTGTCCGGCACGAAATTGGCGGGCGAAAACACCGGAACCATTACTTCGTCGAACGTACCGCGATTCACATTGATGTCGGTCATGTGCCACTCCTCTACGGGTTCTTGCTGCAGTCGTATTGCAATGCTTTCGATATTAGGCGCTTGCGTGCGTTCCGTCTTGCGCGTTCGCGACATGCTTTCATGCGCTTTCACGCTAGGCTCAAGCGTCGATTCAATGAGACTCGGGCGGCTCGATCAACGCCCCGCCGCGCGGTTCGTCGAGCGCGCCGCGCTGCTTTTCGATCCAGTTGCGCCGCTCCTCTCGCGGCGTCACGCCGAAGCGGTCGCGATACGCATTTGAAAAATGCGCCGCCGATGAAAAACCGCACGCGAGGCTGATCTGCACCACGGACTTGCTCGTGCGCTGCAATTGCGTGCGCGCCTTCGTCAGGCGCAGATTGAGGTAATACTTCGAGGGCATCGCGCCGAGATACTGACGGAAGAGCCGCTCCAGCTGTCTGCGCGAGATGCCGACGAGATTCGCGATGTCGTCGGTGGACAGCGGGTCTTCGATATTCGCTTCCATGAGTTGCAGCGCGTCGTTCAGGCGCGGATGCCGCTCGCCGGGCGCGGTGACGAACGGTATGCGCTGCCGCTCGGTGCCCGCGCGCAACGCGCCGACGCCGAGCGAATCCGCGATGCGCTCCGCCAGATCCTGACCGTGATCGCGGGCGATCATCGCGAGCATGAAGTCGATGCTCGCCTGACCGCCGGCGCATGTCGCGCGGTCGCGGTCGATTTCGAAGATCTGCTGCGAAACAATGGCGCGCTCGAACTGCTCGGTGAACTGCTGGTACGTCTCCCAGTTCACGGCCACGCGATACTGCGCGAGTTGCCCGGCCATCGCGAGCCACCAGACGCCGTGATGAATGCCGGAAACGAGCGGCGTGCGCGGCGCGACGCGCGCAAGGCTCGCGAGAAAGAGCCGGTAGTCGGCGAACTGCTGATAGCGTTCGGAGACGACGATCAGCCAGTCGCAATGAACGGCGTCGTTGAAGGCGCAGTCGGCGGGAAGCTGCGCGCCGCCCGAAAGCGGCACCGGACGGCCGTCCCACGAACAAACGCGCCAGTCGTAGAGACGATGCCCGTCGATTTCGTTGGCGAGCGCGAGACTGTCGATGATCGGCGCGATGCCGCTCATCGATACCGGCGGCAGCGCCACGATCGCCACTTGCAGCGGCCCGCGCGCCGGGCCCGAAGCGCTCGCCACGTTACTTGAGACTGCCCGACAGGAACTGCTTCAGGCGCTCGCTCTTCGGCGCGCTCAACACCTCGGACGGCGCGCCTTCTTCTTCCGTGCGTCCCTGATGCAGGAACATGACGTGATTCGACACGTTGCGCGCGAAGCCCATCTCATGCGTCACGACGATCATCGTGCGGCCTTCTTCGGCAAGCCGCTGCATGACCTTGAGCACTTCGCCCACGAGTTCGGGGTCGAGCGCGGACGTGGGTTCGTCGAAGAGCATCACGTCCGGATGCATGGCGAGCGCGCGTGCAATGGCGACGCGCTGCTGCTGCCCGCCCGACAGATGCGACGGATACTGCTTTTCCACGCGCGGCGGCAGGCCGACCTTTTCCAGATACTCGCGGGCGCGGTCCTCGGCTTCCTTCTTCGAGATGCCGAGCACGTGAATGGGCGCTTCCATCACGTTCTCGATGGCCGTCATGTGCGACCAGAGATTGAAGTGCTGGAAGACCATCGCGAGCTTCGTGCGCACGCGCTGGAGTTGCTTGTGATCGGCGACTTCGAGATTGCCGTTGCGGTCGGTCTTCGTGCGCACGGCTTCGCCATCCACGACGATCTGCCCCGCGTTCGGCTTCTCCAGAAAGTTGATGCAGCGCAGGAACGTGCTCTTGCCCGAGCCGCTCGCGCCGATGATGCTGATGACATCGCCCGCGCGCGCCGCGAGCGACACGCCCTTCAACACTTCGTTGTCGCCGTAGCGTTTGTGGATGTCCTCGGCGACGAGCTTCGTCGCGACGTCTTTGGCTTTCGGCTCCAACGCAATCTCCTCGGGTGATGACATGATTCTCCGCACGGCTTGGAATTTTACCGCTCGTCAGGCGCGCGACGGGCTCAGGTACGCGAGCCAGCGGCGCTCCGCGCGTCGAAACGCCGCGACGAGCGCGAACGAAATCGCCAGATACAGAAGCGCCGCGATGCCGAACGAACCGAACGATTCATACGTGGCCGAATTTGCATCGCGCGCGACCTTCAGGATGTCCGGCACCGTCGCCGTGAACGCGACGGTGGTCGCGTGCAGCATCAGGATCACTTCGTTGCTGTACAAAGGCAAGGCGCGGCGCAGCGCGGACGGCAGGATCACGCGGCGATACATCGTGAACGTGCCCATGCCGTAGGCGCGCGCGGCTTCCACTTCGCCGTGCGGAATCGCGCGGATCGCGCCGGCGAAGATCTCGGTCGTGTAGGCGCACGTGTTCAGCGCGAAGGCGAGCACCGCGCAGTTGAAGCCGCTGCGAAAGAATGCTTCGAGCAAGGAATGCGTGCGCACGAATTCCAGGCTGTACATGCCCGTGTAGAGCAGCAGCAGTTGCACGTACAGTGGCGTGCCGCGAAACACGTACGTGTAGAGGCGCACGGGCGTCGAGAGCCAGCGGCGCTTCGAGACCCGCGCGCACGCGAGCGGCACGGCCGCGCAAAAGCCGATGGCAATGGACGCCGCGAGCAGCCACAGCGTCACGACGAGGCCCGAGGCGCGCATGCCGTCGGAATACAGAAACGGACGCCAGTATTCGGCGAAGATCGACATCATGGTCTCTGTCCTCAAAGATCGGCGTGGCGCACGCCCGTCGAATAGCGTTGTTCCAGCGCCATCAGCACGAAGTTCGACGCCGTGGTGATCGCGAGATAGATGAGCGCGGCGATCAGAATGAAGAAGAACATGTTGAACGTGCTCTTGCCCGCGTCCTGCGCGGCCTTCACCACATCCGCGAGGCCGATGATCGACACGAGCGCCGTCGCCTTCACGAGCACTTGCCAGTTGTTGCCGATACCGGGCAGCGCGAAGCGCATCATCTGCGGAAACAGGATGCGGCCGAACACGCGCATGCCGCTCATGCCGTACGCGCTGCCTGCTTCGAGCTGGCCACGCGGCACCGCGAGAAACGCGCCGCGAAACGTCTCGGTGAAATACGCACCGTAGATGAAGCCGAGCGTGAGCACGCCCGCCGTGAACGGATCGATATCGAACTGATCCCAGCCGAACGCATCGGTGACGTGATTGATCGCGATCTGGATGCTGTAGAAGAGCAGCAGCATCAGCACGAGATCGGGCACGGAGCGGATCAGCGTCGTGTACGCGGTCGCGATGCCGCGCAAGAGTCCGTGCCGCGAGAGCTTCGCCGACGCGCCGACCAGTCCGAGCAACACCGACACCGCGAGCGAAAGCAGCGCGAGCGCGAGCGTTTCCTTTGCGCCCGCCCAGAGCAGCGGGCCGAAGCCGTACAGCGACATGAGCGCCTCCTGTTTCGTCTAACGGAGGCGGGCGTCCTGCCGATGCGCGCCTCCCGGATTGGCGCGGATAGTCGCAAGCGAAAAATAATCGCTCAAAGAAGCGGCGTCGGCTTGCTGCGATGCAGCATCCGGTACGCGGGCGCGGCGCGCGGTTCATGCGCCCGCGCTGCAACGTCGGCGACGCGCGACAGCCGTGAAAACCCGCATGGGCGCGTCGTGCGGAATTCGTGCTTTTGCGTCGCTTTTTCGATAGCGGAGGACGCGGCGCCGTCAGCCCGCCGACACGCCCCGCACGACCTGCACGACATGGCCGTTGGCGACCGCAATGTCCGGGGATTCTTGCAGAAGCGGCAGAAAGCGTTCGGCGAAGGCGGGATCGCGCGTTTCGGCGCGGAACATGCCGATGACCGCCTTTGCGTGCCCGACGCGCGCATCCGGCGTGGCTTCGTCGTCGTCAAGCACGTCGTCTAGGGCGGCGATCAGCGTCGACAGCGGCGAAAGCCAGCGATACGCGCTGCCGTTGATCACGATCTGCAGGAATTCGCCGGGCGACACCGGCCCGAACTCGGCCTCGTGCGCGTGGCGCAGATGCGCGAGCACCGCGCGATGCAGCGCGAGCAGCGGATGTCGAACATCGCGGAGAAAGGAAACGGCGGTTTGATCGTCCATGAAGGCGTCCGGTTGGGGCTTAGCGTGCGCGTGTCGCGCCCGCATAGCGAATGAACTCGGCGGCCGTGAGCGGCGGCGAAAAGAGCCAGCCTTGCCCGAACTGCGCGCCGCGTGCATGCAGATAGGCCGCCTGCTCTTCGCGCTCGATGCCTTCGGCGATCACCTGCACGCCGAGCGTCGCGGCCATCTCGATGATATGCGAAGCGACGCTGCTCGACGCCGCGTCCTGCCCGACCGTATCGACGAACGACTTGTCGATCTTCAGGCCGTCCACACGAAACGTCTGCAAGTGCGACAGGCTGGAGTAACCGGTGCCGAAGTCGTCCAGATAGACGGCGTGGCCCGCCTCGCGGAACGCGCTGATGACCTCCTTCGCCGCGTCGGCATCCAGAAAGCCGCGCTCCGTGGCCTCGATGCGGATCTGCTGTGGCCGGATGCCTTGCCGCGCGAGCGCGGGACCGATCACGCCGAGAAAACGATGCGTCGTCAGGTCCGGCGCGGACACGTTCACGGAGATGTAATAGTCGGCGTAGCGCCTGAGAAAGTCGCCCAGTTCCAGCAGAACGGTGTCGAGCACTTGATCGGTGATCGCCTGAATGAGCCCGCGATGCTCGGCGAGCGGGATGAAATGGTCCGGCCGCACGATGCGGTCGTGATGCTTCCAGCGCACCAGCGCTTCCGCGCCGACGCATTGGCGCGTCGCGAGATCGACGATCGGCTGATAAGCGACGATGAACTGGTGGCGGCGCACGGCGTCGCGCAACTGACCGCGCGGCGAGAGCCTGCGCACGATGACATAGGCCGCCCAGCCCGCGCACAGCACGCCCGTCGCGATCCCGGCGAGCAGCCACTCCCACGGCAGCGAGAGCGCGCGCGTGCGCCACGTCTCGCGCGGCGTGCTGACGACGACCGCGAGCGGCATCGTCGCCGAGCGGCGCACGGCCACCGACGCGCAATCCAGCAGCGACGGCGAGCTGCGATAAACGGCGAGGACCGCGGACGCATCGGTGGCGGGCGTGCCGGCGATCACGCGTCGCGCCTCGGTATTGATGACGGCGACATCGCCCGAGCGCCCTATGTTCGCGTCGATGCCGTCGACGTAGAGAGAAGGATCGGCGGCAATGTAGACGCCGCCGCGCCCCATCACGAGCGAATCCTTGCCTCCGGGCAGGCGCGCCATGCCGTACCACGCGCTCACGCCATCGCGAGAACGCCAGTCGGGCGGCGGCAATGCGAGACTGTCCGACGCGCCCGCCGACACCGCGCCCAGCGACGACGAGCATTGCCACCGGCCGTCGCGGTCGTAGGCGCCCGCATCGCGCAGCGGCGCCCCCGTGAGCGCAATGTGCCGCAGCGCCCGAAGATAGCTGGTGGAGCACGGCGCGTCGCTCACGTTGCCGATGTCGCCCAGCGCGCCCGACAGACGCCGCGTCAAGTCTTCCGCGCGAAGGAGCGTGGCATCGGCGAGCTTGCCGAGCCGCTCGACGCGCGCCTGCCGTTCGCTGCGCACGGCGAGCGTCAAGGCGATCACCGCCGGCGCGAGCGCCGCGATCATCACGACGACGATCAGGAGCGCCGCCAGCGCCCCGCGTTGAAGTTTGTTCATTCGTATTGTGGTCGTGCGCCGCAAGGCAAGGACGCTCGGGCGCGTTGCCGCGCCGCATGGGCTGATCGCGCTGACGTGCCTGCGTTGCGACGGCTGCGCTCGAAGCGGGGAACGGGACGCCGCACGAGGCGCATGCGCCGGCTCGGTCGACAGGCGCCTTAGTGTAGAGGGCGGCCAGCGCGCGACTCAACGCTTATTTAGCCAGAAAGTCGCGCATTGAGTGGGCTGGCGCACGGCCGCAAGCGATTTTCCGGTCACAGCGCGGCGTGCGAAAATCCCGGCTGCGCAGCCCGCCGGTGCGGGCTGCTCCGACCGCCACCCGAGAAACCGCCATGACATCGAATCGCGCGCCAGCGCCCATCATTCGCGACGCCGCGTCCAGCGACTTCGACGCCATCGCGCGCATCTATGCGCACTATGTGCTCCACGCGCTGGCGACGTTCGAGGAGGCGCCGCCGACGGCCGACGAAATGCGCGCGCGTCACGCGGCGGCGGTCGCGGCGGGCCTGCCCTATCTCGTCGCGGAACTCGACGGCGAGGTCGCGGGTTACGCGTATGCCTCGACGTATCGCGCGCGCTCGGCGTACCGGCATACGATCGAAGATTCCGTCTATGTCGCCGACGGCCTCGGCGGACGCGGCATCGGGCTCGCGTTGCTTTCGGCGCTCGTCGAGCGATGCGAGCGCGGTCCGTGGCGGCAAATGATCGCGGTGATCGGCAACAGCGGCAACGCCGGGTCGATCGCGCTGCATGCGCGGCTCGGGTTCGAGCATGTCGGCGTGTTGCGCGACGTCGGCTTCAAGTTCGACCGATGGGTCGATACCGTGCTCATGCAGCGCCCGCTTCGCGCCTCGGCCTGAATCCACTCCGTTTTAGTAGACGCTGCCCGCCTTGCCCACCTATACGCTCGCCTCTCCCGTCAGCGCCGAAATCGACGTGCGCAAGAGCCGCTTCATCGCGCTCGCCATTCCGGTGTCCGACCGCGACGCCGCCATGCAGCAACTCGACCGCCTGCGCGCCGAGCATCCGACGGCCACGCACGTGTGCTGGGCGCTGCTGGCGGGCGGCCAGTCGGGCATGTCCGACGACGGCGAGCCCTCCGGCACTGCGGGCCGCCCGATTCTCGAAGTCCTGCGGCATCACGAAGTGGACGGCGTGCTGGCGGCGGTCGTGCGCTACTACGGCGGCATCAAGCTGGGCGCGGGCGGACTCGTGCGCGCGTACACCGACGCCATCGCCACCGCGATGCAGTCGGCGGAGCGCATCGAACGCATCGAGCGCGGCCTGCTCGCCATCGGGATCGACTACGCCGACGAAGCGCGTGTGCGCCGCTGGATCGAGCAGCACGAAGCCGAGCTGGTCGACAGCGCCTATGGGATGACGGTGCGGCTCGTCGTGCGAATGGCCGCCGCCGCGCGCGAATCGGCGGCCGCAGAACTGCGCGATCTCACGCACGGACGCGCGAACGTCGAGGTGCGCACGTGAGCGAGCCGCGCGTCTTCGCGATGACCGTCGCGCCGCGCGGCGATGTCGTCGAAGTGCAGCCGGGCGAAACGCTGCTCGACGCGGCATGGCGCGCGGGGCTGTCGCTGCCCCGCTCGTGCCGCAACGGGACGTGTCGGACATGCATGTGCAAGCTGGAAGCGGGCGACGTGGACTATCGCATCGAGTGGCCGGGGCTCACGGCGGAGGAGAAGGCGGACGGCTGGATTCTGCCGTGCGTGGCGCTCGCGCGTTCGGACGTGACCATTCATCAGCCGGACGCGGGACCGCGCGAGCCGGAAGACCGTCCGCGCCGTTCTCGCGGCTTCTAAGCCGACACGAGGGCGGGTTATTCAGGATTTGTCGTCTTGATTCAACGACCTACGATGTGAATCCCGAGCCGCGCCGCGCAGATTCTCGTGTAAAGAGGATGCAGCGCGCCTCTCAGAAAGTGTACAATTGCGCTTTGCCCCAAATTCTGGCAGGGCCAGATCAACCGAGATTTCAATGACTAAAGTACTGTTGAAAGAGAATGAGCCTTTCGACGTCGCCATGCGACGTTTTCGTCGTACCGTCGAACGCACGGGCCTGATTCAAGAACTCAAGTCGCGCATGGCATACGAAAAGCCGACGACTGAGCGCAAGCGCAAGAAAGCTGCTGCTGTCGCTCGTCTTCGCAAGCAGATCCGCCGCGCGCAACTGCCGAAGAAGTTTTATTGATCGCTGCGCGAAGCCATCGACGGTGGGTGTGACGCCCTCGTCTTTCGCATTGCGTGGTGGGTCGGTGGTCTGAATTCGAACGGGTCGCGGTTTCGCGGAGGCGGCGGTGAAAACCCCGGACGCGAAAGCTCGCTGATAGCACGTCTCGCGCGTGCGCCCGGTCGGACGACGGCCGAAGGATTCGCAAAAAGCCTGCATGAGTTGATGCTCATGCAGGCTTTTCGTGTATGGGGTGGTCCGCGCTGAGCGAGGGCTTCAGGCGAACCAAGTAAGTCGAGCCGACGACGAACGCACTCGCCTAGCGACGGAACAGGAGCACAGAGAGTTTGACGATGGACGGACGACAAGCAACGCAACTGCGTCGTTCCGATGCGTCGAGGAAGAAATACTAGATTGGCGCTTACGCCACTGAGACAACGTCTCCAAGCGGCCTGATACACCGGCCGCCGGAAACGCGATTTTGAATTCTGGTTGCGGGGGTAGGATTTGAACCTACGACCTTCGGGTTATGAGCCCGACGAGCTGCCAGACTGCTCCACCCCGCGTCTGAAGAATTAGATTATAGACCGAATCGCTTCGCGTCGTCAAACGGTGTTTCGCTCAAGACGCAGAAACCGGCGCCATGCGCTCGCCATCGGCGCTCGCACCGCGCCCGCGCCCGCGCCCGCGCCCGCTGCGCGATGATGCGCCCGCGACAGTCTGCGGAGCAGCGGCAACAACACGAGCGCGATCGCCGCCCCGCCCGTCGCCAGCCAGCCGAGCGACACGAAAAGATGCGTGTACAAAGGCAAGGACTGAAGCGGATCGAGATGGCCCGGCGGCATGCGCGCGACGTTCGCCACGACGGTGCCGAGATACTGCGACACGCCTGTCGCCACGAAATACGAGCCCATCATGAAGCCGCTCATGCGGGCCGGCACGTAGCGCGCGATCATCGCGAGGCCGAGTCCGGACACCAGCAATTCACCCAGCGAATAGAGGCCGTAGCCCGCCACCATGAACCACGACGACACACGGCCCTCCACCGCGTAGCGTCCACTCAGGCCGAACACGAAAAAGCCCACCGCGACCACCACGAAGCCGAACGCATATTTCGCGGCCACCGACACGTCTCGGCCGCGCCGCGCGAGGCCGGCATAAGCGACGGCGAGCAGCGGACTCAGAATCATGATCCAGATCGGGTTCAGCGCCTGGAACTGCGCCGCGCTCCACGTGAAAAGACGCACGCCGGCAACCGAGAAGGCAGGATCGACATTGCGCAGCGCGAACAGCGTGAGCGACGTCGACATCTGCTGATAGAAGACGAAAAACAAGATGACTTGCAGCGTCAGAATCAGCGCCGCCCAAAGGCCGGCCCGCTCGCTGCGATCGCAGCGCACGAGCATATAGCCGAAGATCGCGAGAATGCCGAGTGCGGCGGCCCAGACGCAAACCCTCGCCACCGTCTGATGCTGGAGGATGAACACCGTCGCCGCCGCGAGCACGACACTGCCGGCCGCGACCGGGACAAAGCGGCCCCAGCGCATCGGCTGATCGTCCGGTGCGGAGCCCACATGGGCAAGCGTGCGGCGGATCAGCACGAAATTCACGAGACCGAGCACCATGCCGCCGCAGCAGACGGCGAACGCCGCGTGCCAGCCCCAGTGGTCCTTGATCCACGGCGTCGCGAGCATCGAGAACGTCGACCCGATATTCACCGCCATGTAGTAAATCGTGAAGGCACTGTCGATGCGCGCTTCATCGCCTTCGTAGATGCGGCGCACGAGATTCGCCGCGTTTGACTTGAATAGCCCGTTGCCCACCACGATCACGCCGAGCGACGCATACATGAAGCCGAGCGCGTCGTAGGGCAGCGCGAGCATGAGGTAACCGAGCGACAGCACGATCGCGCCGAAGGTCATCGTGCGGCGGGCGCCGAGCACCTTGTCGCCGATCCAGCCGCCAATCGACGGCGCCGAGAACACGAGCGCCGAAAATGCGCCCCATGTGAGATTGGCGTAATCGTCGGCGAAACCGACTTTATCGATCATGAACAGCACGAGTAGCGCGGCCATGCCGTAATAACCGAAACGCTCCCACATTTCGATCAGAAAGACGGTCGCAAACGCGCGCGTCTGCGACGCGGCGGGCGATTGATTATTCATGGGAAATTCCTTCAACCACAGAAGCGGTACGACGCCTTCGAGAATGCGTAAAGATTGAAACGAACTCGTCCTAAAACGGACGACGACTGAGTAAAAGCACGTGATTATCGCTTATCGCTGCTTGAGAAGGCGTGCATAAGCCGCAACGACTTATTCCGAATCAAGTCGCCGAGCGTTCAAACGCGCGATTGGAGAAAATCGCGAAAAGAAAAATGACAAACGTCCCGGTGCGCGGACGAGGCGCGTTTGTCAGGCCGCCGGACGGCGCACCAGCGCGAGCATCACGCCGAAGCCGATCATCAGCGCGCCGCTCACGCGATTGAACCACCTGAAACCGCGAGCGCCGCGCGAAAGCGAACCGAGTCGCGCGCCGAGCGCTGCGTAAATGACGATCGCGACAAGCTCGAACAACAGGAATATCGCGCCGAGAATCGCAAAGCTCGTCGCATACGCGCCGCGGTCGACGAATTGCGGAAAGAAGGCGGTGAAGACCAGAATCGCTTTCGGATTGCCGGCGGCGACGAGAAACTCCTGCTTCGTCAGCCGCGCGAGTCCGGCAACGCCCGCGCCCTCCGCGCCCGTGACGGTTTGCGGTCCCGAGCGGATCAGCTTGATGCCGATCCACACGAGGTAAGCCGCGCCCACGAGCTTGATCGCCGTGAAAAGCGTCTCGGACGCGAGCAGCAACGCGCCCAGTCCCAGGCCGGCAATCGCGATCATGACGGCGAACGCGGCGAGCCGTCCGAACGACGCGAGCACCGACACGCGCACGCCCCGACGCGCGCCGTTAGAAAGCGAAAGCATGTTGTTCGGGCCGAACGCCATGTTGATGGCGAAACACGCGGGCACGAACAGCGAGAACGTCTGAATCGACATGAGACACCCTTCGAGGCGAGCAACCGATCCCGCCAAATTACCAGATTCAGAAGCGGTGGCGAATGCCTGTCGTGAACATCAACTGATTGCGGCCGCTCGACGGGTCGTTCGTGTTGATGACGGCGGGCGCATCCGACGACGCGCGCTGATAGATGGACTCGACATACACGTCCGTGCGCTTGCCCAACAGATAGTCCACCTGCAACGCGCCTTCGTGCCAGTGCGCGCCGCCGCCGTTCGTGTACACGTACATGCCGGCGAGCAGGATCGCGGGCGTCAGCTTGTAGATGCCGTTGATCTCGTAGTTATTGAGCGCGAGCGAGGGCAGCGCGGCGCCGGTATCCGCGTCGTTCACCCCGGAATTGATCGAGCGGGAGAACGCGCCGGCAAGCTGGAAGTCGCCGATGCCGTAGCTCATCGCGACGCCGAAGGTATTCTGCCGCTGCACGTTCGCCGCGACGACGGCGCCCGGCGCGTTGCCGGGCAGCGCGAGCGCGTCGTACGCGCCGCCGGTCGTGTTGCCGCGTCCGTCGTTGTGCAGATAGGCCGCCCCGGCGCTGAACGAATCGAGCGTGTAATTCGCGCCGACGCTGTACGCGCGGTTATTGGCGAACCCGCCCGCCGCGTTCGAAAACGCGTACAGGCCGCCGAAGCTGAAGCCGCCGTACGTCGCGCTCGTGTATTTGACGGCGTTGGCCGCGAGGAACGAGTTGTTCGCGTTGTCGTTGTCGAGCACATGCGCGAAGGCCGTGCCGCCCGTGCCGCCCGTCAGCGTGAAGGGCGCGAAATAGTCGTGGATGGAGTCGTACTGATGGCCGAACGTGAGGGTGCCGAGCGCGTCGGTGCCGAGGCCGACGTACATCGGGTGATCGTTGAGCCCCTGCCCCGTCGATACCGCGTAGCCGCGTTCGAGCCGGAAGATCGCCCGCGCGCCGCCGCCCAGATCTTCGCTGCCTTGCAGCCCCCAATAGCTGCCGTCGATGGTGCCGGTCGTCAGCCGGTATTGCGAATGCCCGCCGACATTGCTGACATACGCGAGGCCGGCATCCAGTTCGCCGTAGAGTTGCACGGAGCTTTGCGCCCATGCCGCGCCCGGCACGCCGATGAATCCGATGCATGCCGCGAGCGCCGCCGCGAAGTTCGGCCGGGCGGCTGCGGGAGATGCTGTGCGCCGGGCACGGCTGACGGACGGCGCGGCGTTGCGCGCGGTTGGACGGATGGGCATAGAAAAACTCCAGATCGTTTCGCGGCTGACGATTGTCGATTCTGCAGCGCATCTTGTCAGGTAAAAAAGCGCCCGGCGCACGGGTGTGACCCATTACCAACGGATGAGCGCGAGCCCCTTCCCAATTCGGCATTTCGGCGCTATTGAGGCGAGCGCCGCTAGAATCGGAAGACATCGACTCCTTTCATGCCACCGGATCTTTTCATGCCACAGACCACTCTCGCGATCGTTACCGGCCACACGCGCGGCCTCGGCGCGGCGCTCGCCGACGCCCTGCTCTCGCGCGACGCCGAGATTCTCGCGATCTCGCGCAAACGCAATCCAGCGCTGGCGGCGCGTTATCCCGGCCGGCTGCACGAAGCCGAGCTGGATCTCGCCGATCTGTCCGCGCTCGGCGCCTGGCTCGCGGACGGCGCGCTCGGGCGCTTTCTGGCTCGCGCCGATCGCGTGCTGCTCGTCAACAATGCGGGCATGCTCGCGCCCGTCGGTCCGCTCGCGGATCAGGATGCGGACGCGGTCGCGCGCGCAGTCAGCGTGAACGTCGCGGCTCCGCTGATGCTTGCCGCTGCCTTCGCCGCCGCGAGCGCGCACGCGGCGGACCGCCGCGTCGCCCATATTTCGAGCGGCGCGGCGCGCAACGCGTATCCGGGCTGGAGCATCTACTGCGCGACGAAGGCCGCGCTCGACCATCACGCGCGGGCGGTCGCGCTGGACGACAATGGCGGGCTGCGCATTTGCAGCGTCGCGCCGGGCGTCGTCGATACGGACATGCAAGCCGAGATTCGCTGCACCGCGCTCGAGCGTTTCCCGCTGCGGGAGCGCTTCGACACGCTCAAGCGCGAGGGCCAGCTCGCGACGGCCGAGCAGTCGGCAAGCAAGCTCGTCGACTTCCTGCTGAGCGATGCCTTCGGCAGCACGCCGACCGCCGATATCCGCGAACTCGGCTGACCGTCAGGCCGCCGATACCGCGCACGCGGGCGCATCGGCGACGGCGAGCGCCTCGCGCGACAGCCGGTCCGCGTGCGCGTTGCGGGCGCGCGGAATCCATTGCAGGCGAACTTCGCCGATTTGCGCGATGAGCGTCCGCACGCGCGCCGCGTGATCCGCGAGCGAGCGGATGCCCTCCGGTTCGCCGGCCTGAACGTCGTCGATGACCACTCGGCTGTCGCCATAGATCGTCAGATTGGCGACGCCTTCGCGCTGCGCCGCTTCGAGAAGCGCAGTCAGCGCGAGATATTCGGCCACGCTGCTGTCCCCTTGCCCCGCCGTCGCGCTGATTTGCAACGTGCTGCCCTCGGGACTCTTGAGCACCGCGCCGATGCCGATGCGCCCCGGATTCGGCAGCGCGGAACCATCGAACCAGCCTGTCCACGCGCTGGCATCGTCCGGTCGCGGCGAGGAGGCATGCGGCCGCGGCGGGCGGTTCGCGCGCGCCAGCCTGCGCAGGCGCAGCGCGTCGGCGGCTCGCGCGTGCGCGGCGCGCCCCGCCAAGACCAAAAAACTAAATAACATCGGGCCCCCTTGCTAACTCACCGTCTTAAACATCGCCCCGTGAAACGTAAAATACGCGCCAGTCAACAGCCGGCGGGTCATAAATACTTT